>NZ_CP106735.1:3880771-4191426 GCF_025639805.1 Reichenbachiella carrageenanivorans | reverse complement strand
GGCCGATACGGTCTTGAAATCTACCCGCGATAAAATTGCGTGCCACGTCTTTGGCGGCTTCGAGTCTATTGGGTTTGAAATCTTCAATTTGCATCGATTCTGAGATGTCTATCACCAGCATGATGTCGATCCCTTCCGTCCATTGTTCTACTTTTTCGTTGGTTTTCTGTGGGCGAGCCAGCGCAATAACCAATAGAGAGACGAAAATTAAAAAAATGAGATTAGGGAGGTGTCTGAGTAGTGCCGACGGACTCCATTTGATATCTTTTCTGACCAAAGCGATGGCCAAATTTTTCTTCTTGCTCAGACTCCATAGCCACCAGATGAGGATGAATAGTGGAATCAATGCAAAAGCATAAAGAAAAATTACATTGTCCCATTGAAAATTCTCGAACGTGGATGGTTTGAACCAATCCAATGCATACCAATTAGCTCCGCTGTTTTGTTCCTCACCCATGGCTTACCTCTTTAGTTTTCGTGCGATATCTTTCCAATGTAAAATCTTCTAGTGCTTCGAAGTTTTTATGCATTTCTTCATGGCTAATGGCGCCATAGATTGCTCGGTCGATCGTTTGGAGCACGTCTTTTAGTTCTTTTTCAAACCCTACTTTCAATATTTCCTTGGAGGTATACTTGGTGAATGGTCGATCTTCCAGCTTCTCCATATACTTTTTCCAAATGACCAGAATTTCTTCGATGAGTTGGGTGTTGTTTTGTTTTTGTTTGATTTTGATAATGCCTCTTTCAAATTCCAAAGAGAATTTTTCATAAGCTTTGCGCATGCGATAGCGCTTGATTTTGGCTCGTATGCTTTTTCCAAAGAAGAAAAATAGGCCAAGTGCCAATATCAACAGTATGCCTAGTCCAATCAGGAAGTAAGGGTAGTTGAAGGTATAGCTCACCGCTTGAAAAGTCACATTTTCTTTAAACTGTAATGAGTCTGGTACCATCGTTACGAGTTCTTTGAGGAAGATAGAATCGGGGTTGGCCAAGATTACGGTACTGTCGTTGCCATTGAGCAAGTAGACTGGCACCTGAAGCTGCTGTACGAGATCGATTTCGAATGTAGACAGAGTATATACGGCACTATCATATGCGTGTGTGCTGTCGGTGCGGGTAGGAAAGAAGGTTTTGCTATAAAACTCAAAAGGAGCGTAGCTGTGGGTGGAATCTGGAAATACCACCTGCCAGTCTATTGGGTACTTGACCGATAGGGAGTACTGCACCTCTTGGCCGATCATGACGCTATCTTTTAGAAATTTGCCGAAAGGCGAAATTTCTTGTGCATGATTGATCGAAAATACAAAGCTGAATAATATGCCTAACGAAATGCCTTTACCCACTTTTTCTCATTTTATTTCTCACTTTAAACAATCGGATCAGCTTAGGTACGTAGTCTTCATCCGTACGGACATTGGTGTAGTTGGCTTGGTTTCGTAGACAAAATCGTTCTAATTCTTTTTGCCTCTCGCCATAGGTCTGGTCTAGCAATTTTCTAAACGATCCCGAGGAGGTATTTTTCCATACGGTCTTACCACTTTCTTGGTCGTGTAGCGGTACTATACCCAGATTGGGGAAAGTAGTTTCTCGTTTGTCCGATACTTGCACCACTACCAAATCGTGCGCTCTCGCCAGCGATTTTAGATTGTGCTCGTAGTTTTCGTCCACAAAATCCGAAATAAGCACGACCACACTTTTCCGTTTCAGTAGATTCAGTGTAAACTGGATGGCTTTTGCCAAATTCGTTTGCTTAGATTCAGGTTCTAAATTAAAAATATTAGAAATGATGTTGAAAGAATGTTTGAGTCCTTTGCCTGGTTTTACATATTTTTCTTTTTGATCTGAAAAACAAATAAGACCGACTTGGCTATTTTCTTTGATGGCAGAGATAGACAGTAGTGCGCAGATTTCTTTACTGATGTCTAGTTTCTGGTTTCCTGCCTTACCGATTTTTTGAGAGGCGCTGACATCGAGGATGAAAAATACGTTTTGTTCTTTTTCTTCTTTGAAGGTTTTTACAAAAGTGCCGTGCCCCTTAGCCGAAACATTCCAGTCGATGGAGCGTACATCATCCCCGTATTGATAGGAGCGCACATCGTCGAATTCCAGACCAGAGCCTTTGAAAATCGAATGAAAGTCGCCTTGCATCTGGGAATTTATAGCCTTCCTGATCCTGATCTCGTATTTCCTAAGCTTCTTGAGGATGTCCTTCATTCATTGTACTTTTGAGGCGCTAAAATTAAGCCATTACTTAATATTATGGGTTTGTGAAAAAATATTTTTTGTTAATAAATGTTATCGTGGGATTCAGTTGTAGTTCTACCAAAGACCAGCAGGAGATTATTCCTTCAGCTACTATGGTCGAATTGCTAATAGACATACACATACTGGAAGCCAGGGTGGATAAGTTGCGTCTTTCCAATGACTCCGCCTATGCGGTGTACAATACACTAGAAAGAGAACTATTCGAAAAACGTGGTGTGGACAAGCCTCAGTATGAAGTCAGCTATCAATACTACTTGTCTAATCCAATCTTGCTCGACAAAATCTACACCATAGTGGTAGACAGTCTCAATGTGATACAGAAGCGCGGCTATCAGGAAGATTCGGAGTTGATGCAGGTGAAGCTAGAGAATGATTCGATGGCAGTTGAGGGAGACTCCTTGACAATGGAGCAGGACTCTTTGTCAGTATCACTAGATTCTTTAGCTGTAGATTCGCTGTTTGTGCTACAAGATTCTTTGGCTATAGTTGATTCATTGTTGGTTCCACGAGATTCATTGACTATAGCCAGCGATACACTGAGGCAGAGAAAAGCGACTATTAAGCCACGAGCAATCACACGAGATTCAGTATTAAAATAATTATTATTCTTGAATTTTTATCCAAAAGATATTGAGGTCAAATTAGGTTTTGACAAAATTAAGCAGTTGATCAAAGACCGGTGCTTGAGTACATTAGGTGAGGACTATGTGGATCGTTTGACGCTGACAACCCATACGTCCAAAATCAATGAGTGGATGGACCAGACCCGTGAGTTTATTAAGATTCTCTCCAGTGGATCATCATTTCCTCAGTCCAATTATACAGATGTTTCCCCTAGCCTCAAGCGGGCCGAATTGCCAGGCAATTTCCTAGACGAAGATGAGTTTTTTGATGTAAAATTGGTACTGGGTACTTTATTGAAAATGCTTCGATTTTTTGAACATCATCAGGAAGATTATCCCGTGCTGAGCGAGCGCGTGTCGCATATTGATTTGGGCGACTCTTTGTATATAGAACTAGAGAAAAAAATAGACGAAAAAGGACAGCTTAGGGATGATGCCAGTCGTGAGCTGATGTCTATTCGTAGCGCCATATCCAAAAGCCAAATACGAGCGAGGACGGCCGTTAATAAAATATTGAAAGAAGCCAGCAAGCATGGCTATTGCCCAGAAACACCAGCACTGACCATCAGAGAAGGTAGAATGGTGATCCCTGTGTTGGCAGAGCACAAGCGACACGTCAAGGGGTTTGTACATGATGAATCAGCCACAGGGCAAACCGTGTACATGGAACCAGCAGAGGCCTTGGAGATCAACAACGAAATTCGTGAGCTCCAGTATGCTGAACGTAGGGAGATAGTTAGGATATTGACCGTACTGACGGATGAATTGAGGGGGCATTTGCCTGAAGTGAGAAAAGGTATAAAAATCCTCGGTGTTATCGATTTCATACGAGCCAAAGCCAAATTTGGTATCGATTTCGATTGTACCTGTCCTGAGCTTTCAAAAAGTCAAAAGATCAACTGGCAGCGAGCGAGACATCCTATACTAGAGGCAGCTCTAAATGAACAAGGAAAAAAGATTGTTCCGCTTCATATTTCGCTGTCGCGAGAAAAAAGAATAATGCTTATCTCTGGCCCTAATGCCGGCGGCAAGTCAGTCTGTATCAAGACGATAGGTCTACTCCAATATATGGTGCAATGTGGGTTGCCAGTCTCAGCATCGGAAAGCTCAGAATTTGGCACTTTTCAAGCCATTTTTATCGATATAGGAGATGAACAATCGATAGAAAACGACTTGAGTACTTATAGTTCGCACTTGACGAACATGAAATATTTTTTGGAAAACGCCACACGAAATACGCTCTTTCTTATTGATGAGTTTGGCACAGGTACCGAACCTCAGTTTGGCGGAGCCATCGCAGAAGTGGTATTGCTAGAGCTTAATAAGGCACAGTCTTTTGGTGCTATCACCACCCACTATGGCAACCTGAAAAAAGTAGCGGATAAGGAAAACGGCATTGTGAATGCGGCGATGAAATTTGACGTGAAGCAGCTAGAGCCGATGTACGAATTGGAAATCGGTAAGCCAGGTAGTTCGTTTGCTTTGGAGATTGCAGGCAAGATTGGTCTAAATCCAGAAATGCTCAATCGAGCCAAGAAGAAGGCGGGTATTTCACACGTGCAGTTTGATCGATTGCTGAGTGAACTTGAATCAGAGAAAAATCAAATTGCTAAAGATAAAAAGGCGATTGAAGCAAAAAATGCTCGACTTTCTGATGCTATCAAGGACTATGAAGATCTGAAAAAATATCTGGAAAAGGAGAAGACGAAAGTCATCAAGCAAGCGCAAGATGAAGCGGCTCGTGTGATTCAGTCTTCGAATAAGAAAATTGAAGCCACTATCAAAGCCATCAAGGAGTCCAAAGCAGACCAGAAGCGTACACTCGAAGCTCGCGAAGCGCTCAAAGCACACGCCGAAAAAGTAGTAAAAAAAGAGGCGGTAAAGGAAAAACCAAAAGTAGTGGATGTAAGCCCTATACAGGTAGGCGACAAAGTGCAATTGAAGTCTGGGGCAGTAGGAGAGGTGGATAGCATCAAAGGCAAGCATGCAGAATTGTTGCTGGGTGGTCTCAAGTCTAGAGTCAAGCTTAATGATTTGGTGAAGATATCTTCAAAGGAATTCAAGAAAACGACGGATCAGCGAGTGCAGACGATGACGGGTATCAACCTCAATGACAAGATGGCGAGTTTTAGTGCCACGCTAGATATCCGAGGAGTAAGGGCGGAAGAAGCGATAGGTAAGGTAGAATACTACATCGACGAAGCGCTACTATTGGGGTATGTAGAAGTGAAAATACTGCATGGAAAAGGACATGGCGTCTTGCGTGAACTGGTTCGAAATGTCTTGCGTGAAAACCCTAAAGTGCTGAGTGCCAAAGATGAACATATAGAGCACGGTGGTGCAGGTATCACGGTAGTGACTTTGGGGGATTGATGGAGCTGCCTGTATATACCAAACAACAACTTGCTTTGCGCAATGGGCAAGATAGAGAAGAAATCTGGGTGGCTTTAGATGGCCAAATCTACGATGTATCTGCTTCGCGCATGTGGAGAGATGGTAAGCATTACGAGCATTGGGCAGGACAAGATCTTACCGAAGAATTGGCCGAAGCGCCACATACAGCCAAGGTCTTTGAGAAGTTTGAAGTGATTGGTAAATTGGCGTAAAAATCCACCATATAATCGTTGACATACTCATCGAATCTACCAGAATTTGTTATTTTCGAAGCTCGCACAAAAGCAAACAGTGCTTAACACTCAAGAAAGGTATGATTCTAATAGCAGAAAGCGGCTCTACAAAGACAGAATGGAGGGTCATTGATTCCAAACAAAATGTATTTCATGCCCGGTCGGGAGGGATCAATCCGTATTATTTGGATGCTTCTGGTATATTGGAGGTGATGCGTATGGGATTGATCGAATATATCGATACGCCATTCAAAGAGGTGTATTTCTATGGAGCGGGTTGCTCGTCCAATAGAAATAAGCAGACGATTAGAGATTGTTTTATGCAGCTTTTCCCAAATGCTAAAATTGAGGTCAATCACGATATGTTGGCTGCGGCGCGTTCACTTTGCGGTATCGAACCCGGTATTGCCTGTATCCTTGGTACAGGATCTAATTCCTGCCTGTATGATGGTATAGGAATCATAGAAAATGTACGGTCGCTGGGCTATATCTTAGGAGATGAAGGAAGTGGCAATTACCTAGGTAAGCAGTTTTTAAAACACTATTTCAAAAAAGAACTTCCTGTCTATATTAGAGAACAGTTTGATGAAGAATTCGGCTTAGAGGCACCTGATATTCTCAACAATATCTACCATCATCACATGCCGATTTTATATCTGTCGAGCTTTTCCAAATTTATCTTTAAGTACCTTAAAGATCCTATGATATATCAATTGGTGTACGATGCGTTCAAACGATTCATAGAGGTCAACGTGATGAAGTACACAAACTATAAAAACGTGCCTGTACATTTTACCGGATCGGTAGCCTATTATTATGAAGAGGTACTCAGAAAAGTAGGTGCCGACATGGATATCCAAATCAAAGACATTGTGGTGGGGCCTATCGATGGGCTCATTGCCTATCACCAGCCGAAGTAAAAAATACTCTGATTTCCCTTCCCATTTCCGTTGGATTCCTTCATTTTTGAAACATGAAGAATACGACCGAATCCCCTTCGAACTATACCGACCTGCAGCACATGTCGGTGACCGACTTGCTTACCAATATGAACAAGGAGGATCAAACGGTGCCTATGGCTGTAGAGAAGGTCATCCCTAGTATAGAAGCCCTCGTACAGCAGATAGTAGCCAAGATGTCCAAGGGTGGTCGTTTGTTTTACATTGGAGCTGGTACCAGTGGTCGATTGGGTGTGGTAGATGCTTCTGAGATACCTCCTACCTATGGTTTGCCGCAAGGCAAAGTGGTGGGTGTGATCGCAGGTGGCGACGGCGCCATTCGCAAGTCTGTGGAGCATGCCGAGGACGATCCGAAGCAGGCTTGGCGAGATGTACAGGCTTTCGGTATTTCCGATAAGGATGTACTGATCGGTATTGCGGCCTCGGGGCGTACGCCCTATGTGATCGGCGGTTTGGCGCAAGCCAATGCGGCCGGATTGGTGACGGGTTGCATCACCTGCAATACAGGTAGCGAAATGGCTGCCACGGCACAATACCCCATAGAAGTAGTCGTAGGGCCAGAGTTTGTGACGGGCAGCACACGTATGAAAGCTGGTACTGCACAAAAGCTGGTACTCAATATGATCTCTACGGCTACCATGATCAGGCTCGGTCATGTACAAGGCAACAAAATGGTAGATATGCAGTTAAGCAATGAAAAGTTGGTAGATCGGGCGATTCGTATGGTGATGGAAGAGACGGGTATAAGTAGAACTAAAGCAGAGCTACTCGTAAAATCACAGGGGTCTGTCAGAAAAGCAATCGATCACTACAACGCTGAAGATGCATAACATAGAACCTTATAGCGGCTGGCTCAAACATTATGATTCGGCTAATGACCCCTTGTCGCCTTTTCATGGTAAGGAGTACAACTACAATCTATATTCAGAGACGATCTATGGCTACTATATCGATCCAGCTTGGGACAATTTTGGCTCAGAGACCTTGTATCTCAAGACTTTGTTTGCAGACTATGATCTGGGCTATGTAATCCTGGAGTTTATCGGAGAGTGGAACGATGCCATCAACAACGACATCATGAACCTCAAACGAAACATCCTCGATGAACTACAGCTCGAGGGAATCAATAAGTATATTTTGATCGGTGAAAATGTACTGAATTTTCATGGATCAGACGATAGCTACTACGAAGAGTGGCTCGAAGACGTGGAGGATGGCTGGATAGTAGGCATAGGTTTTAGGGATTTTGTGGTCGAAGAAATGACCAACTATAACGTAGATGGCTACATCAATTTTGGTGGTTCGCTCGATATCCAAAACTGGCGGACCGTAAAGCCACTCTCTCTGTGTCAGGCGATAGATAGCTTAGTTATGAAACGGTTGGGGATGTAGGTGTCTCGTTACTTGATGAGACTTGTTTAATAAGTTATTTGAGGTTAAGTAATCTATTCGAGGATTAACATTTTCTTCAAAATAGTCACATGAAAAACAAATCTGGTAGACTAACGTCTACCAGATTTGTTTTTATTTCTATTGGCGAAAAATTCCTGCTTGCGGCGTTGTTTTTCTTTGTTCCATTCTTTTTTCTCTGCGTCTGTCATCGGCTTTTCCGTTTGGGGAAACGGCTGATCTTTGATCACAGGGATGCTTTGTTTGGTCAGCTTCTCTATGTCCTTCACCAGTGTGTTTTCTTCAGGCTCAGACATAGTGATGGCGATACCAGACTCCCCTGCACGACCAGATCTACCTATGCGGTGTACATAAGTCTCAGCAGCCTCGGGCACGTCGAAATTGATTACATACTTGAGCTTGTCGATGTCGATGCCACGTGCAGCGATATCTGTAGCTACCAATACCCTGAGCTTGCCCGATTTGAAATCGGTCAGTGCTTTTTGGCGTTGGTTTTGAGCTTTGTCGCCATGAATAGCCGCCGACTTGATTTTGTGCTTTTGCAAATCCCGAACGATACGATCGGCGCCGTGCTTGGTTCTTCCAAAAATTAATACCTGATCCATTTTTTCATCCTTGAGGATGTGCATCAGCAGTTTTTTCTTGTCGGATCTGTTGGTATAATACAAGTATTGTTGGATAGTCTCAGCAGTAGATGAGACTGGACTTACTTCTATTTTCTTAGGGTTGGTCAGTATTTCGTTGGCCAGATTGAGGATGCTTTTGGGCATGGTGGCGGAGAAGAAGAGCGACTGTCGCTTGGTTGGCAAGAGCTTCAGTAGTTTCTTTACGTCGTTTACAAAACCCATGTCGAGCATACGGTCAGCTTCGTCGAGTACGAAAATTTTGACCTGACTTAGTGAAATATGACCTTGTGTGATCAAGTCGAGTAATCGGCCTGGTGTGGCGACTAATACATGCACACCACGTTTCATTTTTTCTACTTGCTGTCCTTGCTTTACGCCACCGAATATCACGGCGTGTTTCAGGTTCGTGTATTTGCTGTACAGGCGGATGTTGTCGTCGATCTGTATGGCTAGCTCACGTGTAGGTGTCACGATTAGGGACAGGAGTTGAGGCTTTCCGCTTTTTCCTTCTTCCAATTCGTGGATACGCTGGATGATAGGTATAGCAAAAGCAGCTGTTTTACCAGTGCCTGTTTGGGCACAGCCCATCACGTCATTTTGTTGCAATACCAGCGGTATGGCTTTTTCTTGTATGGCTGTAGGTTCGGAGTAGTTTTTATCTTGGAGCGCCTTCAATATAGGCGCAATGAGTGGCAATTCGTTGAATTTCATTCCCTGCTTTATGTGCTTTAATGTGCTGAAATGCACTTCGGCATCTCTCTATGCCGCAAAGGTAGGTATAAGTGTTGCCAAATAAGTTTTTATTATGAAAGTAAATACTTGCGGGCTCGTTTCGTGCATGGCATGAGAGAGGACTTGTTACTAAGTAGGTGAGTACCTATACTTCTATCAAGGTCAATTCAGTGCCTTCTAGATCAGGTGAAACAAAGAGCTGGCACGACAAACGGGTGCCTGGATCATCTAGCCCATATTTGTGTAAGGTAGCTGGTTCGTTTCTTTCTTTGATGGTGGATTCGCCAGAGAGTCCTTGGGTATTTATCACGCAAGTCGCACATCTACCCATGCCGCCGCATTCACCAAAATCGTCGAGGAGCAGCTGGTCTTTGATGAGAGTCATCACATTGGGATAAGCATCAGGGTAAGTGGAAAGAGAGTGGTTATGACCTTCTACAACTACGGTAAACTGAATGGTGTTTTTCATTTTTTCCAAAAAGGGTCTGATAGGTTCTCTACAAATTTTTCCTCTTGATGTACTTTATCGATGTGTTGCAGCTGTTCGGCTGTAGCCACGGATTGGATTTCGTTGAATAATACCCGCTCTTCAAACCGAATATGACTTTCTAGCTCTTCTTCGATCAGACTTATCTTTTTTTCGAGTTCATCTTTTGCTTCAAACAACCTTTTGAGTCGGCGGTGCTCAGCTTTGGCTTTAGTCACCATTTCGTGTTGCTCGTCCAAAATAGGAAAGAGGTGTTTTTCTTCTAATTCAAAATGGGGGAGTAAGTGCTCCTGATAAAACCAGTCTGTATATTTTTTGATTCTTTTGATGGGTATGTTTAGGCTTAGACCTGTTCTGATTTTCCAACAGAGCAGGAGTCCTTGATGGTGTTCTCGGCTGATGGGTTTGAGGTGTTCGTTCCTTTTAATGGGTGTTGGTTTCATAGGTGTGTATTTAGATGCTTAATGATTTGAAAAGTGGAGGTGTCGGCATCTACCCCATAGGCGTTTACCAATATGCCTTTGATATCGTGATGCATAGACGAAATGGCATAAACGATCATTTCGTCTGATGGATCGGTATCTCCTTCGAATCGATGTACTTCGTCGATTACAAATTCATCAGGAGAGAGTTGTTTGCTTGTGCTTTGGCAAACCAGACATTCGTTCTCAGCGAGTACTTTCAAGTCTGTGGTGTAGCCTCGTTGGGTCAAGCCCTTGGTGGCTTCACTCACGGTGTCGTAGAAGATTTGTTGGCTCATGGTATCGTTATTTAGTTTTAAAAATTCATGTAGCAGGCTGGTTTATGATTTTTCAAACCAGCCTATACTTCTAAACGGTTAGATCATTCGATCGTTGTTTTATTCATGTTTTGTTCTAAAACTACGGCTTTAGGAAACAAAATATTATTTTCTAAATGAATATGTAAATGCAAGTCGTCTTCAAACTCTTGGAGCAAGGCAAAGGTGACAGCATATGTGTTGCATGCTTCTTTTGGAGGGGTGTAGTTGTTGCTGAGCGTAGCTATTTTAGCAAATCGGTCTCCTTCCGTTTCGTGTTCCATCATCATCATTTGTATGGGGTTTTGTACGGTGCCAAAATGCACCCCTTCCCATGACTGACCTTCGCTTTGTTTTTTTACCATTTTTCTAACGATAGGAAATAGAATCAGCTCTTCCTTTTTCATATGGGCGGCCAGTTCGCCAGCAGCTTCGTCAAAGAGCTTTTTGATTTCTATAAGCTCAGGATGTTGTGCGCCGTGCACGTTACAAATTTTATTGAGATAGGGCTGGATCTCAATTGTTTTTTCTTGCACATATCGGTGGTGTTTCTTTTCGATATAATCGGCTAGTAGGTCCAATGGCCAAGTTTGAAAGTCGATTGTGGCACTTTCCGTTTGGTTGATCTCAGCTTCCAGTTCTTCGATCACTGTTTTTAGATAGTCGGGAGAGGTTTGGCAGGCTTCGTCCAATGTCCTGTTGCCTTTACAACAAAAATCTATGTTGTGCTTTTTAAATACGCGAGCTACTTTGTAGTGTTGTGCTACCAGTTCGCCAATGATTTGATTCTCTTTGATTTTCATGATAAGCGTTTTTTAAATGTGCTCTAAATTGTTTGATGCCGAATATTATCAGCGATGATATTTTTACTATTTCTGTGCCCACATATATCAAATGGTATGGGGCGGAAGGTATTTCTATTCCTTGAATGAGCAGTTCGGCTCGATGGTCGAGTACAGGCAGGAGCCAGACGGTCTGGAGGGTCAGTAGGACTACGGATATCCAGTAGTAGCCATTCGGGTTGTTTAGTAGAGGTTCTTTGTTGGCTAGGTAGGAGATCGCTATAGCCAATGCTAGTACCCATTCTACTTTATTGAGTGCGAAAAACACCAATCTACCAATACCCAAACCGAGCGTGACCGTAATGCCTGGTGCTTGAAATTTGAGCCAGGCCTCCATAAAACTAATGGCACCTACAAACCCTATCCATAGAAATACAGACGCAGTAACGAGGGGATATTTTACGGTTTTCATAGTAGTGGCTTGCTTTTGTTTTCGCGGTGATACTCAATTTTGGATAGAAACATTTCAGCCATGCGTTGACCTTGCCATTTGGCTCTTTCTGCTTTCTCGCCGTGAAACTCCTCGTCAATGGTCTGAAAAAACAACTGAATCCAGCGGTCGAAATGCTCTGCTGCTATGGGCAAATTAGCGTGAGGTAAAAATGGGCTGCCAAAGTAGGTGTGCTCCTCCAGAAGCACCGTTTGCCAAAACCGATACATCTTCTCTAGGTGCTCTGGCCAGCGGTTGCCAATACGAGCATTAAAAATATCAGCGAGTACATCGTCTTTACGTACTTTAGCGTAGAAGCTGTTTACTAGCTTTTTGATGTCTTCTATTTGTAGAATCTCTTGTGTCATGATTAGTGGGTCACTTTTGTATTATAGCTGATCAAATTATCCTTAATTCAATCTATTTTTCACCTCTTCAAATAAGTCAAACCAATGTCTAGTCCTGTGGCAAGTTCATATAGACTGGTGCTTTCGAGCATGTGTCGGAGTTCGTTGCGTACTTTGGCAAACTGCTCATGTACAGGGCAGGGTTGTGATGCATCACAGGCTGTTAGTCCCAGCCCGCAGCCTTTATAGATGGAGTCACCATCTATGGCATCTACAATTTGACTAAGTTTTACTTCATCTATTCGCTTGGGGTCGATCAGGAAGCCTCCTGTAGGTCCTTTGGTCGAATCTATGATGCCACTACGCACCAATTGTTGCAGCACCTTGGCGGTAAATGCTGTCGGTGATTCTATATTGTTGGCAATATCGATCAGACCTACTTTGTTGTCTTTGAGCGACTGCGAAGAGACATAGATACTGGCTCTGATTCCGTACATACATGCTTTTGAAAACATAATTGCTTTGTTTTATGAATCAAAAGTACAGCTATTCTTTAATAAAGGATAATTTTATCCTTTATTAAAATCATGATAATAATCATATAAGGGGAGGGAAATATGGATGGATGATTACATTTCAAATGCTTGATTAGATTAGCCACGCTTTTGCTAAACTTGCACCAGTGATGTGGTTAGTTTTGATGATAGCATAACTTGCCGATGTGGATTCCCAGAAAGCTCCTGCATCGCTTCGGGGAATGACGATGCTCCCCACTAGCAGGTTCAGCTCTATTTTCAATCTGATTTCTTCTTGTAGTACCTAGGCTTTCCTGGTTCGCGTTTGGGTTTCACTCGGCGGCTATAGCCACGCTTGAGTACATGTAGGTAAAAGCGCTCCAATTTTTCTCTGGCCCAGGGTGTCTGTCGGAGAAATTTCAAACTTGATTTGATAGAAGGGTCGTGGGTAAAACATTTTATATTGACCTCTTGACCTAGGTTTTCCCAGCCACATTTTTCTACCAACTCTTCGAGCATATCTGCTAGTTTTACCCCATGCAGAGGGTTGTTGGGCTGTTCGTTTGGAGTATCACTCATTAGTCTAATGGGCTAATTCTTACTTTCTTCTTTTTCAATCTACTGTTGTTCAACTGCTGTATAAGTGAGTTGGCTTTCGATTGGGGCACGGCCACAAATGAGCAGTCTTGCTTGAGTTCGATCATCCCCAATTCTTCTTTGTTTAGGTTTCCCTGTTTCATAAACAACCCTGCAATGTCGCCTTTTGAGATTTTATCTTTTCTACCGCCAGAGATAAAAAGTGTCGTCCATTCGCTATCGTGAAACCTAGCCGAACCGCTAATTGTTTCCTCATCTAATCCTTTAATGAAGTCAGGCAGTTTTTCGTTTTTGCCTTTCAGTAAATAGGCAGTGCCGTCCTGCTGCATACGAGCTGTCCGTCCATTTCTGTGCGTAAACTCTTCTTTTTTGGGTGGCAATTGATAGTGGATGATAAAGTCCAAAGCGGGCACGTCAATCCCTCTGGCTGCCAAGTCAGTAGCCAGCAGCAATCGGCTTGTGCCATTTCTAAATTTGATCAAAGCACGTTCACGGTCTTGTTGTTCTAGTCCGCCATAAAAACAAGCATGGCTGATCTTGTGATCATATAGCGCATCGCTCACTTCTTGGATGGTGTCTTTGAAATTGCAGAAAATAATGCCACTGCCTTCACCGATGTGTCCGATCAGCTGTATCAGTGCGTTTAGCTTGTCGCTTGACGAAGCAGTAATGAGTTTGAGCGTGAGTTTGCTTTCGTCATCGCTTAGAAAATTGAGATTTTCTGGATTACGAATGCTTACGAAGTCAGGAATTTCTACTTTTTGGGTGGCAGAGGTCAGTATTTTTTTTGTGTTAGCGGGTAGAGATTCAATGATCTCGGTCATTTCGGGTTCGAAGCCTACCTCTAAGGATTTGTCAAATTCATCGAGCACTAAGGTATGGATATGGCTAGTGTCGATGGTTTCTCTGCGGAAGTGATCTGCGATTCGGCCAGGTGTACCGATCAAAATAGCAGGCGCTCGTTTCAAGTCTATTTTGTCTTTAGACCCTGCGCGTCCGCCATAGACGGCATTGGCTTTAAAGCCACTACCCATCTCTCGTACTACCTGTTCGATCTGAATGGCCAATTCCCGTGAAGGAACCAAGATCAAAAGTTGTACTTGCTCTAAGCTAACGTCTAAGTAAGGTAAAAGAGGTAATAAAAATGCTAACGTCTTGCCAGTACCTGTAGGAGAGAGGAGTACCACTTCGTCATGATGGGTGATGGCTTCTTGTGCAGCAATTTGCATGGGATTGAGTTGGCTGATGCCCAATTTGCTGAGGATGGCCGCTTGATCTTTGATTTGTCCTGACATGCGGCAAAGGTAGGGTTAATTTTCACCTATTAAAGAGGTTACTTCAAGTAAGCTCTTTAATATATCTTTGCGCCTCGAATGGAAACAGAGAAGAAAAATATCAGTAAGGAAGAACTTGAGGCGTGTTTGGCTACGCTTCAAGGATTGGTAGATAATAGTGAGGCGCTAGTAGAGCTGACGGAAGAGCAGCGAGTGGCTTTGATGAAAGCAGCAGGTGAGGTGTCTCGCCCAGACAGAACCGAATTGCGCAAGCGAAGAAAAGACCTCAAAAACAAAGAAAAAACGGAAATCAGGAAGCAAGACAAGCAAGCCCGAGAAGCCACAGGTATTCGCTCGGCACGCACGGCTAAAATCTTCGAAGCTCCTGATCAGATCCTGCTTCCTGCTGCCAAGCTGGATATGGAAGGGCAAGAGCTGAATTCGCCTCGCAACTGCTATGTGTGCAAAGCTGAATATACCAAGCTGCATCCTTTCTACGATACCATGTGCGAGACCTGTGGAGACTTGAATTATGCCAAGCGCTTTCAGACTGCTGACCTGACAGGGCAAGTAGCTTTGATGACTGGCTCACGGCTGAAAATCGGCTATCATGTCACGCTCATGATGCTTCGAGCAGGGGCGACTGTGATTGCTACTACTCGTTTCCCAGCCGACTCTGCCATTCGATTTGCCAAAGAAAAAGATTTTTATAAATGGAGTGATCGATTGCATATCCATGGGTTGGACTTGCGTCACACGCCGAGTGTGGAGCTGTTTTGTACCTACATCGAGCAGACCTACGATCGCCTAGATATTCTGATCAACAATGCCGCTCAGACTGTTCGTCGTCCGCCAGGGTTTTATGCACATATGATGGAGAAGGAGAGTTTGCCTTTTCACGAGCATTCGGTGGATGTGCAGCAGTTGCTTACGAGCCATCACAACTGCCTCGATCGTATCGGAGCGGTAAGCTCATCAGGAAAAGATACTTCTACGTTGGCAGTGTCTTGGAATGAGAAAGCGCCAGGTCTTGGGCTGCGTGCTTCTGCACAATTGTCGCAGATTCCATACAGCTACGATGGGGCTTTGCAAAATGAAGAGGTTTTCCCCGAAGGGAAACTGGATGTGGATCTGCAGCAGGTAGACTTGCGTACGACCAACTCTTGGAGACTTAAATTGGGAGAGGTGCCTACTCCAGAACTTTTAGAGGTTCAGTTGGTCAATTCCATCGCACCTTTTGTGCTTTGCAACCGCCTTTCTACCATGATGAAAAGAGAAAATACGGGTATCAAGCACATCGTGAACGTGACGGCTATGGAGGGCAAATTTTATCGATTCAAAAAAGAACCACGCCACCCACATACCAACATGGCTAAGGCTGCGCTCAATATGCTGACGCATACATCGGCAGGAGAATTAGCCAAATATGGCATTTATATGAATGCTGTAGATACGGGTTGGGTGACGGATGAAGATCCTGCTCAAATTGCTAAATTCAAAGAAGAGGTACATGACTTTCAACCCCCGCTTGATATTGTGGATGGTGCTGCTCGTGTGATGGATCCTGTTTTTGATGGTATCAATAGGGGCGAGCACTGGTGCGGTAAATTCTTAAAGGACTACTTTCCGATTGATTGGTAGTATTGAATTCAAAATCTTAATGAAAGCCTGTGGTGTTTCATAAGAAAATGAAAACGGTATCGGTTTGATAGCCTTTTCGAAAGGCCTACCTTTGCACCTTTATTAAAAAAAGAGACAATGACAGAATTAAATACTGAAGAGCAAAAATTCAGTTACGGACTAGGACAAAGCGTAGGTACCAATTTTATCAACGAAGGATTTAACACCATTTTTGATCTGGATGCTTTTATGAGTGGAATGGGTGATGCATTTGCTGGCCACAGCGAATTGACAGTTGATGAAATCAACCAAGTGATCCAAAAGAAAATTGGCGAATTGAAAGCAGAAGCTGCTGGTGATGCTAAAGAAAAAGGTGAAGCATTCTTGGCTGTAAATGCCGTAAAAGAAGGAGTAACTACTTTGCCTAGCGGGTTGCAATATGAAGTGATCGAGTCTGGCGATGCGTCAGGTACTAAGCCTACACCTGCTAGCCAAGTGACTACGCATTACACAGGTACGTTGATCGACGGAAAGGTGTTTGATAGCTCTGTACAACGTGGTCAGCCAGCTACATTTCCAGTGAATGGTGTGATTGCAGGATGGACTGAGGCTTTACAATTAATGGTGCCAGGGGATAAATGGAGACTTTTTATACCACAAGATTTGGCCTATGGCGAAAGAGGAGCAGGAGCAGACATCGCACCTTTCTCGGCATTGATTTTTGAAATCGAATTGATCGAAGTGGCTTAATTTTAAGTACTGATTAAGAATATTGAAGGTCTTAGCCAAAAGCTAAGGCCTTTTTGTTTTATAACTTAATAGTAAGAATAAAAAAGCACAGTCCAACCTATTTGGACTGTGCTTTAGAAATGTAGTATAAGTGGTTGATACTACGTTGATGTTGTTGTGTTGTGGATGACTCGATTGATTAGTGAGTAATTACTATTTTGGTCGATTGGCCTTGGGCATTTTTCAGGATATAGATACCGTTGGTCAAGTCTGAAGTATGTAAGCTTACCGCATGTGTTCCTTGCTTTAGCTGGGCACCATTCATGTCGTGTAGTGTATAGCTAGTTGGCTGGCTAAAATATACTTTGTCTGATGCTGGTGTAGGATACACTTTTAGTGCGTTAGAGTTTTCTGGAGACACAGCAGTGACCTCAGATGTTTCTTCTTCCTCTTCTTCAGCACTCACTATTACGTTTTTGATGTAATAGACACTTACAGTAGCACTTACTTCATTGGCCATTACGATCAGAGCAGTATCTGCTGGGCTACTCACAGGGTCGATATAGATGATGCCTTCTGGCCCTAAGTCGCCACCTTCATCTTCTCCTAGGTCTCTGTTGTTAGAATAATCAACAAATACTGGAGCTAGTGGGTCTGTGATGTTGTATGTCATCAATCCACCCGTACGCTCTAGTGTAATAAAAGCATATTGCTTGCCGTCGATTTCTGCTACAGTGATTCCTTCTGGCTCAGGTCCTTTGTTGTCACTTCTGTTTTTAAAATTGTTGTTCGAATTGCTGGCATTGAATAGCTCTCCATAAGTAGGATCCAGAGCAGTAATCAATTCGAAGTCATTGCCACTGTCGTAAACGATCTCGTTTGTAGAAGTATTCCAAATACTAAAAGACCTTGCGCCAAAGGCATGAATTTCGTCGAAGTCTCCGTCGTTGTCTGTATCACCTGAGTAGGGAGATACTGCCAATCTGCCGATTGTAAATTCTTTTTTCATCAAGTCAGCTTGAGGGAATGTAGTAGGGTCTAGTACATACTCTGCATCGCTAATGGTCACATCTTCGTCTATTCCATCATACTCACGTTGGTCTCCTTCGTTGGCAGTTACTACATAGGTTACATTATTGACTGTATAGCTAGCAATTGCATCTGGCATATACATGCCTTTTACAGGCCAGTTGGCCATGATCACGTCCTCTGTTTTGTCAGATGCATCCAAAGAGTTTTTAGCCAAACTGTGATCTTTTACGCCCAAAGCGTTGATTTCAGTAATGGTCTTTGTTTCCAAATTGATGGTGGCCAAGGCATTGTTTTCCTGAAGAGACACCCAGGCAGTTTTAGAGTCTGAACTTATGGTGATATACTCTGGTTCCATGTCTTCAGATACAGACGCATTCAAACCAAATACACGTACACCAGCAGTTCTTAAATCATCGATCTGAGTATCAAAAGCATTAAAAGTAAGTGTAGTTACATCACTTTGAGTCAACTCCGTAATGTCACCAGAGATATCGATCATGGAGATGCTACCTTCTGGGTCTACGCTATAGTCGTCATTGGGCTGGCCTTCGTTGGCAGTCAATACGTATTTGCCATCAGGGCTAAATGTAACCATGTCGGGCAAGTTGCCCACAGTCACAGATGAATGAATAACTCCGTCTGTATCCATGAATATGACTTTGCCACCATCGGCAAAATTTTCGCCCACTACAGTTGCAGCTATGAGTCCGTCCTTTACGGCAATACTTGTAGCGCCATTACCATATGAGGTCATGTCAATGCTTTTGATCGAAGTGATCGCTCGTGGATTGCTGAAGTCTAATATTTCCACTTTAGTGGCCGTAGAGTTCAAGACAAACAACCGCTCAGTGTCCTTGTCAAAAGCTACGATCTCTGCAGAACCATCTTCATCTACTAGGTAGCTAGTGGCATGGGCTATGATCAACTCACTAGAAGCTGTAGGAGCTGCTATGTCTTCATTGAGCACATAGACTACTGTCTCAGTGAGAGACCCTAGGTCAGCATGAGCGGCATTGCCCAGTTGTAAGACGAAGAAGTAATCATTGTTATTAGCAGAAGCAGTAAGGTCTACTGTGAAAGTTTGAGATGCAGTACTATTTGCAGGGAAAGTTAAGGTCTTAGTGTCCATAATGATGCTAGACGAACCAAATCCATCTACTAAATCAGCATCTACAGTGATTTCACTTGTAGAAGGATCAGATAGCGTGACGGTGATGGTCACTGTCGCATCTTCGGTGCTTACTGTCACATATTCTTCGTCGAAGCTGAGTGCTGGAGTAGTCACTTCTGTGAAAATACCAGGAGAAGCAAATACATCAAGACCTTCAGATTGAGCTACGAGCGTAGAAGAAGCCACCCAGCTGGCACCATCGTCTGTATCTTTATTTAGCGCAATCAATTCCAATGAAGGGCCATTGCCATCTGCATCAGTAGCCCAAGGACTTGCATCGTCGTATTCTACTTCGAATAGGGTTGTGCCATCTGTATTTTTAATTTGCAACAATTCACCGCCATTGCCCAGCAAATTGCCAGAGCTGGCGGCTAGCGCAAGGAAAGTTTTGCTGTAGAACGTCCCTGCTGCGGTGGGGTTAGTTGCTAGGAGTACTGTTTCACCAGCAGCCAAATCCATTTGGGGAAATGAAAAAGCAAAATTTCCTTCGTCAACGACCTGAATGCCACCCAGGGCTGCAGTAGCTTCTCCAGCGTTGTATATTTCGATAAATTCTAAATCATTAGAAGCATCGGAAGGTGCGTTGTACATGATTTCTGTAATTATCAACTCTGGCGTCGTAGGGTTGAAGTAGAAAGCTTCGCTTGTGTAAGTAGAAGCCATGCTGTTGGAAGCCAAATCTTCGATGTTTGATATGGCCAATGTAGTACTGGCACCTGGAGTCAGACCACTGTGAGAGAGGGTAGCTGTTTGGGTAGGCTCATCGTAAGTAATATCGCTGATTGTAGACGATGGAGAGAAAACATAGTTGGAGGTAGTAGTAGCACTAACTTCATCCACATTTTCAGTGAAAACAACGTGAATTGTATTTTGAGAGACCACTTCAATACCAGCCACATTGGGAGGGGTAACGTCTGTGGCAGAAATTCCAAATGTGGTCGTGTTAAAAGGTAGATCTGGGCTTACAGTGTCATTTTGATCATCGTCTTCAGTATCTTGTATCACCCAGTTAGACATATCGTTGAGATATGAAAGGTATCCGTTTTTGTCGATCCCAGTTTTAGGCCCTACGTATTCTGCTATATCGGCAGTTTCTGTCAATACGATGGCTGTAGAACCCTTGTATAATCCAGAGCCAGACAAGTCTCCAAACCCTGAATCTAGATTAGAGATAGCAGCAAGGAAAGTAGTGACTACACGTACATCAGTGCCGAGGTAAGCAAAGACAGCTTCTCCACTTGATGAAAGACCAGTATCGCCTGTCACAGTGCCGATAGATGCAACACCCGCATCGCTTATTGAAGAAATAGTAATCACTGTGCCTGCAGGAATCGGATTTGCTCCTGATACCCAGATCACGTCCCCTTCGTCGTCGCCGAAAGCGCCGTCAGTCAGTTCCGAATCGGCAAAATAGATGGTCGTATTAGGGGCGATATCCTCGAATGTCACGAAGGCAATATCGTCATCTCCGTCAGTGTTGAAAGCCGTGAAGGCAATGTCTCCAGTAGTTAATTGCGCTTGTGCACTGAGGCCCAAAGCAAGTAAAGTAAGGATGAGTAAACTTTTTAGTTTCATTAGTTCTTTGTTTTATATTGAAAAACAAATCTCATCTTATCATGTTGCTTGGTGGTTTTCGTAGTGTTATCTGTTTGTTGACTATCGTTAGGGTTTGTTAATGGAGTGTAATCAACCCGAGGAATCACTTCAATATAAAATAATATGAGACTTTCATTTAAACCTGCTTTTATGCATTAATGAAATCTATTCCGAGCTGAAACAGTTTCAAATCAGACACTTCGTTTCGTTTTACTCGTCATCATAGCGGTGCTATGCTTTCTTCGCAAAACTTCCTGATTTATCGCTTTTTAACCTCTCATCACCAAGTCCTAATCCATCATGCAGGTTAAAGCTGTGGTGCCTTGAAATAGACAAATAGAGTAGGTGTTGTTTCGTTAAGAAATAAGTTGAAATGTGAATTTTTTCATTTCTAAGAATGAATTAACGTAAAAATTACGTTTTAATTCAAGGATTGCTTTACGGATGAATGAAGTCTTTTTATATTGCTCTTTCCTAATAGATAATAGAGATCAAGATATGAATATGAAACACACATTTTTGGCCATTGTGTTAGGCTGTTTGTATGCCTGCACGCCTACTAAAGAACCATCGCAATCGGAAGAATCTTCCGCTGTACCTAAGCCTAATATTGTAGTCATTTATACAGACGATTTGGGCTATGGAGATATCAGTGCCAATGGATCCAACACGATTAGCACGCCTAATATAGACCGATTAGCTTCAGGAGGAGTGAGATTCGTGAATGGCTACGCTACTTCATCTACTTGTACGCCGAGTAGATATGCTTTGCTCACAGGGGAGTATCCTTGGCGGAAAAAAGGGGCGAGGATTTTGCCTGGCACAGCACCGTTGTTGATAGATACTGCACAGATGACCTTGCCTAAAATGCTCCAAGCCAATGGCTATCAAACGGCCGTAATAGGCAAATGGCATTTAGGACTAGGTACTGGCCATGTAAATTGGAATGAAGAAATCACACCAGGTCCTAATCAGGTAGGTTTTGACGAGTCGTATATCATGGCAGCTACTCAAGACCGTGTACCTACAGTGTATATAGACAATGGTAGAGTGGATGGGTTAGACCCTAATGATCCGATTGAGATCAATTACAAAGAGAATTTTGAGGGTCAGCCGACTGGATTAGATAATCCTGAATTGCTTAAAATGATGTGGCATCATGGACACAATAGTTCTATTGTGAACGGGATACCAAGGATTGGCTACATGAAAGGTGGTGAGTCTGCTAAATGGGTAGACGAAGACATGGCAGATCATTTTTTAACGAAAGCCAAGCAGTATGTGAAAGAGCACAAAGAAGCACCCTTTTTCTTGTACTATGCCATGCAGCAACCTCATGTGCCTCGTACGCCGCATCCGAGATTTGCAGGAAAATCTGGAATGGGTCCCAGAGGAGACGTGATTTTGGAAGCGGATTGGTGTATTGGTGAGTTTATCAAAACTTTGGAAGAGGAAGGAATCTTGGAGAATACCTTGATTGTATTTTCTAGTGATAATGGCCCTGTCATTAATGATGGGTACAATGATGACGCTGTGGAAAAGTTAGGCGATCATAAACCTTGGGGACCGTTTAGAGGAGGCAAGTACAGCTTGTTCGAAGCGGGTACTCATGTGCCTTTTATCACTTATTGGAAAGGGACGATCGAACCAGCAGTTTCTGAGGCATTGGTTTGTCAGGTAGATTTGTTGACTTCCATGGCGCAGTTGGTGGGTAGTACTACAGTGGGCAAGGATAGTGAGCCGATTCTCGATGCCTTTTTAGGGCGTTCTACTTCGGCGAGGGAAGAACTGGTGATCGAAGCTAATACTCGTACGGCTTACAGAAAAGGCGATTGGGTATTGATCCCTCCATACAAGGGAGCGGCGATCAGCAAAGAGGTGAATATCGAATTGGGTAATTTGCCAGATTTCGCATTGTACAATCTCAAAGAAGATCTAGGCCAACAACAAAATTTGGCTGAGACCAATCCAGAAAAACTGGCTGAAATGAAAGCTGGATTTTTTGCTATCAGAGGAGAGGAGTTTAGTAAAAACACAACAAAGCTAGAACTGAAATAAATTAGAGCAGATATTTAAAAGGCCTTATGGTTTTGTCATTTGACAAAACCATAAGGCCTTTTTTAATAAAAAAATGAAAGGGTTGTTAGTTGGCGATTTTTAATAAGATAAAAACCTGAACATAACTGTTGTATAGGTCTTGTCTATCTAATATGCCATCGTATTTCGATATTTTAGTGAAAGAGTAGCTATATCGCATGCCTAAATCCATGAAAAAGGTCACAGAACCACTAATGCTTGCTATGCCAGAAACCTCCATTTTTTTGTTGTAAGTATTTAAAATACTCGTTTTTGTGGAGTCGTTAGAGTGGTTGTTTGCGCCAGCTAAGAAGGAAAACTCAGGTCCTATGCTTAATTTAATCTGTTTTATAGGATAGAAATCGATCAGAAGTGGCATGTTGATATAGTGAAACTTATAGTCGAGTGTGTCGTGGTCTATTTTGGCGCCTTTTCTCATATATCCAAGTTCTAGAGAATAACCAATCCCTAACTTTCCCTCGTCTGGAGCGCTGCAAAAAACTACGCCTAAACCATACGTGCTTCTAGATTGGATTCCTAGGCTAGCATCATTAGATGAATGAAGAGTTGAATTATTGTAACCCCCTTTTATGCCGAAGTATGAATCTTGACTAAAACTGGAGAAGCTAAATATTAGACTAAATAATACAAAAAAAAGTGATTTTAAGTTGGTTGGATTCATTAGGTCTTAGGAAATAGTAAGAGATTATTTGATCGACTTAAGATCGTTTGTTCATAATACTTTGGCTAAGATAGAAAACAATCTTGCAGAATTAATTAACTAGTGAATTTTTAGGCTTAACATCATAAAAAAAGCCTTTCTGGGGAAACCAGAAAGGCTTTGTATCTATATTGAGTCTAGCTAATTGCTAGTGATGATCTTATGGTTGCTCTATTACTAGAGTTGACCTAGCTCATCAATAATTTTCGATTTTCACTGGAGTCGAAAATTATTTCTTCTCTTCGTCTACTTCTTCGAACTCTACATCAGATACTTCTGAATCGGTAGCACCAGCCTCAGAGCCAGCGTCAGCCCCAGGGGCTCCACCTTCAGCACCTTGAGAAGCCGCGTACATTTCTTGAGATGCACCTTCCCATGCTTTGTTCATTTCTTCCATAGCTGTGTCGATAGCTGCTAGATCTGCACTTTTGTGTGCTTCTTTTAGCTTCTCTAGGGCAGTGCTGATTTTGCCTTTGTTGTCATCAGACAATTTATCGCCAAATTCGTTCAACTGCTTTTCAGTTTGGAAGATCATAGAATCTGCTCCATTGAGTTTTTCTATTTTCTCTTTTTCCACTTTGTCAGATTCAGCGTTGGCTTCAGCCTCTTGCTTCATTCTTTCGATTTCTTCGTCAGTCAATCCTGAAGACGCTTCGATTCTGATACTTTGTTCTTTGTTTGTGCCTTTGTCTTTAGAGGTCACATTCATGATACCGTTAGCATCTATGTCAAAGATCACTTCGATCTGAGGAATACCTCTTGGTGCTGGTGGAATACCGTCCAAGTGGAATCTACCCAAACTTCTGTTGTCCTTCGCCATTGGTCTTTCACCTTGGATCACGTGGATTTCTACAGATGGTTGATTATCGGCTGCCGTAGAGAATACCTCAGACTTTTTCGTTGGGATCGTTGTGTTGGCTTCGATCAACTTGGTGAATACACCACCCATGGTTTCGATACCCAAAGCCAATGGAGTCACATCTAGCAACAATACATCTTTCACTTCGCCAGTCAATACACCACCTTGGATGGCCGCACCTACTGCTACTACTTCGTCAGGGTTTACACCTTTAGAAGGCTTTTTGCCAAAGAATTTTTCTACTTCTTCTTGGATGATTGGAATACGAGTAGATCCGCCTACCAAGATTACTTCGTCGATTTCAGATTTAGAAAGACCAGAATCTTTCAAGGCTTTCTCTACTGGCTTCATTGATCTTTTGACCAAGGTGTCTGCCAATTGCTCAAACTTCGCTCTAGACAAAGTTCTAACCAAGTGCTTAGGTACACCATCTACAGGCATGATATATGGCAAATTGATCTCTGTGCTCGTAGAGCTAGACAATTCGATTTTTGCTTTTTCAGCAGCTTCTTTTAAACGTTGAAGTGCCATAGGATCCTTTCTAAGGTCGATACCTTCGTCGTTTTTAAACTCGTCTGCCAACCACTGGATGATCACAGAGTCAAAGTCGTCTCCGCCGAGGTGTACATCACCGTTGGTGGATTTCACTTCGAATACACCATCGCCCAACTCCAGAATAGAAATATCGAATGTACCACCACCAAGGTCATACACAGCGATTTTCATATCTGCATTTTTCTTGTCTAGTCCATAAGCCAATGCCGCAGCAGTAGGCTCATTGATGATTCTTTTTACTTCTAAACCTGCGATTGCTCCAGCCTCTTTAGTGGCTTGTCTTTCTGCATCGTTGAAGTAAGCAGGTACAGTAATTACAGCTTCTTTTACATCAGTACCCAAGTAGTCTTCTGCCGTTGTCTTCATTTTTTGAAGAATAATGGCAGACAATTCTTGAGGAGTGTAAGTTCTGTCTCCAATTTTTACTCTTACTACGTCGTTGTTTCCACTTTCGACAGCATAAGAGACATTCTTCATCTCGTCAGAAACTTCAGAGAATTTTTTACCCATAAATCTCTTGACAGAGCTAATGGTGTTTTGTGGATTGGTGATGGCCTGTCTTTTGGCAGGGTCACCCACTTTTCTTTCTCCTTTACCGCCGTCCAAAAAGGCCACAATAGAAGGAGTCGTTCTTTTGCCCTCGCTATTTGGGATAACGACAGGCTCATTACCTTCCATTACAGATACGCAAGAGTTGGTAGTTCCTAAATCGATTCCGATTATTTTTCCCATGATATAAATTTATTTATCGCTTTCTTAAATTCTTTTCTAATAACTGTAAAGGCTTTTATCAACAGCTATGCCAATGCGAAAAACCGACTGATGTGGTGACAGATTGGCAGAATAGGATTTGAAATTAGGAATGTCGACTGACGAATTGGGAGGGTGGGTTTCAGGCAGACTGACAAATGGTGCGAAAATTCAAGCAGGGGTTGAAACTCTGTTTGGATTAGTGAGGTGTGTTTTTTTATGAAAGTCTATGCCTGATGTTTTGCCAGTAAGCATAAAAAGGGTTGATCTATTTCTTTAGAATCTTAAATAAACCTAATAGGCCTATGGCTATTCCGAGCCCCAGACATATATAGTAGGAAGTTTCATCCATGGTATAGGAGCCACTAAAGACATTTCCGATGGCTTGTCCTAGTTTTTTTGGCGAATGGGTCTCCGCCCAATAGACGAAAAATCCCCCAATTAATAAATATAAAATTCCTGATTTGATGTTCTTCATGTAGTTGTCTGTTTTATTGATTGTTTGAACTATTGCCTTGCATGGCTTCAAAAATGGAGTTGACAATAGATAGGGCAAAGCTGTAAGCGAATGCCCACCAAAAACCATCTATATTGAACCCAGGGACAAGCCAGCTCACAATGAGGATCATGAAGGTATTGATGAAAAGTAGGAAAAGTCCGAGAGTTATTGCAGTTATAGGTATCGTCAGTATGATCAGGATAGGCTTGAGTATGATGTTGACGACGACCAAGACTCCAGCGGCCACCAAGGCACTTAAAAAGCCATCGACATGCGCACCAGGCAATATGTAGGCACAGATCAAAACGGCAATGGCAGATAAAATAAGTCTAATTAAAGTTTCCATGTTTTGTAGGTAAGTAGATGATTCAACTTTTGAAGTTACTAAATGTAACAATTCTATACACAGCTGTTGCGATGACATCTTTATAAATAATATCAAAGTTGGATGCTGAGCACTAGAATACTCACAACTCTACTATCTTTGCGCCCGATTTTCCCTTGGTTAATGGGAACTAGTTATTAGCTGATGGTGACTACCATTGGCTTTTTCCAAATAGCGATAATTTAAGTATGAGTCTCTCAGCAGAAATAGAAAAACGAAAAACCTTTGGTATCATCAGTCACCCGGATGCGGGAAAGACGACCCTGACGGAAAAGCTCTTGCTTTTTGGAGGGGCGATCAAAACGGCTGGCGCAGTAAAGTCGAATAAAATCGACCGGCATGCTACCTCGGATTTCATGGAGATTGAGAAGCAAAGGGGGATTTCGGTAGCTACATCTGTAATGGGCTTCGACTATAAGAACCGACGAATCAATCTGCTGGATACTCCAGGTCACCAAGATTTTGCAGAGGATACCTATCGTACGCTGACCGCTGTGGATAGTGTGGTGCTAGTCGTGGACTGTGTGAAGGGAGTAGAGATCCAAACGGAAAAACTGATGGAGGTGTGTCGCATGAGAAACACTCCCGTGATGGTGTTTATCAATAAACTAGATAGAGAAGGTCAAGACCCTTACGATTTGCTCGATGAAATCGAAGCCAAACTAAATATAAAGGTGCGTCCGCTCAGTTGGCCAATCAGTATGGGCAAGACGTTCAAGGGCGTATATAGCTTGTATGAAAAGAAACTGAAATTATTTACAGCCAGTAAACAAAAGCTCGATAAAGACAATGATATTAGTATAGAAGATATCAACGATCCTGTTTTGGATGAATTGATTGGAGAGAGATATGCTAAAACGTTGCGAGAAGATGTAGAGCTGGTAGATGGAGGATATCCTGCATTTGACATAGAGACCTATAGAAATGGCGAAGTAGCACCAGTATTTTTTGGTAGTGCGGTCAATAATTTTGGCGTGCAGGAGCTGTTGGATTGTTTTATCGACATCGCTCCTGGTCCTGCACCGAGATATACAGAAGAGCGTCAGATCATGCCAGAAGAGAACAAGTTTTCAGGTTTTGTGTTTAAAATTCATGCCAATATGGACCCGAAGCACAGAAACAGAATTGCCTTCGTGAGAGTGTGTGCTGGGCAGTTTTCTAGAGGTAGTAATTATTATCATACCAGATTAGACAAGAAATTTAGATTTTCAAATGCCACAGCCTTTATGGCGCAGAGCAAAGAAGTGATCGATGAAGCCTTTCCTGGCGATATCGTAGGCCTGTATGATACTGGAAATTTGAAAATAGGCGATACCCTCAGTGAAGGTGAAAAAGGAACGTATAAAGGGATTCCTAGTTTCTCTCCAGAGATATTTAGAGAAGTGGTAAACATGGATGCCATGAAAACCAAACAGCTAGAGAAAGGACTCAAGCAGCTCATGGACGAAGGGGTGGCCCAGCTTTTTACCTATGAAATGGGCGCTCGTAAAGTAGTGGGCACAGTGGGTGCACTTCAGTTTGAAGTTATCCAGCACAGGTTGCTACACGAATACGGTGCTACTTGTAGATTTATGCCAATGAATCTATATAAGGCTTGCTGGATCAGTAGCAAAGACAAAAAGAAGTTAGACGAGTTTATAGATTCCAAGTACCGACACATTGCCAAAGACAAAGATGGCAAATTGGTCTTTATGGCAGAATCCAAAGCATGGTTACAAATGGTACAGGATAATTTTCCAGACATGGAATTCCACTTTACCAGTGAGTTTTAGGTAATTTCACAGCTTGTGCGTAATTGGAATTTGTTTTGGAAGTCTGTGTGTTTTTTTAATGCAGCTCAGTTAGGTTAAAACAATTTTGAAGAGTTACGTTAAAGGGATTTGATTGTTTTAGGTATGGGTGAGGGAAATCTTGGTTTAAGATGTCATCTATATAACTTTCAATCATAACTGGTCAAATTTTTGCCATTTTTTTGATGAACACCAATTCTGCCAAAACTGTATATTTTGCTGTAGCTGCGTGGCTGACGATGACCCTGCTAGGAGGGAATTTATTTGCTCAATCCGTGTCTGGTCGTATATTTTCGAGCGATGACAACGAAGCCCTGACTTTTGTGACTGTAGCGATCAGTGGAACCAGCACTGGTACTATATCAGACATAGATGGGCGTTTCAATTTGGCTGTCCCGACTGGTTATCAAGGTACCATCACATTCCAACACGTCGGTTTTGTGCGAAAGCAATTGACTGTGGCTGAAATTAACCAATCACCGATTATTTTCTTGGAAAAGGAGGTGACAGAATTGGAGGAACTGATTTTTGAAGCAGGGGAGAACCCTGCTAATATTTTGATGCGACAGGTGATCGCCAACCGCAAGAAACACGACCCAGCGAGGTTTCCACAGTATAGTTATAAGTCCTACACCAAAGATGTATATCACCTAGACGCAGATACCAAAACGGCTGATTCTCTGGCAATATTGATGAAAGAACAAAGTGAGGATTATAGTACCGATGAATCTGATACTATAGCCAAAGCTGATACTAAATTTTTTAAGGTTGACAGTTCCTTTAATACGCGCCATTTGTATGTGGCAGAGTCTGTGTCAGAAACTAAATTTATTGAACCTGGACTCAAAAATGAAACTATACTGGCGACACAGATTTCAGGCTTGAGGGGTGGGTTGTTTGCTGCTTTTAGTGGTCTGTATCAGCCTTTTGGGTTTTACAATGACGTGTTGGATATTTTCGACAAGGATTATATCAACCCAATCAACCCGTCGGGTCTTTCTCAATATGACTTTTATATAGAAGATACCACTTTTTTCGAAACAGACACAGTATTTGTGGTGAGCTATGCACCTAAAAAAGGTAAAAAATTCGATGGGTTGGAAGGTTTTCTATGGGTACATGCCAAAGAATACGCCCTAACCAATGTGACCGCTAAATCTCAGGTAGCCAATTCCAAAATCGACGTGAGCATCCAGCAGCGCTATGCTAAGGTGAAAGGGCAGTGGTTTCCAGTGCAGCTCAATACAGATATTATTTTTAAAGAATTTAAATTTTATGGAAGAAATCTGGTGTTAGAAAACCGACGCTATCTGTCGGACATTAACCTAGAAACCAATTACTCAAAAAAGGACTTTAGTGATGTAGGAATAGCGCTGAATCGGGTAGATAAAAAGCAGCAAGAACAAATATTGAATGCCAATAGAGCCGTGCCATTGGATTCGATGGAGCTGAATACATTCGTGGCCATGGACTCGATGTACAAGAGCCTACGAGTGATCGAAGGCGTGGCAGAAGCCGTACTGACCATGCGATTGAAGATGGGTATGGTAGATCTACGTATAGATGATCTCTTTGGGATCAATAATTATGAAAAGTTTAGATTGGGAGCAGGGTTGGAAACCAATAACAATTTTTCTGAAAGATTGAAATTGGGGGGGTATGGTGGATATGGATTTGCAGACGAAGAATGGAAATATGGCACCAATGTGAGGTGGAATTTTGATAAAAGAACAGATACTTGGCTTTTGTTTACTTATCAGAATGATTTAAGAGAAGTGGGTGTACAGCGGTTTTTCGAAGGCAAAATATCGAGTATCGAAGATTTAATTCGATCTTTTCAGGGGAGTTTGTTCGACCGTCACGAAACCTACAAACTCAGTTTGAATAGGCGAATAGCTCCTTTTCTCTATGCGCAGACGAGTGTATCTACTTCGGATCAAAAACCAACCTATGATTACCAATACAACAATACAGACTATACCAATACCTATTATCATATCAATGAGGTGTCTCTTTCTTTTAGGTATGTGAAAAACGAGCAGTATTTAGACTTGTATGGGCGCAAGGTGCTTTATGATTATGATTTCCCAGTTTTCAATTTCAAATACAGTCATGCCAATTCGGGCTGGTTGGGGGGGGATTTCAATTATCACCGAGTAGACATGAGTGCAGAATACAAAAAGAAATATGTGTTGGGTAAGTCAGAATTTTTGGTCAGGGCAGCCTATGTTTCGGGCGATGTGCCTTATGGTCATATGATTACAGGCTTGGGTAATGCCTCGTCGAGTTTGAGTGTGCCAGAGTATTTTCAAACGATGGATATTTACGAATTTTTGTCGGATCAGCAGGTTGCTTTGTTTTTCAATCATAACTTTGGCAACTTTTTGATCTCTAACCGAGTGATGAAGCCCGAATTGATTGTGTATCATAACTCAGGTATTGGAAGACTGACTCACCCTGAACGCCACCAAGGGGTAGCATTCAAGACCATGGAAGAGGGCTATTTTGAATCGGGAATCGGGATCAAAAAGCTAATCAGGCTCAATTATTTCGATGTAGGATACATGGGGTTTGGGTTTGATGCAGTCTATCGATATGGTGCGTATGCGTACGAGTCTACGAGAGACAATTTATTTTTTAAGTTAAACATGAAAATCAATTTGTAATGGGGAAGCCGTTTATAGTGATATATGAAGACAATCATTTGCTCATCGTAGATAAAGCTTCAGGGGTATTGGTGCAAGGAGACAAGACCCGGGATAAACCATTGCTTGATTACTGCAAGGAGTATATCAAAAAGAAATACGACAAACCAGGAGATGTCTTTCTCGGTACTGTGCACAGGCTCGACCGTCCTGTAAGTGGTGCGGTCGTATTTGCCCGTACGTCCAAGGCGCTGGAGCGTATGAATAAGCTATTTAAGGATCGGAAAATCAATAAAACCTACTGGGCTGTGGTGAAAAGCAAGCCACCAAAGAAGGAGGATAAATTGGTACATTACTTACAAAAAGATGAAAAAACCAATAAAACCACGGCCTATGATGTGCCACGAGATGGAGCACAAAGAGCGGAACTGAGTTATAAGGTATTAGGTAAGCTCAATGATCATTACTTGCTGGAGGTAAGGCCTGTGACAGGACGTCCACATCAGATTCGTGTACAGTTGGCTTCTATGGGTTGTCCGATTCGAGGCGATCTCAAGTACGGATTTGCTAAGCCCAATCCAGACGCCAGTATCAATCTCCACGCTCGATCGTTAGACTTTATTCACCCGATCAAAAAAGAACCTGTCAAGGTGATTGCAGGAGTGCCCGTCAATGATTTTTGGGAGCAATTTTTAGTGTTAGACAAATCTTCTTCGGAGCTTGCTAAGAAGAATAAATTTATGGATAAGCTCTACTAGATCATGGGTTTTTTGCAATCATTGAAAAAACGGTGGAAGCTCGATAGTGTGAGGCAAGTGATCTTGGTTTTGGTCACTTTCGCATGTACAGGTTTTACTGTGATGTGGCTCAAAACACCTATTGTTGGATGGATTAGCGGAAGTGATGGCCACCAGACTATCTACACCATTTTGTATTACATTTTTATCTTACCGATCTACAACATAATCCTGCTGATCTATGGCTTTCTTTTCGGACAATTTGCGTTCTTTTGGGACTTCGAAAAGAAGACGTGGTACCGCATGACCCGTCAAAAGCATAAGATCAAAAGTGAATAAATCCGCCGCCATTCAGCAAATCAATTTATTGGCCTCGTCGGGCACTCCTTTCTTGTTGATCACTGATTTTCAATGTGCAAATAACCAAGTGCTACCCATCGATCAAATTAAAGCTGATCAGCTTTTGTTTGATATCAATGGCGTGAGAAATTTCGAGCAGTCAGTGGTACCTTCTGCGGCTATACGTTTGAATCGTACACCCATGACCTTTTCTGATTTCAAAGCCAAATATGAAACTGTACATGCAGAGATTGCCAAGGGAAACACCTATCTACTGAACTTGACTCAGCCTACACCGATAACCACTACGGCAAGTCTCAAGGAAATATTCTATCACAGCAAGGCCAAGTACAAACTTTGGTACAAAGATCAATTTGTGGTCTTTTCACCAGAGATTTTTATCAAAATACAAGAAGGGAAAATATCATCTTATCCGATGAAAGGAACGATAGATGCAGGGTTGCCTCATGCGGCAGAGACCATCTTGACTAGCGACAAAGAAATGGCAGAGCATGCCACTATTGTAGACCTGATTCGCAACGATATGAGCCAGTTTGCTCATCAGGTGAAAGTAGAGGACTTTCGATACATTGATGAAATTCGCACGAGCGAAAAGCACCTACTACAAGTGAGCTCTAAGATCACGGGGCAGCTTGCCGCTAATTATCAGAAGCAGCTTGGTGAGATCATCTATTCGTTATTGCCGGCAGGCTCGATTTGTGGAGCACCCAAGCAGAAAACCTTGGATATCATCGATCAAGTAGAGGGGTATCAACGCGGCTACTACACGGGGATAGTAGGGTATTTTGATGGGCGGAATTTTGATAGCGGCGTGATGATTCGCTACATAGAAAAACAAGACGAGCAGCTCGTCTATAAGAGTGGCGGAGGTATTCATTTTTTGAGTGATGCGGCTGCTGAATATCAAGAAATGATAGATAAAGTATATGTCCCAGTTCATTGAGAGTATTTGTTGTGAGGATGGGGAAGCCCTTCTGTTGGATTTGCATCAGGCACGATTGAATCGTACTTTTTTCACTAATTATGGCTTGCTGGCTAGGCCTATGAAATTGGCCAAAATTATTCGAAAAGTACCTAGCAAAGAGAAACACAAATGTAAAGTGGTATATGATAAGGATAATTTCACAATAGATTTTCAATCTTATCAAACACCCACAATAGAGACGCTTCAAATCGTGGAAGGTGGGAACATTGATTACCGATTTAAGTATGAAAACCGCCGTGCCTTAGACCAACTCTATACTTTGCGGGCTGATCAAGACAATATTATCATTGTGAAAGACGGAAGTGTCACGGATAGCTATTTTGCCAATCTGGCTTTCTATGATGGGGAGGAGTGGTGGACGCCAGATTCGCCGCTACTAGAAGGAGTACGGAGGCAGTCACTGCTCGATCAGGGACTGATCCAAAAGACCACCATTAGTCTGGATGATTTGGGTAAATTTGAAAAGGTTTCCCTTATCAACGCAATGCTAGATCTGGGCGTTGTAGAGATTGATATTAAAAACATAAATCGATAATGGAAAGAAAAATAAAAATGATCTGGGATATGCATGGGCAATATGCCAAAGGTACGGCTGAGCATCATGCCATACATCTAAAAGAATTTGCCGAAAGGGAGAGTATAAAAACGATGGGTATAGGCACAGAAGATATGACTGATATGCACAGCATTGCCTATATGATTATTGAAGAAAAAGACATGATCGCCGTAAGGGATGCCTTGCGGCCTCAGCGTGCAGAAGAGGCCGAATAAACGTTGGGTTTTTAATCCATTTCTCAAATGGCAAAAGCGAAAGTCTGGCTATCTTAGCCAAGACAACTCCCCAAAAAACTAAAATAAGTAAGGGAATCTATGTCCGAAAATAAAATCACATTTCTGATCCAATGCCACGATAGCAAGGGGATCATTTCTAAAGTCACTACATTTTTCTACGAAGAGGGTTTCAATATCCTTAGCTGTCAGCAGTTTACAGACACGATTCAAGAGGCCTATTTTATGCGTGTCAGTTTGGATGCCAAAGATTTGACTTATGGGAGAGAAGAGCTTTCCTCACGGTTTAGTCAAGTGGCCGATAAGTTGGCGCTCAAATGGCGGGTGCACTATAGCGAAGACAAAAGGAATGTCGCCATCATGGCCTCTAAGACTACACACTGTCTGTATGATATTTTGGAAAAACACGGAGAAGGCAAACTACATTGTCATATTCCGCTTGTTATAGCCAATCATGAAAGTGTAAAATATGTGGCTGATCAGTTTGGTGTGCCTTTTCATTACCTGCCAATCAATGGTGAGAATTGGGTGGCGCAGCAAGGTGTGATTTTGAAACTGCTAGCTGAGCATGATGTAGATTTGATTGTGATGGCTCGGTTCATGAGAATTCTGTCCTCTGATTTTATCAATCAATATCAGGAGAAAATTATCAATATTCATCATGCTTTTTTACCTGCTTTTCAGGGAGCAAACCCGTACCGAAGAGCCTATGAGAGAGGGGTGAAGATGATCGGAGCTACAGCGCACTATGCCACAGACGACCTAGATGAGGGGCCAATTATAGAGCAAGATGTAGAGCGAGTGTCTCATGCCAGTACGCCTGCGAGTTTGGCACAAATAGGCTCGGATATAGAGCGAAAAGTGCTGAGCAAAGCGGTGAAGTATCATTTGGATCACAGAATCATCGTCACTGGCAATCGTACGATTGTGTTTCCTGAGACGGAGGATTGATGGTGGAAACAATAAGAAGTATGTGTTAAATTTGAGAAGCAGCTTCTTGGGATGTAATTCAAAATCTAGCCATTATGACTTATACGCATCCAAAAATTTCCATACGTTTGGCACCTGAGCTTGGCCAAAACTGTATTTATTTCTCGTTTAAAGATAAGTTTACTTTAGATGCCTCAGAGAATGCGACTCGGTATTGGTCTGGCTTGTTTGACGCTAATGTAGATGTTGCATACCGTTTTGTATGGGACTGCTCCCAAATGACAGGTTTTGAGCCTTCTGCTAGAAAGGAGTGGTATACGGCTATGAAAAAACACAAAAATAGAATCAGTCACATTACAATTATTTCGCCGAGTTTATTGATTCGTGGAGCAGCACGTGTAATGATGGAAGCCTTTGGTATAAAATCAAAAATGTTGAAAACAAAAGAGGGGCTTCATCAATTGGTTTAAAGAGAGAATTTTTTCAACTCTAGCACACATCTTTCAGCTTCTAGCAAGTCCTTGGGTGTATTGTCTGCTAGCATATCCGAGACTTCTTTTACCTTTTTGCGGTAGTCTTTTTTCAATTCTTTTCTTTTGATCGCTTCTAAGAATAGTCTGACCTCTTCTTGAGATTCTAGGATGAGCTCAGGTACGTTAGTTGGCTTGTCATCTTCCCCTTTGGCTACCATGGTTACGTAGGAGTTGTTGGTTTTTTTAACCGTGCCTTCTTTCACGTTTTCTGCGATTACATTGATACCCACGACCAATGACGAATTGCCCACATAGACAACAGACGCCTTGAGGTGTACAAGATCACCTACTTCTACAGGTTCTAAAAAATCCACATTATCTACCGATACAGTCACGCAGTAGTTGGCCGCATGCTTACTCGCACAGGCATAGGCTACTTTATCTATAAGCGATAACAAGATTCCACCATGAATCTTTCCTCCAAAATTGGCATAGGAGGGGATCATCAGTTCGGTGATGGTAGTTTTAGAATAACTTACAGAATTCGCTTTAGGGATACTCATACAATAGATTTTGGATGACAAAACTCGAAATTAGACAATATTGGGTTGATTTTCGACTCTCATTTTCAATTTTAGCATATTTACAATTTGATGCCGTTTCTATTGAGCGAATCGTATGATGTGGGAGATAGCCCCAACACTTGTTCTATGAATAAGCTGGTTTCTTTTATCACACTTTCGATGTCTTTGGACTGTAGGTCGGAGGCCATGACATGATGCCCTACGTTGGGGAAGGGGACCACTCGCTTTTGATTAGCAGGTGTTTTTGTTTTGCTATCAAAATCTATGATGCCTGGTACAGAGATGACATGATCAGACTCCTCTTCGTTTTTGTAATAATAACCAATAAAATAGGGGGAAGAGATTTGTTCAAATACTTCATCTTTCATAGTCTGGTCTAGTAGTTCTTGTAGGGCTATTAGTGCATCGGAACGGTAAGTTAACGTCCAGTAGCGGGCTATGGGTGTGTCTATATGAGTAGAATCCCCGATTTTATAGTCGCCTATGACAAGCTGGGTCAGGTGTTTGCCCCAGGGCTTGTTGAGTAAGGCTGCAGTGGGATCATCGATAGCTGTATTGGGGGAGTATAGGATTTGTGCGTCGATCAAATCAGGATTGTGGGCAGTGAGGTAGATTGATAAAGTGCCTCCTGTGGAGCAAGAGATTAAGATTACTTTTTTGCCTATTACTCGTCCTACGGCTACGGCTTCTGCTGCCGAATGCATTAGTGCAGCTGGGGTAAGCCCCTCGAAGGCATCTTGTCCGCTTAATCCGTGATGAGAGAGTCTCGCCAGATAGAGATTGCATCCGTATTTTTTGGCCAGTATTCGATGTACAGGATCCGATTCCATGACGCCTGCAGAGAAGCCATGTAGGTAGACCATAGCATAGGGTGTTTGTCTTACGGTGTCTGCCCAGATTATTCTAGACTCATTTTCAGGTTTGATATGTGGAAATTGACTCTCGAATGCTGTAAGCATACTGTCCAGCTTTGTGATGGGAACATCAAGGGGAACAATTTCACTCGATACGGGCTCAAAAACGGTCTGAGGTCCTTGCCAATAAGCCAGAAATACCAAGAGTACAAGGGCAATGAATATTTTGATACTCTTATTCATAATTGTAATCTCGCATAGAAAGGTCAGATTTTCAATAAGCAGAGCTTTGAAACTTTAAATTTTTGATAAAGTGTGTGTTACTTGATTTATATGTTTTTTAACAGTTTTTGCCTTGAGGTTAAAGAGGTTGGTTGTCTGTTTCCTGTCATTTTAATCCATGAGTGCACCATCTATTTTTGAGGTATCAAAAGGGTGGCTTTTTTCCACCTTTAGATGAGCTAAGCGAGAGAAAAAGTGATTGTTCCTGCACAAAGGTGTGGCTAGAGGTATATCTCATCTCCGTGTAGTTTTTAACAGCAAAAATCCAAAAATGATCAATCAGTTGTTTTACCAAAGCTCGGATTTGTATGTTGAAAACTTACCTCATTACTCTAATATTATTATTTAGTTTGCCATCGTTTGGTGGTGTTTCGTTGTCTGATCAGGTAGAGGCCGAAGTGTCTCTCAATATCAATGATCTCTGGGTGCTTGTGGCTGCCGCATTGGTCTTTTTTATGCAGGCGGGATTCAAAGTGCTCGAAACTGGATTGGTCAAAAAAGAACATCGAGCTGGTATCGGAGCCAAAAACCTTTTGGATTGGGTGGCTGGTAGTATTGCCTTTTTCCTTGTTGGTTATGGTGTTATGTTTGGCTCTTCTGAGTCTGGTTTTTTCGGTTCCGGGTATTTGTTCGGCGAAGGATTAGACACAGGCAAAGAGTTGATCTTCTTTTTGTTTCAGTTAGCATTTGCAGGTACAGCGCTTACGATTGTATCTGGTGCCATGTCAGGACGAACGGCCGTGATTCCTTATTTTATAGCTTCATTGATGACCGCTACGGTGATCTATCCCATTTTCGGCTATTGGGCGTGGGGAAATTTGGCAGATCCTAACAACATGCCATGGTTGGCTAGTTTAGGATTTATGGATTTTGCAGGCTCTACAGTAGTGCACTCTACGGGGGCATGGATCGCAGTGATGGGGATATATATGGTAGGCCCACGGATTGGTAGGTACGATGCCTTGAAGCGCATTCAACCCATGAAATCCTCAGATTATTCATATAGTATTTTGGGGGTTATGATCCTCTGGCTTGGCTGGTGGGGATTCAATGGCGGTAGTACATTGGCTTTCAATGATGACGTAGTTAAGATTATACTCAATACCAACTTGGCTGGGGCAGCAGCATGTTTTGCAGCTTTCTTTCACGCCTATTTTTTCCAGAAAAAGAAAGATGTGATAGAAAAAATAGCAGGAGGTAGCCTTACTGGTCTAGTCGCCATTACTGCTTGTTGCAATGTGGTGTCGCCTATCAATAGCTTGGCGATCGGTTTTTTAGCAGGCATCATTCATAACTACTTTTATGTAGTAATTGCTGAGAAGTGGCATCTAGATGATCCTGTAGGGGCCATTGCTGTGCACGGTTTTGGCGGCGTGTTTGGTACTTTGTCTGTAGCAATTTTTGGTGATGCTGACCTATTGGCTAATGACCGTTGGACTCAGCTTGCCGTACAGTCGATTGGTGTTTTAGTGTGTTTCACTTTTACCAGTTCTATTGCTTTGGGGATGTTTTATTTGATTAAAAAAACCATTGGGCTGAGAGTGTCGCCACTACAGGAACGGTATGGTTCGTTTATCGCAGATATGGATGAACAGGAAAAAACCATGACTACTCCAGAAATGGACGTGACCCAAGTGTCTGTAAGAATATCAGAAAGAGGGTATAATATGTATTCGGTCAGTGAGTATCTTGGTATTCCTCAAGATAGAAGAAAACAACTTATAGAAGAGGACAAAGTCCAATACATGGATGAGTCTGGTAATTTGGTTCCTCCATTGATCGCCGTACGCCAGTTGGGCTTGTTTCTGGAGACAGAGCGAAATAAGGTTCAGGAAGAGCGCGATCAAATAAAAAGCAAGCAAGCAGGCATGACGTCCGAAATGAAATATGCGAGCCAATTGCAAACCCTGATCTTGGGAGATGAAGATTCTTTCCGAGATTTATTTCCATCCTCTTTCATTTACTTCAAGCCCAAGAAAAATGTATCAGGAGATTTTTATTGGTTCAAGCAGGTGGCAGGTTATAAAATAGTCATTGTATCCAATGCGACTAGCTCAGGGGTATCGGGAGGGTTCTTGAGCATGCTGGGATTGTCTTTGATCAATGAAATTTTTAGCGTCAATAAGGTCTATTACCCTGAAAAGGTGTTGAGCCTATTGGATCGTAAATTCGATCACTCACTCAAAGTGAAATCGCTGGGCAATAAGTTGATGGACTCTATGGATGTTTCGGTACTCATCATAGAAGAGGTGGCTCAGAAAATCTACTATGCAGGTGCTAATAGTTGTTTGCATGTAGTCTCAAAGAATGGGACATTAACGGAATACCCAGGCAATTCATTTTCGGTAGGTCTTCGTTATCTGTCGGACAATCCTACCTTTGATCGCAAGACCATAGACTACAAGGTAGGGGATAAGCTCTATTTGTTTACCAATGGTTATTATGATCAAGAAAATAGTCAGGGACAGAAGATCACCAAAGAAGTCTTGTTGAGCCAGCTCAAGCAGTTCAATGGACAGAGTTTTGAGGATCAGAAAAAGGTACTTAAAGAAGATTTCACGTCTTGGAAAAAAGACAGTCCTCAGACCGACGATGTGGTTGTGGTAGGGATTGGATTGAGATAGTCTAAATAATCACACTGTACCTCGGCACAGTGTGATTATACGCTAAACGGGCGTTTATTCAATAAGAAAACAGTTTGTGAAAAACTCTTGTTTACCCCCACTGCTTGTTGTTACGTCTTTGCGATTGTCCAACTCGAATTGTGTGATTTCTTCTTTTGTCTTATTGCAAAGTTCATATTGATCTTCTTGGGTCAGGATAAGTATAGCATCCTTGTTGAGCGTTTGAATTAGTCTGGTGCAGTTGTAGCAATTGGTTTCAGGTTCGTCTTCTTCGCAGCTGGCAAGTGTGCATAAAAATAGAGAGAGGATAATAAATCGTAGTTTCATATTTAGCTATTTTGTTTGAGTCAAATATGAGCCTAACAATAGACTAATCCATTTACATATGTAAAGCGATTAGTCTTCTCTGAATATTTTTTTACGGATTCTACTGAGTTGCGTAGGAGTGATACCTAAAAAATGAGCAATCTGATATTGAGTGATGAGGTTTTCAAGTTCGGGGTAGCGCATTCTGAATAGTTTGTATCGTTCGTCAGCATGAAGTGTGAAATATTCAAATTCACGGAGTTCTTTTCCAATAAAAAACAATTCAGTCATTTTTCTGCTCCAAGTAGCTATTTCTTGATTATGATCCATCAAAGATTTCCAATCAAGGTAATTGCCAGTTAACATTTCCGATGGAGTGAGGGCCTGAATACTGACTTGATTAGGAGACATAGTTACTAACGAGGTTAATGCGCCTACATAGGAAATGGGTGTTTTGAAATGGGTAGGTGTGAATAATGTTTTGGTATACTCAGAGCCATTTCCATTGGTTATATAAGCACGTAACACACCGTCTAGTAAGATGCCAAACTGATTTTCTACACGGCCTACTTTGGCGAAATAGTCTCCTTTTTCTAAGGTTGTTTTTTTAAAAATCGAAAGTATGTCTTTCCAGGAGTTGTCTGAGATAGGAGAGATTAGATTCATGTAGCTCCTTATGTGACTGTAGTTATCTTTCATTAGTTAAATTTAGAAGGAAAAGAGCAAAAAAAAACCACGTCCGAAAAGGACGTGGTATATATCATTGTTGCCAAATATTTGGCTTTGGGTGTCTTGTCTTTTTTACTCGTTGTGCAACCAAGCTTTTTTAGCCAAAAGCTCATCTTCTGTCTCTACGTAATCAGGATCATCTACACAACAATCCACCGGACAAACAGCTGCACACTGTGGTTCTTCATGGAAGCCGTTACACTCAGTACATTTTCCAGGAACGATGTAATACAAGTCATCATGAACGGGCTCTTGTGCTGCATTTGCATCCACCTGAGTACCGTCTTCCAGTTCAACTTCGGTCAAGCTAGTACCACCAGCCCAGTCCCACTCGATTCCACCTTCGTAGATCGCAGTGTTGGGGCATTCTGGCTCACAAGCTCCGCAGTTGATGCATTCGTCGGTAATAATTATTGCCATTTCCGTTTATTTATTAATACTTAAAATAAGTGTGCAAAAATAAGGATTAATTTTGCGTGCCAAAATGTTTGGCAGCTTTGTTTACCTATACTGATTTATTTCATTTATGTTGTTGGAAGACCGAATTATATCCTTTGAAACACTAGGAAGTCGATTAAAAAATCTCACAGAGGAGGCGCACGACGAGCTCTACTTGAGCGCTAAAAATGAAAATGCCTGGTTTACAGCGGATAGCGTCAAAAGGGCTCTCGATGGAATCGGTCTTTTTTTAAACAAATCAGATTTGGAAATCTGGCTGAAGGCGTATGACTTCAGTCAAATCTCACCGAAAAAAATTGGTGTGATAGCAGCAGGCAATATTCCTTTGGTAGGGTTTCATGATGTATTGTGTGTGCTTATGTCTGGTCACCATCTGATGATCAAGATGAGTTCGAAGGATGGTATTTTGATGCGCTATGTTTTGGATACTCTTTTTCAAATAGCACCTGAGTTTGAAACACAAGTCACATTCGTAGAGCGGCTTAATGAGGCAGATGCCTTTATCGCTACGGGTAGCGATAATACAGCTAGATATTTCGAATACTATTTCAAAAGCAAGCCCCATGTGATTCGTAAAAACCGCACCTCAGTAGCTGTGCTCACAGGAAAGGAGACGTCTGCGGATTTTGAGAAATTAGGTCATGACATTTTTCAATATTACGGCCTAGGCTGTCGCAATGTGTCAAAAGTATTTGTACCCAAGGGGTATAGTTTTACTCCATTTTTGGATGGGTTGAAACCCTTTGCTTCTATTGCGAATCATCACAAGTATCGTAACAATTATGACTATAACAAATCCATCTATTTGGTAAATCGAGAGCCTCATCTCGATACGGAGTTTTTGCTTATCAGAGCCAGCGAAGAATTGGTGTCTCCGATTTCGGTTTTGTTTTATCAGGAGTATACGGATACAAATGAGCTGAATGACTGGCTGTCAGGATCAGCTGAAAAAATTCAGTGTGTAGTAGGCGCAGCTCAAGGTCAGGTTCCATTTGGCGAAGCACAAAAACCTGCTCTGGCGGACTATGCCGATGGGGTAGATACGATGGCTTTTTTGGCTGGGTTGTAAGCGATAGTAGCAATTAAAACCAAAACTGAACTAGCTACTTATATTTCGAGGTTATTGATGTCTTTGCAGGATGCTGAAAAAATAAGTGTATTTTTAAACGTATAAAAACGGATAAATCCCGGATGTAAGGGATATATCAACCACTAGTGGTTGATATCCGGATGTTGGCAACAATTATAAAAACAGCGATATGAAAACTAAATTTCTTATAATGACAATTTTGATTGCTATAGTTTTTATTTGCTGCAATCAAACGAAAAAAGAAACTTCAGTAGTTGAAAAAACGGCTACAATCTACTACAATGGCGACATTATTACAATGGAAAGCGATGAGCCAACTTATGCAGAAGCAGTTGTAGAAGAAAATGGGAAAATCGTTTTTGTAGGAAACAAAGACGAGGCATCGGAAAATTACAACAAAGCAAATCAAGTGGATTTGGAAGGAAAAACAATGCTTCCGGCATTTCTGGACGGACATGGGCATTTTTACAATGTAGGCTTTACAGCTATGTGTGCGAATATTTTACCACCACCTGATGGTCCTGGTGTAGACTTTAATTCTGTAGTTGAAACATTAAATGAATACAAGGAAACAGAAACAGGTAAATATGTTTTAGAAAAATTGGGATGGATAATTGGTAACGGTTATGATGATTCTCAATTAGCAGAAAAAGATCATCCAAAAGCTTCTGATTTAGACAAAGTAAGTACCGATCTGCCTGTTATTATTATTCATCAATCGGGACATTTAGCTTCTATCAACTCCAAGGGATTAGAGCTAATGGGCTACACAGCAAATACACCTAACCCCGATGGAGGCGTCATAAGAAAAGATAGCAACGGAAATCCTAACGGAGTCTTAGAAGAAGCTGCTTTTTTTAAAGTCTTATTCCCTGTATTAGGGAAAATTGACGATGATATGGCAGCCAAGTGTATTAAGCAAGGTCAAGACGAATATGCCAAAAAAGGCTACTTAACAGCACAAGATGGTAGAACGACAACAGATCAGCTTGCTGCACTTAGAAAAGCAGCCGATGAACAAGCTTATTATATTGATGTCGTTGCCTACCCGGATATGACTTTAGGCATCGAACAAGTTGCAGAAGGAACTTATACACCAACACACCAGTATAAAAACAAGTTTAGATTAGGAGGTGTAAAGTTAACTTTAGATGGTTCTCCACAAGGAAAAACAGCTTGGCTTACCAAATGTTATCATGTGAATCCTGAAGGTAGAACAGGGTGCTATGAAGGTTATCCGATTATGGATGACGATAAAGCAACCGAATATGTAAAAACGGCTTTTAAAAACAAATGGCAAATTTTATGTCATAGTAATGGAGATGCTGCTATAGATCAATACATAAAAGCTGTAGGGGCTGCCGAAAAAGAATTTGGATATCTAGATCACAGAACTGTACTTATTCACGGGCAAACCTTACGTAAAGATCAAATTCCTGAATTGGTTGAATTAAGTATCCTTCCTTCTCTATTTCCTATGCATACCTTTTATTGGGGAGATTGGCATAAAGAGTCTGTATTGGGAGAGCCAAGAGCAGACTATATTTCTCCTTGTAGAGATGTGATTGACGCTGGACTTACTATCACTTCACATCACGATGCACCAGTCACCTTTCCTAACTCAATGCGCGTATTGGATGCTACTGTTAACCGTGTAACGCGAAGCGGTAAAGTACTAGGTGCAGACCAAAGAATTACAGTTTATGAAGGATTGAAAACCTTAACAGATTGGGCAGCTTTCCAGTACTTTGAAGAAGGGAGAAAGGGTACACTTACAGTTGGTAAATTAGCTGATTTTGTGATTTTAGATAAAAACCCACTTAAAATTGACCCAATTCAAATTCACGACATTCAAGTCTTAGAATCTATAAAAGAAGGAAAAAAGGTATATGAATTAGAGTAACTGTTGCCAACATTATATAACCGCAATTACGGCAGATTCTACTAAGTCCAAATCCAATCGGAATATGCTCAACCGGATATTAACGCATATAACCCCATAACTGGCGGTTATACAAGACCGTTAGGTTTCATGCCGTGACGCAGAGGATTATCCTCTTGATAATTGCAAGTCAAGCCAAACCACAGACTAAAACTTGCAAAATAGCTTTAATTTTATTTTCGCACTTAACTAAGGATGAATAACCAACTCCATATATATCAGAGAAATACCGAAGCAGTTGATTCCCAAAGAGGCTATCAGTATCAAATACTTCGAACTTTAGAATTATGGATTGAAAACTATCAAGACGGGCTGGATGAAGAGATTTTCTGTGAATTTGAGGATGACATTTTTCAAAGAGATGAATCCAATGGAAAATTGAAATTCAGACAAGTCAAACTCTATGCCTCAAACTTCTCATTTAAGAGTGAGGAAATTGTAAAAAGCCTAATAAACTTCTTTTTTCTCCACATAAAGACTGGATACAAAGATTTTGACAAAGAATTCGTTTTTGAAACAAATACCAGTATTGCGGGAAAATACAAAGACAACAATGCCGAACTCCTAAGACAATGGTATGAAAATCAGGATAATCTTGAATCTGATTTAATTGAGAAATGTAAACAATTAACAAAGGCAATAATTACTGAATATGTAACATCTAAGTCAGAACAATTAAAAGAGGAATATGAGCCTAAAATAATTTCAGAATCATTAGAGCAACTAAAATCAATTCAGGATACAGAATGGGAAAGCTTTGTTAGAAATATTAAATGGTCTTTTGGAGAAACAAATCCTCAATTAGAGTTTTCCGAAACAATTGATAGAATCAATCTGCGTCTCAAAAACCTGAACCTGAATCTAGGAGATCATCAAATAGAGTCCTTATTTGGTATTCTTTACAAGGAAGCCTCTCTGAAGGCAACTCAAAAAATACCTGAAGAAAGGAATCTTAACAGTAAAATTTTAGAACGCCTTATAAAGTCAAGCTCTTCCGACACTGACCGATGGTATTGGGAAGTAAAAGCTCGATGGAATGAAGTTGAAAAAATTGATCATTTAATCCTTGGAGAGCTATTTGAAATCATTGATGCTGGAAGACATTGTAGACGAAATAGCCATCTACATCGTCACTCAGAGTTCTGGATTACCCTTTTGAATTTTTATATCAAGGAACTTGACTTAGACGAGTACCTCAGGAATAAGGCAGTTTATGAATATGTCTGGCTGAGGGTTTTACCTGAGGAAAACTTCAAGCAACCAACAGGAGATCTATTGGGTGATGAGACCCTTGTTAAAGAATACCTTGGCAACTTGAACAACTTTAAAAATCCACAAGAACTCGAAGATTATCAGGCTATACTCAATATCTGCTTTACTACCTCTCTTTCGAAAAAATTAGATATTGAGTTTGCACAAATAATTGAGTGGAATAAAAATCTAAAGATAGAAATTGAAAACAGGTTGTCAGTCTCAATCAATCCAAATGATATCTGCCATTATTACGAGATTTTAGGCAACCAAGCTCTTCTGATGAGCAACCTTGAAAAGAGAAAAGAAATACCTAAAGAGCTAGTTAAGTACTACTCTAAAGTTCTTGAAAATATTGATAAGGCAGATTTATACCACGTAACAACTTTTGGAGAGCGAATCAATAAATACTGTGCTTTCTTATTGAAAATAGATTCCGATAAGTTTTTAGAATTGATCAATGAGCTAGAAGCCTTTAATGAAAAACTGGATGATTTAATAAGCAAAAGAGATGGAGATTTCAGTAAGGCTAAAGTACAGGTGCAACGAGGTTATTCCTATATGCAATCAAAGGATAGAAGGCTCTTGTTAAAAGCTCTGGATTATTTTCATAAAGCAAAAGACCTCTACTATCGTAGCGAAACAATCGAAGGTCATATTCTTGCTCTTCTAAACATCTCGCAATTATACTCCTCTATGGGTCTGAATATCGCAGCAAAGAATTACGCACTTTCTGGGCTATGGATATTATTAAATGGCACAACTGAAATCTATTTTGACAAATTGATCAAGGGATTCAATATGCTATTTTATTATGATTTTCTGCAGGGAAGGTGGCTTTCTGCAATTCGGGATTTTCGTCTCTTTATTACATCCAGATTTGAATTTAGCTCAGATGATTTGAACATTCTTGAAGAAGAGATGCTCGGTGAAACTTTTTCAGCATTCGCAATCATATTAAAAGCAATTCCAAGTATTGCTAAAGATGAAAATGGTCTATCTGAACAAGTTTTGAAATCTCTTGGATCAGTTGGAGAAAACTATATAGAACCCGCATTTGAGATTATTGAAGAAGAGTATCCTGACGAGAAGATTATTAATCTGATTGACAGAAAAATTGACAGTTATCCACTTAGTGATTTCGGAAATAGTTCAGAAATTATATTCCTTGCCTTAGGCATTAAGTGGACAATTGAGTTTGAGAACAATTTTGATAATATCCCAATTGCGGAGGAGTTCTGCTCATTTCTCCAGATATTATTAGCTGAAATGGCACTTTCTGAATTCGATTTCCATTTTGTTAAGGGTGAATTAAGAATTCAGCTTGAACTTTCGAAGGATTTACAAGCTCCTGAACAACTCTCAACTGATGCATATACTTGGAAAGCTTTTGTGAAGCATTTTGATAGTCCAAAACCTGAAGAAATTAATTTTCACGCAGCATCTGTTTCTTTGACGCTAAAGTTGATTCTTCTTGAGTTCAGCCTTTTGAAAAAAGAAGAATTTGAACACCTTTTTGAAAGACTTCTGAAGGATTTTGACTTACCTAATAGGTCCTTGTCTGGAAATCTATATCAAAGAATGTATAGATTTCTGTTTAAAAAAGAGGAATTTGAATTTCTTAATGGATTCGAGCTTGCGAACATTGATAGCAACGCATTCGCTTCTTTACCAAGACAAAACGATGTTCTTGTTTGGCGAAATGATATAAGTCAAAAGTATGATAAGAAAGAGGCCATTAAAGCCATTAAGGGACGATACAAAAATAGTTATAACGGTCTTTACATCACTCTTAGCAAGCTAACACAAAATGTGCATTTCCATCAATTTGTTTGGGAACTCAGACGAGAAGGGTGGCTAGATTGGCAAATATTATCGGCAATGTTGCTTTTTGTTGCCAATTATAAAACGAAGCAGAAGCTAAAGGATTTTAAGGGAAGTGAAGAGGAATATGCAGAAGAATTAGGAAAGAAATTTCATGATATTGTTTATCAAGATGAAAAGGAATTCTATATAGAATTTCCATTAGAAGCCTTTAAAACCGAAGAGTTCAGAATGCATTTAGAAACTAGTCCGGTTCACATTTTGCCTACTCTTGGCCTTGAAAATAAATCTCGTATTCAGAATGCCCGAATAGTTGGGGATTTTCTTAAAGTACGATTTAACCTTAAAAAAGATAATACCGATGAAGATAATCCTCTCTACAATATTGGACGAATTTAGGCAAACAACGAACTAACAAGAACGCAGAAACAGGACGGAAAAATGCACGAAAACCTAACAGACGCTAAAAATCCATAGGCTTACTGAGATATTTGCCAAGGTTGGTGGGTTAAGATACTTTCTAGATATTTACAGATGTCCAGCCTACGGATTTTAGCTGGTCGTTGGCAAACATTAAAAACCAAAACTTATATAATTATAACTCCAGTAAAATGAAAAAAATAACAATTACAGCAATGATGATTTGCACGATTGCATTTACATCATGCAACAACAATCACAAGACAAAATCAGAAACAAAAGAAACCGAACAAACTGCCGCAACGCAGATGGAGGTGACAAAAGATAATTACGTAAAAGCAGAAACGGACTGGAATTGCAATATTCAGCAAAATGCAAAACCGATTAACGAATGGCTACACAAAGAGGCGGTAACCATGGAAAACCAAACGATTATCCGCTCTAATGCCGATGTTATTTATTCGTTGGCGTTGGTTGATGTGAGCAAAGGAGCTACATTTTCTATCCCCGAAAGGGAAAATGGCGCCATGCAAATGATGCAGCTCATTGATGAAAATCACTTTACCAGAAAAGTTGTTTTTGCAGGAGAAACGGCAACCCTTTCATCTGAAGATTTAACTGGTGGTGACTATGTTTATATTCTGGCAAGAACCCGAATTTCTGACGATATGGAAGAAACCAAACGCGCACAAGAAAGCATGGTAATCGATGCCAAATCGGCTAAACCTTACGAAGCAAAAGGGTATAAAGCAGAAGACGTGGAAGCATTTAGAAACAAACTGATTAAAGATGTGACGGAAGACGGTTTGCAGATTTCAAGTTTTACAGGTTTTGGTACTAAACCAGAAGATGTAAACGAAAAAGATTATTTACACTGTGCCGCGATGGGCTGGGGCGGATTACCTCCTGCTTATGCGCAGTACACCGCTTTGATTAAAGGTCAAGGGAGCGATGCTAAAAATCAAACAATAACCTTCCCTAAGCCTGACTTAGATTATGAAAATGGCGGATTTTTCTCGATTACAACCTATAATGACAAATCGTGGATTGCCAAAGAGAATTTCTACATCAGCATGGACCGTATGAAAGACAATGGCGATGGAACCGTAACCGTTGATTTCAATAGTGGTTCGTCTTATTCAGTCGATGTTGTGGAAGGTTGGAATGCTTCTTTGCGTTTGTATTTACCAAACGACCCTAAAGCTACGGCCGACTACATCAATGAATTTATTTCGATTGCGATTGCTGAGAAAAAGTAAGTCATTTTTTAATTTAAATGAAAATTAGCATGGAAAAATCACTCTTTTGTAGAACCATAGTATTCAATGATAATTTCTGGTACACAACCTGTTTTTCAGGTTTCACAAAAATTAAATTCCTGTTTGGAAAATAAAAACGATTTGCCAACAATGTATATAAAAAATAGGCGAAATAGTAGTATGTTCAAGGCTTTTGGTTCATGTCAAAGTTTGTGCATAACCGAAAGTTTAGTGCTTCGAAATCGCCTACTTTTCATATACTAACCGTTATGCACCACGATCTATAAGACTCAGATGCAGCCAACAGAAGAACATATCAAGGAGATAGCCGAACTTTTGGATTGTGGTCAACTCTGCTTCTTTCACGAACCAACTGGTACGATTGAACATCACCCCGACCCGAACAGTGAATATTTTGATCCCGAAGCTTGGCAAGAGACCCTAGACAGAATTGATGCAAATTGGGGTGAATACCAACGATTTGAGAAGATGGGTTCCAATCAGGCATTTAGAGTCATGGAAGACTTTGCGAACTCCTTAACTGACGAGAATTTTCGAACTCGGCTTTTTAACCAGCTTTCTCAACGTAAACCTTTCAGCAAATTCAATTGGGCCATAGACAACTCTGAGTATCGTCAAAACTGGTTTGACTTCAAGGAACAGGCATACATCAGCTGGGTTCGTGAACAACTTGAATAACGAAAAAGGTGCATAACATAGCGTGATAGCGAATGCCCATGCTGCCTTACCAAAAGCGTTGCGTGCAACAGCACCGCCGCTTCGCTCGGAAAGAGTAGAAGGCCGTAGAATGGACATTCGGATTAGCTGGCAGCCTCGAATCAACAGGAATGGCTATACAGGCTTTTGTGGTTTGTCGCGATTCGGCTATCTTTCTGCTTTTAGAAACCGCGAGGGCACTCGCCATACGCGGACGTTATGCTCAATCGACTGCATGAAAGAATTTTTCCAACTCAATAAGACTAAAATTGTATTTGCGTTCAAATTTACATCAGTACTTTTCCTAGCTCTAGTGCTGATAGCTTTCGGAATTGGCTATTTGAACGGGCAAGTACCTGAACTAACACTCTTTCTGACAGTGATTTTTGGTGCAGGAATAGGAATGCCACTATTCATACTTGTTGTTGGAACTGTTCGAGGAACTTGGGATTTACATAAACGAAGAAAGGCATTTAGCACTCATCCATTTTCAGAGCTATTGAACCACGGGTTTAGAGAACAACTGAAGAACGATAAAAATAAATGGCAATTTTGTGAGCCAATTTTGACAGGTCAGATTGATAACTTCGAGATTATCGCGGAGGTGGACACACAGCACGAACCTGATATTATAAAGTTTCAAGCTTTAACCGAAGTTGAAGTTATCGGTAAAGATGAAGTGAGACGTTTGACTCGAAAATTTTCAACAGATGATATCGACTTGGACTTTCAAGGTGTATCAAAAAGAATATCAGTCAAAAATCATCGAATGAACAACGTGACAGAATTATCCAACGAACTTTCAAGATTTATTAGAACAATCAACCAAGAGAACTTTAAACCGAAGAAAAGAGCATAACATTCGCTGATCAGTCATGGGGTTTCAGTTGTTTAGGAAAGATTGTAACTGTTGGATAGTTCATTGCATTATTTAACTTTAGAAGATAAAAATCCCCACGCCTGATAGCGTGGCGTTATGCCACATAACCTATAAGAATGAATATTAGAGATACTTCACAAATCGTTAAGCAAGTTTATCCAAATTTGATGCTTAATGTAAAATTTGATTACGGTAAGGATAAAGGCTCTGTATCTGGAATTAAAGTAACAAAAGAAGCCATTAGAATCCTTCATCAAAATGAATTATTTACAGAACAGGTAGATCCCCTATGGAGTGATTTTTTTGTTAGCAAAACCACTGATCAAACCGAAATTGACGGAAATCAACGGAGATTAGTTGAAACCAATTATAACTATTTAAAAATCGCCATTGAAGCCCTGCACAAAACTTTGAGTGAAGTATTTCTGGATGAATTTGAAAATTCTGTTAGAATAAAACTCCCACCTACCAACGATTTTTCTGAACTTTCCAAAATATCAAATGAACTAAACAAATCAATTTCAATTCCGATTTCACACAAGAATATTGACGGAAATACGAGTATCAAAAGTGTAGAAAATGGATCAATCTGGTTTGTGGTTGTTGTAGCAAGTCCTTTAGCGGTTGGCTTGGTTGGAGGAATCGCTTGGGCAAGCGCCGTTATTCATAAGAAAAAGCAAGAAGGGAAAATTTTTGAAGAACACGTAAAGAGCCTTGAGCTGGCCAATGAACAGAAGGAAGTATTTCTCGACGCACAAAAAAAGCAACTTGAACTTCTCATAGAAACTGAGTCAAAGGCATTGAATGATGAATACTACAAAGAATCTAATAACGAGGATTTAGAAAGATTAAAGCATTCAATAGTTACAATATCTAGTCTAATCAACAAAGGCCTAGAAATTCATCCCTCTCTAAATACACCTGAGGATGTTAGTAACTTGTTTCCGGATTTTAAAAAGCTTAATCTAATTGAATCTAAAACAAAGCTAATTGGAGATCATAAAGTGGCATAACATTACCTACCACTCCATGGTGATTACTGCTAGAGTCAAGAGCGGCGGTTTCTATCAGCACCGGAAAATCTTCGCTTTTCCTCACCTAGATCAAAAAGGTAGTGATGAAAATCGAAGATTTTCCTAATTTGTAACCGAAACAAAATACACGTCAAGCACCACGGAGGGTAGCTGGGCGATATCTATGGTAAAAACAAGCGTATTGGTCTTTTTTTAATCCAATTTCTCTTGATAAGGAGTTCCTCTTTTTACTACGGCGACTACTCTATGGAGTAGTTTGTTTCTCACTGCATTGAGTGCACTCATTTTACTTTTCCCTTCTTCGGTTTTCCGAAGGTAATATCCTCGAAGTTCTTTGTGACATTTGATGGCATTCATCGCACACATGTGTAGATGAAATTTGAGTTGTTTGTTGGCAAAACTTGATGTGCCTGGACTGGCAAATATGCTGGTTCCACTACTGTATTCGAAAGGAGCTACACCGCAATAACAAGCCAGCTTTCGGTTGTCCAACATGCGAGTAAATCCTTCTGTATAAACGATCAGATCCACGGCCAAAACCTTGCCTACACTTTTCACCGAAGTGACCAATTCGTAGAGGGCCTTTAAGTGTTTATCTATCTGAATCAATTCGTCCATTTTGGCTTCAACTTTATCTAAAGATTTTTTTAACCCACTGATAGCTGACCTACTGATTCTTTCGATTTCACGTCCTGCTTTTGGGTCTACTTTGGTCAACTCATCTACAGCAATTTGCTGACTGTGTAAACTTTTTTGAAGCCTCATTCTGGTTTTCATTAGATCTTTGAGGCGGTTTAAGGTAGGATGTGAGAGTTTGACCAGTTTGGCATCACGTTGATGATCAAAAGCAAAATTGGCAATTCTTTCAGCGTCGATTTTGTCTGACTTACCCCTGATTAGTCCCATGCTTCTTTTGATGTGCAGGGAGGATTCCAGCCAAACTTTGCATCCTCTTTTGAGCAAATACTTGACAATGTTTCTGGTATAGATACCGGTATGTTCCATGCAGAAAAGGATGTCCTCACCACAGTCATTGCCATGTTGTTTAAGCCATCTTTTCATTTTCCGGAAGCCTTCGCTATCATTACTAAACAAGGCATTGTTGCACTTCATCGATGAGCTGTTAATCAAAGCCACATCAATACTCATTTTGCTAATGTCTATACCCACGATATGTGGGTAGAAGATTTGTTTAGGGGTGGTATTTTCCATAATTTCAATATTAAGTTCAAAACCTTGATGTTAGGGCATCTCGACGGATCGGGATCCCTGAATATCTATCTGAACATTTAACAATGGAAAGCAAGCCCTGAATCGCCCGATAAGTCTGGGTAACTTGGTTAGCGCGTAGTTCTGGCTTGCTTTCTTTTACTATTAAAAGTAAAACCTTTATTTCTTTGATTAATTATAGACAGGAAAGCTAAAGGTTAGCGGAAATTACTGCAAGTCGTGAAATTCACATTAATCAAAATTAAATATCAAGACTTTACTGGTGAACTAGATAGATTTTCTATTTCAATCAACACTCTAACGGATTCTCAACAGACTAATCCTGAATTGCTTAAAAAGGAACTTGAGAAACTTCAGAAAAAGATCGAAGACTTTGCTCAAAAAAGTATCTCACCTGAACCTGAAATTCTGACGGGAATGATTTCCACCAGTACAATAAGTCTATTAGACGATTTTGGGTTTAGGTATGATATTGAACGAAGCAAACATCCAGAACTGGAAGAACAAAAATATCGAGTAACAAGGTTGAAGAAGACTTTTAAATTCTTCAGAGACTATGTAAAGCTGATAGATTCACTAAAGGGGATAGAACGACCAACGATTAATAGTATAAGAGAAAAGCAAGATTACATACTGGAAAAACTATCACATGTTTTCAATGATAATTATTATGACATTGCTTTAATACTTGATTACAATGATATTCCATACAGAACAGACGAACCTTCTGAAATTGCTGATGATCTTGACAGAAGAGGCTATGTCGTCAAAAAAGACAAGTACTCTAACAAAAGTGAGGTTCAGCTAACCGTCAAAGGTGCTAATTACATCGAAAGAAAGCTTAACTCCAAGAAACGAAAAACTGAAAAGCAAGCGACCGAAAGCAGTTTAAATGAAAAAATTGATGAAATACTTGAACGACTGAACAAACTCGGACTTGGTCAAGAAATCATTTATGATGATTTCGAAGAGATGAGACAAATGCAAGAAAGGCTCTCTAAGAAGTCATGGAGTCAGTTGCTAAAAGGCAAACTATTTGATCTCACAGTTTCGAAACTTTTGAACAAAGAAACTGCGAATTTCATCTATGAGTTTTTAACAAATGAAAGATTAAAATTTCTGGAATAAACTTCCGCTAACATAATGTATGAAGTCATGGCGGGTTGGTGGTAGAGTCGAGGCTTAGTGGGTGTCTGATAGTCCGCCAATCCTGCGGACTGGCTCGCTTGGGAGAATAAAATTAGCGGCCAATCCGCAGGATTGGCTTGAAGAAAACCGCTATCTTTAGTGCTTTTAAACCGCCACGACTCATACATGGACGTTATGGTGCAGGATGACCCGTCCTAAAATAAGGCTACACATCACGTAGCAAAATGTATAAGAATGACGGAATCAATCGCAGGTACAGCGAAGGTTACAAACTCAAAGTTTTAGCCGAACTTAGTACAGGTAAATACAACAAAACAGAAATAGGTCGCATCTACGACATCAACCGCACCACCCTCAATAAGTGGATCGAAAAGTATGACCGGAAAGACCTTATGAACACTCGTGTAACTGTGGAAACAACAGACGAAATCGGGCGCATTAAGGAGCTCCAAAAAGAAGTCCAGCAACTCAAAGACTTACTCTTGAAGAAAGATCTGGACAATCTAATGCTTGACTCTTATTTAGAAGTAGCAGCCGAGAATATGGGCTATAAAAGCGTGGATGATTTAAAAAAAACTTTAAACATCAAGCCCTGATGCGAGCAGTAGGAAAATCAAGAAAAACAGGGCTAGCGAGTGTTCAAAAAGTATGTAGTAGTATGCGTCTCAATCGAGACGCATACTACAAATGTAAAGAGCGTTTTGAGGTGCAAAAAAGCACGGAAGCCAAAGTGATCAGTTTAGTCAAAGAGGAGCGAAAAATTCAATCGAGAGTAGGCACACAAAAGCTTCAAATGCATCTGGCTACCGACTTTAGTAGATTAGGTATAAAAATAGGCAGAGATCGTTTATTCGATATATTACGAGCCAATGACATGCTTGTCAGGCGTAAGAAAGTCTCTTGCAAGACGACCAATTCATATCATCATTTTTACAAGTACAACAACTTGATAAAGGACTTGAATATCACAGTTCCCAATCAAGTTTGGGTATCAGATATCACCTATATAAGAACCGTCAGAGGCTTCTGTTATTTGGCTTTGATTACCGATTTGTATTCAAGGAAAATAGTAGGGTTTGATGTGAGTGATTCATTGGAATTAGCAGGCTGTCTCAGGGCGTTAAAGTCTGCTTTTAGAAAAGCGAAACCAGGATCAAATTTGATTCATCATTCGGACAGAGGCATCCAATATTGCAGTAAACAATATGTCAATGAGCTCCTAAAACGAAAGATGAAAATCAGTATGACAGAGGAGAACCATTGTTACGAAAACGCAGTGGCTGAAAGAGTGAATGGCATCCTAAAAGATGAGTTTTATCTTGACCAATGTTTTGTCAATACAAGCCATGCAAAACAGGCAACTAAAAACGCAATTGACATCTATAACAATAAAAGATTACACCTATCTTTAGGACTTAAAACCCCTGAACAGGTGTACAGCAAAGTAGCATAAATTTAACTTTTAACCTGTAGCCATATTTCAGGACGTGACATACCTCCTAACGAAAATGACAAAGCTAAAAATCTTAATTCTCCTTCTTCTGCTAACGGTAACTGGGTTTGCCAAGCAGATTGACGAACCGACCGCTAAAGCAGTAGCAACTAACTTCTTAACGGGTTTAACTTCAAATTCAAGCGGAAGAATTGCAACCCAAAACCTGAACTTGGTTCTAGCATATCCAACAGCATCAACTAACAGCAATGCTAGGCTTTCTTCACCAACCAATAACCCATACTTCATCTATAATTTCGGAGAAACTGGATTCATAATCGTTTCAAATGAAGATGCTGCATTGCCCATTTTGGGTTATTCTTTCGAGGGAACATACTCTGAAAATAAAGTTTTTCCTCAACTAGCAAAATGGCTGGAAACCTACAAAAAGCAAATTCGGTTCATACAAGCTAATGATATTGAACCCACTCAAGAAGTAACTTCAAGATGGGAAAGCTTATTAAAGGATGCTTCATCAAGTGCTAGGGTTAGTGAAACAAATTCCGTTGATCCATTGATTGAAACAAAATGGGATCAAAGTCCCTATGTTAATGCCAAATGTCCCTACGATGCTCAATATCAGGAATTAACCGTTACAGGTTGTCCAGCAACCGCTATGGCACAGATAATGAAGTACTGGAAATATCCAGCCAAAGGAATTGGTTTTCACTCCTACAACCACGAGAAATACGGAACACTTTCAGCCAATTTCAGCTCCACATACTATGACTGGGAATCCATGCCTAATACGATTAATAGCACAAACGATGCTGTTGCTACCTTAATGTATCATTGCGGTGTTGCTGTCGAAATGCAGTACAATGTTGCCTCTGAAGGTGGAAGTGGAAGCTATGTGATAATCCCCGGCTATCCAGAGGAGCAGACTGTTCAACATGGTCTAATTACATATTTCGGATATGACAAAGAATCCATTCAAGGGTTATATCGAGCAGATTATTCTGACAATGATTGGAAAAACCTACTCAAAGAAGAACTTGATGCAGGTAGACCTATACAGTATGCAGGGTTTGGTCAAGGTGGTCACACTTGGGTATGTGATGGTTATGACAACAATGACTTCTTTCATATGAATTGGGGTTGGGGAGGACAGTTGGATGGTTATTATTTACTGGATGCACTAACACCCGGTTCTGGCGGAATTGGATCTGGAGCAGGTTCATACAATGAAAACCAACAAGCATTGATTGGCATTAAGCCACCAGATGCAGCCCAGACTTATGAATTAGAAATCTACGATGATGTTGTTTCCAACAAATCAACTATTGCCTACGGAGAAGATTTTGAGATTTCCACAGATATTCTTAATGACGGCAACAATACTTTTAATGGTGACTATGGGGCAGCAGTTTTTGACGAGAATGATGTCTTTGTTGACTTTATTGAAATCATTTCTAGCGTGAGCTTAGAACCCGGCTTTCACTATACCAATGGCTTAACTTTTAGTACTGACGGACTACTTACCATGTTACCCGGTGAATATCGAGTCTACATTTTCTATCGACCAACGGGAGGAAATTGGGTTGGTATGAAGGCAGATTTTTGGGATTTTCTAACCTCAGACTATGTAGATATTGAAGTTGTCAATGTGAACATAATAAGCCTTTATTCCACCATTGATGTTCTCACCGAAAACTTATACAATGAAGGTACTCTTTCGGTAAAACTTGATGTTGCAAACTATTCAGCGGAAGAGTTCACTGGAATTTTGGACGTTTCACTTTACAACCTAGAAGGGGAATTTGTGGCAACCATTGAAGAAAAGACTGGAGTTACCCTTTGCTCTCAATGTCATTTCACTGATGGATTGACATTCACAACAACCAGCCTAAACGTCCCCCCAGGAACTTATTTATTGGCTCTACTTCATCAATGGGATGGTTATGATTATGAAATCACGGGTTCATCTTCATCATTCATCAATCCTTTCAAGGTGATTCTACAAGTTCCACCTTTGGATCCAGATAATTATGAAAATAACGATGAATTTGAGGATGCCCATTCTCTGGCAGCAAACTTTTCAGGAAATGACCTTTCCATCTCAACAAATGGATCAAACATCCATGTTGGAAGTGATTGGGATTTTTATTCAGTACAACTGGATGATGGATTTGACTACTCCATTGATATCAGATTGCATGATTCATACAATAGCGGAAATGGAAATGAGTATACAGTCGATGGACTGTTCCTTTATTCGTTTGATGGAGAAAACTGGTCAGAGGCTTATGACGATTTGTTGCCAACCTCAATAACATCAGAAGGAGATAAGACTTTAACAATTGTGGTTTCACCGTACTTCTTGGGTGAACGCGGCACTTATCAACTTGATATTGACCTTGAAAGATCAATGGTTTTGGGTACGGATCAAAACCAAGACGTTTTTACAATTTACCCCAACCCTGCATCGGACAGGTTTAAAGTAAGATTGGGTACTGGATCAGATAAAATAGATAGAATGGAAATTATCAACCTTCAAGGGCAGGTGATAATGCATAATGAAAATGTATCTAATGAAACAGAACTACCAATAAGTAATTTATCCTCTGGAACCTATTTCGTACGAGCAAATTACAATGGCATAACTGAAACCAAAAAACTTCTAGTGAAATGAGAGCTTTGATCTATATAATTACTTGTGGTCTCCTGCTATTTGGATGTAGTTCAACAAAAACGGCAGTTTCAACTTTCAATGTGATGGATTTAAAAAATGTAATTGTCTACAAGTGCAAAAAAGATTATTCGAACAATGTACCAATCATGTATTCCGAAAAGATTGGATCAATCACATCTTATCCGGCACCATCAGATGTTCAACGATTTTTGGATTTAAAACCTTTTGAACTTTCTAATGGCTACTTTCTTGATCAAATTGGAGTGAACCCAAGTACGGTTTATCTTGAATATACCTTGAAAGAATATTCGGAACTTGATGAAGCACCAACTTTGGAAACCATGAAATCTAAAATCATTGACTTTTCACCATTTGACGAATTGTATAACCTTGGACAACCGAACGAGCAGAACAACACTATCGAGAAGATTAACGAACTGATCAAATCGGGAGAAATCAAAACGTATAGAAAAATATAATACGAGGCACAACAGACACTAAAATGAATATGCGAACTGAGTCATCTGAAAGGACATTACAAAACAGATACTTCGGTGCTTCTAGCCACTGGGTCGCATACTCATTTTAGTTGGTCGTTATGGCCAATAGTGACAATAGAAAATGAAAAAGCACAACGCAAAAATTACATCTAAAAGTGTAGAGCAAAGCGGATTACCTTCCGATTACAAAAAAGCTATTGCCGAATATATTTGGAATGGGTTTGACGCAGGTGCAACTAACATAAACATTGATTACAATGGTAACGAATTAGGCTACCTAAACGAATTTACCATTACTGACGATGGCAAAGGAATTAGCTCATCTAAAATTGGAGAAACCTTTGGACACTTTCTGGACTCAAATAAAACAAGCTCCTATAACGTTGATGGATTTATCAAGGGAAAGAAGGGAAAAGGTCGCTTTTCTTTTAGCCTGTTTTGCAACAATGTAGTTTGGGAGTCCCGTTACAGAGAAGAGTCTGGGGAGTACCTAGAATTCAAGATATCCATTAACAAGTCATCGCAGCACACTTTTGACACCTTTGAAAACAAGGTATCGAATTCAGCTGCCACAGGCACAATTGTACACTTTAATGACTTTTTCGATCTTTCCTCTGATCACTTAAAGGCTAAAGATTTTGTTGACTACTTAGCTGGGGAATTTGGGTGGTTTTTGTATTTGAATAAGGAGTCAAACCACGAAATATCTATCAACGGGGAACCGCTAGAATATCAAAGCATAATTGACGATTCTGAAGACTTTCAAGTAACAATTAGTGACACACTCTTCAACGTTTCATTCATTAGGTGGAATGTTAAGATTGGTGACAAATACTTCTATTATTTTCTAAACAGCGATAAGAAGGAGGTCGAAAGAAAACACACATCTTTCAACAACAAGGCTATTGACTTCCATCATTCTGTTTATGTCCAGTCTTCCTATTTTGAAAACTTCAAGCTTACAGAGACCGATCAACCCGTACTAGGATTTGACGGTAAGAATCAAGCTGATGGAACATTCAAAGCTTTGATTCGGAACCTGAATCAGTTTCTTATTGAGAAAGAAAAAGAATTCATAAGGAAACAGCAAGCCGAAAAACTCATTGAAGACTATCATTCCAAGAACATCTTCCCCAAATTCAGAAGTAATGAATATGAGCAGTTAAGACTCAAAGATTTAGAAAATGTAGTCAGGGAGATCTATTGTGTTCAACCCAAAATCTTTCAGGGCTTAAAAAAGGAGGCAAGTAAAACACTTGTAGGCTTTTTGAACCTACTTCTTGATTCCGAGGAACGAGAAAAAGTTCTAGATATTATGGAAGGGATTGTTTCCCTTTCAGATGAAGAAAGGAAGGAACTTGCAGATTCTCTAAGGAAAACTAAAATCACAAGCGTTGCAGCTATAATTAGACTTCTAGAGAATAGACTTACAGTAATTCAAATTTTGAAATCCTTAGTATTTGATCTTGAACCTTTCACAAATGAAAGAGACCATATTCAACAAGTTATAGAGAACAATTATTGGTTATTTGGTGAACAGTATCATTTGGTTTCCGCAGATAAAAACATGGAGACCGTACTAAGTAACTACTTGTACTTTCTGGAAAAAGGTGAAAAGGAAAAGATCAGGATTGAAGAAAAGAAACGATTAAAAAGACCCGATGTTTTTATCTGTAGACAAATTGATGTTCCTGACCCAAACTCGAATGAGTACACTTTGGAAGAGAATATCATTGTCGAGTTGAAGCGCCCAAGTGTTGATATCGGGAAGGATCAATATCGGCAGGTGGAAGACTATATGAACATCATTATTGATGAACCTCGTTTTAACAGTCAATTACGTAAATGGAAGTTTATACTTGTTGGAAAGCGAGTGGACTCGTTTATTGAAGGCAAATACGAATCACAAAAAAATAAAGGAAAAAAGTTTCTCGTAGAATCTGTGAGCAACTATGAAATCTACGCGATGACTTGGGACGATTTGTTTAAAATCTTCGATCATCATCATAAGCATTTAATTGATAATTTAGAATTTAAAAAGTCCGTGGTTGAGGAACTTGAAGAGAAAGGATTTGAAATTAACAGGGCTGCTTCTGACGAGCTAACAAGACTCGCAGTAAACCAATAAAAAGGCCATAACAAACACTAAAATGAATATGCGACCTGAGCCCTTTGATCATACCCCAATAGTTAGGACAGGGTTTGTTCGGTATAAAGTTAGTCAAAATGCTTCATGCATTTTTTTGGCTGTTTTGGAGTCGAATCTATTGATCCAATAGGTGGATGAAAGTAAGTCAAGGATGGCCACAATTCTCCTGTGGCGACTCAAGTTCGATGGTCACATGATCGATCTCAGCAGCTGTCAATATTCGTCTGGCTTCAGCCTTGATGACAGCACCAATATCTAGGTCTACATCTTCGTCGAGTACCAGATGGAGTGTCATTACATGATATTCACCATCCATCGTCCAGGTGTGCATGTCGTGTACTTGGTCCACATGCGTTATTTGCTGAAGCTGTTTTTTCAATGATTCGGTATCTACTTCTGGAGGGATGCTCTGTAGTATAATTTTGAGACTGGCTTTTAGGTTTCTAAAGACATTGAATAGGATATAGCCAGCAATCATCAGCGACAGGATGGGATCTAGAATCGGGAAATTCGTTAGGCTCATGACTATGCTACCTATAAGCACCGCTATCCAGCCGAGTACATCTTCTAGTAGGTGCAGCGACACTACTTTCTCATTGGCAGTTTTTCCTTTTCTGGTTTTGAGTACGGCTGCTCCATTCACGATTACGCCGAGGATGGCTAGCAGGATCATACCTTTAGCATCGGGCTGCTCTGGTTGGATGAGTCGTGGGATCGTTTCTCGTAGGATAAAAATGGACCCCGCAAGCAGTACTACGGAATTGAGAATGGCACTTAGTACGGAAAAACGTTTGTATCCATAAGAGAACGTATGAGTTCTTCCTTTTTTAGATATTTTTTGAAAATACCATGAGATACCCAAGCTTACGCTATCGCCAAAATCATGAATGGCATCTGAAATAATGGCCACACTATTGACATACAGTCCGCCTATGATCTCGACGATGGTAAAACCTAAGTTGAGAAAAAACGCAGTCTTGATGTTGTCTACATCGTGATGGTTGTGGTCGTGTCCGTGGTGATGACGTGGCATGTTATATTTTTTGTCCTGTAGGCAATCCGTCTAGTGATACCATGTTTTTTGCTTTCCAGTATTCTTTCACTTTTTCTCTACCCAGTTTATCATGCGTTTTGTCAAGGAGATCCCTTTGCTCTATGTAGTCATATAGTGGCACGGCCATGCCGCAGGAATGCTGTACTTGGTTTACCTCCATGAGAAAGATTTGGCGAGCGCCAGTGTTGTCCTCGAATAGCGGGCTATAAGTTGTCCATTCGGGGTCTTGCTCGTAGATGGCCTTGGCTGTGCCGTAGAGCCGCATGATGTTGGGTTTTCCTTCAAAGGCGCACATCATGATGGTCATTCGGTTATTTTCTAGTAAGTGGGCAGCCGTTTCGTTGCCACTACCTGTCAGGTTGAGCCAAGCTACTTGATTAGGACTTAGTACTCTGAAAGAGTCTGAGCCTTTTGGAGAGAGGTTTACTTTTCCTGTAGTAGCTGCAGTAGCCACAAAAAACATTTTTTGTGTTTTGATAAATTGGAGCGTATGCTCATCGATGGAGGGGAGGAGTTTTCCCATAATGATTAAATGATTAGTTTAGGCTATTTCTACGAATTGTAATGGGTTAGGATGTCAAATTTAGATAAAGAGTATCTCTCTGATTGGAATAAAAATATCAAAAAAAGTTTGTTGTTTTTAAATAAAAAATAATGAGGTATTGTACATCTGAGTTTTGATACAACAGTAGTGATTTTTCGGGGGAAATTTCTTATTTTGTATTCACTAACCGTTAACCATGCATTTTCACGCCCGACAAAACCGACAATTTGAAGCTAACATACTTACGATAGGCTGTATAGCAGGAGCTTTACGCATGGTCATTGCTATCTATCGTGATTTACCATTAGAAACGGTCAATTTAGATCTTGTAGTGGATTGTGCATTGTTGGTGGTGTTTGGAATGCCCCTTATTTTACTGCGTTTTCAGATTCGGTTTGAATACATCACGGTTCCTTTCTCCTTTTTGGTTATGGCTTTTTTGTTTGCCAATTGGATTGTACTCAATGGCCTCAATGGTACAGGAGAGTACTATTTTTTAGGAGGAATGGTACTTATGGCTCTTATTCATAAAGGGCGCTGGCTTATTTTCTTTGTGACGCTTTCCGTGTTGTTAGAAATTGGATTGTTATACATCTGGATTTTCAGAAGTGATTGGATGAATTATGGTAGTGTTAATTTTCAAAATACACGCCATTATTTGTGGATTATGATTGTAGTCACCACTGCGTTACTTTATCATAAGACTCAATTTGATATTAAACGAGAGAATTTACGAAAGAAGAGGAAAAACCTTGAAAGCAAAATAGAGACCTTAGATAGACAAAATATACAGCTGGAGGAGCAAAAGAAGATGTTGCAGCTGTCTAATGAATGGCTTGAAGAAAACATTAAGCAAAGAAGTGATAAGCTTTTACATCAAAGAAAATCTATCGAACAATACCTCTCTGTTACGCTTTTTGAAATAGGCCCATATTTAGAATCGACAGTAGAGTCTATTGATAAATTAGATCATAAAACTAAAGAAACGACGATGGGCAGCTTATTGATACAGTCTGTGGATCATTTGCAGTTGGCTATCAAGTCTGTGACAGACAAATTAAAAAAAGGAGTGTATTACAACCCTGAAAATTAGTGGTAATACGTGGATTCTATTGACCAAAATATCACCCATGATAACAGTAAGCTATTCAAAGTGGCCTTGCTGTGTGGCGCTACCCTTTTGCTTTTAAATATTTTAAAAAGCTTGTGGCTCGGGGGAGATGTGAACATTCTAAAGATTGATAGCTTAGCATGTGCCATTACCTTGCTGGCTTTGGTCGTTTGGAAGAGAGGGGTCTATTTGAGTCTTCTGGTAAAACTCTATTGTTTGAGTTGGGTGCCGTTGTATGTGATGTATTGGAAATTCTATGGTGGTATTGATGGAGCTTTTTCTTATGTGTATTTTTCATTACTAGTTCTTTTTTTGGGAGTATTAGAAGGGCGAACCAGATTTTATATGGTGCTTGCGCTATGTTTGACCAATGTGATTTTAACGTTGGACTCGGAAGCTGAAATTTTGATTACCATCGCTAAACCACAAAATTTGATGAGCCCATTAGCTGCGAGCTATTTGGTCAACTCGGTTATAGTAGCAGGGGTTATTATATACATAAAGATAAAATTTGATGAAGAACGTGAGCATATCGAGGCCAACAATAGACGCCTAGATTTGGTGAACAAAGAATTGTCAATGAAACATGAGTTGCTTACCAATCAGCAGCGCCAGATCAAACGCATTCAAAACAACCTAGAAGAACTGGTGCATGAACGTACTATTGAATTAGAGAATCGTAATCGCGAGTTGGAGGATTATGCTTATGACAATGCCCATGTGGTGCGTCGTCCGCTATCTAATATACTAAGTTTATTAGAAATCCTGGATCATGAAAAAGGCAGCGTAACTAACGAGCCACAATTGAAAAATATTCAAGAACAAGCGGTAGCCCTTGATAAAGTGGTGCAAAAGATCAATTCTATACTGAAATAACTTATCTCAGTAAGTACATTTTGCCAAATCCATTTTTGAATCCACGATCAGCAGAGGTTTCTCGATGTTTGAAATTTTCTCCAGCATTTTTGATGAGTACACGGTAAAGATATACGCCATTGGCTAACTGGTCTCCATAGTTGTCTCGTCCATCCCAAGCGTAGTCTGTTTTGTTATTGCCTATGTTGATGGCTCCTAGTTCATCCATGAAAATTTCTTTTACCACACGACCAGTCACAGTAAGTATCTGAATTTTAATATCCTCAGGAAACTCCGATCCTGTAAGTGTAAATACAAATCGAGTACTTGATGAAAATGGATTAGGGTATGGGTAGAAATTGGTGATGGTAGAGGCATTGATGACCTCAAAGTTGATTTCGTAGGGCTTTAGACCAGAAGGATTTCCAGAGGCGTCATTGGCCAATACACGAAGTCCATACAGGCCATCCTCTAATCGCTCAGGGTTGATCGTTGCTTTAAAATTTTCATCAGTAGTAGCAGGGCTCCATTGTACTGTTGGGTTGCTAAAAGCCACACGTTCATAATCACAATCTTCACAAGGTTGTTTTAGATAGATATTGATCCCTGTGGTGTCTTGCATGAGCAAGAAGGCATTGTCGTCATTGATATACACTTCGATAGACGGTGTAGGCGATACGATATCTCCATCCATGATTTGTACACCATCAAAAGAAACATCTACTAATGGGTTGGTTTCGTCGGCATTTACCTTGAGGTAGTTGGAAAAGCGGACAGTGTTGTTGAAAGAATAAAATTCATGAGCGTAGTCGATGTTTGAATTTAAGATCATGTCGTTCAGTCCCTGATTGCCCATGGTTGTCAAGTTAAATTCAAACTGGGCAGAGTCTCCGCTGGCTAGTGCTGGTAGATTGAGTGAGTCAGAAAATTGAATTGAACTTCCTACATTGAGTAGATTATATTTGATTTTGATAGAATCCTGAAAGTCCTTTTTTGAATAATTCCAGAAAGTATAGTCGCTGCTGTATGGTTGACCTTCTTGTACTTCTACCGACTCAGCTATACCTTCGGGGCTGCTGATCAATAGGAGGCCTTCGGGAGTAGTCTCATAGTCTACTTGCCATGAGTTGAGTTGAAGAGGAGTTTGTTGCACAGGGTCAGCTACATCCAGTTGTAGTCTGAGGTAAGGATAGTCGCTCACACTCAATGCGCTTAGGTCATACCCATCAGTGCCTAAGGTAGGTGGAGACAACACTTCTTCGGTTTTATCTGATTTCACACCATATAAGGTTATATTTTTTGTGTCATCCGCAGGGTTAGGGGAGTCGCCTATGTTAGCTGTCATTTGATCCCAAGATAGGGCAGGACCAATGAGAGTGGATGAAATCACCCCAGAATCGAAACTGCCATTGAGCTGTTCGTCTAGGTTGAGCTGTTGCTCGTTTGCCGGTGTTGTCGCTGCTCGAATGATAAGTCCCGTATTGGCTGCGGCATCTTTTACACCAAGCATGATAATTGGTTCGTCGCTTCCGCTCGCAATGGTATTCAGTTCACTACGTTGCAGGCCTAATGTCTCCAAGTCGTCGAGCAGGGTAGTAGGTAGCGTGGTGTAATCGAAATCGCCCAAGGAAAAAATCAGTACTTTGTCACCACTTTCTATATTGTTGAGCAATACTTCTGGGCCGTAAATACCAGGCACATCGCCTTCTGTGTAGTTGTAGATGACTTGTGGTACTAGTCCACATACCAACGAGTTGAGTTCATCATATCCAGGGGTTTGTACAGCTTTGAAAGGGACGTTTGATTGGCGTTTGAATGCCATAAAATTTAGTGTGTTGTTTCTACATCCAGCATCTAAATTAGAATTGGTATTGAAATAGTTTCTGTTGTCTAGTAGCACTTCTGTGTCCTGATAGTCGGCTGATGGGTGATTGGAACCGTAGTTTTGAACTTCTAAGTGCAGCTGTGAAGTAAGAAAACTCCAAAGCCCAGTGGAGGGATCTAAGGATAAACCTTCTGTAAACGATTCGGAAAATTGAGCCGGATTGGTTTGTGCCCACCCTTCCCCTTTGGTTTTATCAAATACAAAAGAGCTGGTTACCCAGTCGTCGCTTTCGGTAGGCAAGGGGTCTGAATACCTCGTGCGCCAGTAGAAAACTTTACCATTGGGAATGCTGCTAGTGGCTTCCAAATTGATGTTGGCTTTGCCAATGACTAAACTAGACTGAGATTGACTGATTAAATATGGACTGTTGAAAGTAGATGAAGTGTCTACTTGGATGTCGAAGGATCTGCGGCCAGCCAGTAGATTAGACGATTGAAAGTAGAATTCCTGCAAAGCTTCGGTCTGGATGGATAGGTTGTTAGGGTACAGGTTGAATGTACTGCCTGAGGAGAGAAAAACGTCTAGAGAGGCTGTATTGTTGGATTTATCCATTTCGTCGATCTTGTTGGCTGGGTCTAGGGTAATGCTGAAAGTATTTAATCCTCCTGGGTTGCTCACATCGTTAGGAATGGTGAATTGTATTGTGTCTTCGCGAAGTACTTGATCAAACAGGTTGGGGCCGATGGTTTGCACTCGCCCGTCGGAAAAAGTTCGGTTGATTGCGATCGCAAAGGTGTCGGGGGAGTAGATCCCAAAATTTCTAATATTCATTTCGATATAGAAGGAATCGATTGTAGCCAAAAGCTGAGAATCGTCGAAAGTACCTGCTTGTAAGTAGGCTTCGTTGATATCCAAGTCTGGCTTGTCTGGTCCGAAAACCTTCACTGCAGGATCGCCTTGTAGATTTACCAGTTGTACTTGTGAGAGAGGAGATTCTGAGGTGCCGTATGTGTTGATATATCTCCTAGCGGTTTCTTTTTTGATTTCGCCTACAGATTTGGCAATGAAATTCTCTTCCGTAAAAGCAACTTCATAATATAGGTTTGTAAACCTTCTGAGATTGTTGGAGAAGGCCACATGGCTATGTGCCATAAATCCCAAGGCGCCCAAGTCAGGGGTTAGTATCCAGTCTACTCCAAAACTCTCGTTTTCGCTAAAGAAGTCTCCAGCTAAACAACCATTAACCATAAAGATCGGGTATTTTCCTTTGTTGGCATAGCCAAAAGCAGGGTCAGAGACAAGCCCTATTTCTATATCTGTGACGCTGCCACTAGAATGTCCAAAGAAAGTCACCATCATTACACCATCGTTGATCTCGTCAGAAATGTTGATGAGTTCTACTGCGTCGTTGTTGTTTTTAGACAGTTGAGTAGAGGCGCCTCCTAGCAATTCTCCTTCGGCAATACGGGCAAAATCATCGACATAAATTTTGAATGTTCTTAACTCAGATTCTGTGTTGCCACCACTTAGGTGAACCAAACTTTTCTGACGAAGTGTGTTGAACGGTAGAGCTTCTTCTTCCATTACCTTGTTGAGATAGGCTTCTATGTGGTCGGGTTCTGTTGCATTGATTCGGCCAGTGGCAAGTGTCTCGTAGCCTGTGCCTCCATCGAGCCCTGCAGTGAATGGTACATCTGCTCCAGGGTATCCATAAGTGGGAATGTAATGTCGATTTGTAGGAGCTAGCGGATCTTGTCGATAATAATTAGCCTGTACGTTGGAAGCTTTGCCTATCAGAAATAAAAATTCTGGTGTGCCATTGTCGTAGACATATTCACAAAAGCGTTTGATTGCGATAGGTGAGGGGTTGCCATAGTTGAATTGGTCGAAGATCGTTTGAATGTCTATGTCAAGGACAGTATGCCCTCCACCAGCTACAGATTGGCGGTAGTTTTTGTACGCAGTGACTTGATCGCCTTGTCCGCTGGAAGTACTGCCTCTCAGTGACGTATGGCTGACCATCAAATAGTTAAAATTAGCGGGGTTAAAATGGTTGAAAGAAACTTCTTCGAAGTTGGTCACCGCTTTTTGTCCCGACTGAGCATACAAAGTACGCTGGGTGCTGGTGTTATTGACCATCGCATGGAAGGTGCCTGCACTTTCGTTGATGCCGATGTCTATAGGATCTGTGGGGTTGGTGATGTCATAGAGAGTTACACTGGTTGGAGCATTGGTTACTTCTATATAGGATTTGTTTCCAGCATTGGTTTTCATGACTATTCGTGCACTTGTTTCTGAATTCATGTTGTAGGCTTTGCTGTAGTTTACAGAGATGTAGGATACAGAAACACGATCGGCAGCACCTGATACACCATTTACTGTAGCCCTTACGGTCAGGTTCCCACTGGCAGAAATGTCTGTCCATGCAATGTTTTCTGAAACCAAATAATTTTCGTCGGCATCGAATGTAGCCGTGGCTATTGTTCGTAGCGACCCAGAGTTTGGGCCTACCAGTATTGTTACATCATGACTGTTGTTATTACCTCCTACAAGGAGTACCTTGATGTTGGGGGTGTAGTCGGCTTGCACTTCGTTGATAAGTCCTGTGATATTGTTGTCTATATTTTGTCCGCGAGACGCAAATGGTCCCGTCCAGCCTTCTCCTACGTCGTAGGTAGGTAGTACGATCTCTTCCCCTGATCCATAGCTCTGTCCTTCGTAGTAGGTAGTTGTTCGTAGGTTTAGGTTTTCACTGATGTGATAATTTTGTGCAGCAAGTCCACCCACATTGTTTTCATAAAAATCTCCCATCCGCTTGCCTGTTTGTAGATCGAGTTTGTAAGTCAGAAAATAGGCAGAACTGTCCGAAAAAATATTGTAAAACGTATGTGGTTGTGTCGCAGGATTAGTGTAGAGTGGCGTGTCTGTACTTCCATTACTTTTTTCAGCATAAAATTCCAGATAGTCAGACAGATCAAAGGTGCCGTCGAGTTGACCTTCGAGATGGATAGCTACTTCTTGTCCTAGGTGAAAGAGCTGAATTTTTCTAGGGTCTACACTACCTACAGGAAATCCGAAATCGGCCAAATCCGTGCGAGACATGCGGTAGATGCCATTTTCTCCAATGTTGATTTTGAAGTAACGTTGGTTTGTGTCTATCCATTCATTGCCATAGGGCTGACCTGCGGCTTGAAACGCTACAAGGAGAAGGAAGAGTACGGTATAACACTTATTTCTTATCATCAAATCCAAGTTTAAGTGAAATAACATGCGAGTAAGGGGTTTCTGCTTGATCGCCAATGTCGGTCAGTGCATAGTCGATGTTGAAGTTTTTGAGCTTGACACCAATGCCAAAATTGGGCTGGTAAACCATGGAGGTAGAACGGTCGAAATTCTGAATTTCTTGAAATTGGCCTGCGCCAAACCGTAAGAAAAATAAGGATAGGTAGCTGGCTTCTAAGCCAAACCTAGGGTCTATCGATACGGAGTTGGTCTTGATGAGTGTGTTTCGCTTACCATCCGTGGTCGTCTCTAAGTCGAGGGCAAGCAGTAGGCCAAATTTCTGTTTGATCGCAAAGGTGTAGCTGGCACCAATGACGGCTCGGGGCAGTGTGATTTCAATAGAATTTTCGGGGATCACATTCCCTGTTTGAGTGTAGATGTCAGCGACCAGTTCGGTGTTGTGCGACCAAGCGTTGTAGGTGCCTGTGATGTCTTTGAGCATCACAGCAAGTTGCAGGTTTTTGAAGGATTTGGTGGCGCTTAGGTCTATGCCATAGCCCCAGGCTGTAGCAAAATTCCCCGCATGGCGATAGATAATTTTGGCATTGCCTCCTACATCTAATCCGCCCAACCAGTCTAATTTACGAGCATATGAAAACAAGAAGGCATAGTCTGAAGCAGAGAAAAATTGAATGTTGTCGTAGTTGAGCGCGCCGTTGGCGTCGTAGAGAAAACGGGTGTCAGGGATGTCGTCGATGCCGAAACGAATCACGGAAAGTCCAAGGGAGCTCACAGAGTCAATTTTGGTTGCAAATCCCAGGTAGTCGTAGTTGGCTATGCCTGCAAAATATTGGGCGTGCATTACGGATACATCGTATTGGTATTCGAGCTGGGTCAGTCCAGAGGGGTTCCAGTAGCCAGCGCTTACGTCGTTTGCTACAGCAGTAAAAGCGCTAGCCATGCCCAATGCACGAGCATTCACTCCAATAGCCAAAAATTCATTACTGTATTTGGGAGTATTGGACTGTGCAAAAGAGGTGCTTATACTTAGCCATCCCACGATGGCAGCAATGACTATTCTCACGTGCGTCTTCTTATCTGTCTCTACAAATCTAAATACTCTCCTCTAGCTATTCAATTATATTCTACCAGTCAGGCATATTTCTCGGTTGATGAGTGACAAGTGTTGTTTGTCGAGAAGGTGAACGTAGCAAAGTTGATAGAAGAATATGCTGAATAGGAAGGGTAAAATTTTAATTATTCAAATAAGTGATTGAATTTAATAAAGAAAATGAGTGTTTTTTTAAATATTTCACCCAGTACTTGGCCTTGCAAGGTACTATTGCGTATAGAGTTATCAAGGTTGAAAATAAATTTAAAATAGGAGCAAGGAAACAAGACGAATTGGTCTGACTCAAAACCAGCTTTCGTTTGTAGAATTGCTTCGATTAAACTCAAAAAACTCAAGACCATGATTATTTTAATTTTTCTCTTGTTCGCTTTAGTCTTCCATTATGTAGGTAGTATGATAAGCTGAGCTATTCTCAAGCAGATAGGATATGAAGATAGAAAACACACAAGTACAGATGAGGAAGGGCATTCTTGAGTTTTGCATTTTGCAAATTATTTCAAGGGGAGAAGTGTATGCTTCGGATATGCTCGAAGAGCTCACTTCAGCAAAAATCATGGTGGTAGAGGGTACATTGTACCCATTGCTCACTCGATTGCGAAAAGCTGGATTAGTAGATTACAAATGGGTAGAGTCTAAATCAGGACCGCCACGTAAGTATTATACTATTACAGAAGAGGGTAGCGATTTTTTAGGAAAACTAGATGAGACTTGGAAAGAATTGATGTCCTCTACCAAAAAAATCAGTGCCAAACGGTCTGCAAAAAACAAAACAGTCAAAACATGACAATCATCAATAAATCTAAAACCAAAAATGGACTGATAGGGTGCCTGCCTATTAGATCAAGTATTAAATAAAAGACAATGAAAAAAAATATTAGTATCAATATAAGCGGTATTATTTTTCATATAGAGGAGGATGGTTATGCTCAGCTCAAAGGGTATTTAGAAACCATCAACAACTACTTCTCTTCCTATGAAGACAGCGCCGAGATCATTGCCGATATAGAAAGCAGGGTGGCAGAAATATTTTTGTCCAAACTCGATGATGGCAAACAGATCATCAACGAACTAGACGTGCAAGCGTTGATCGATACCATGGGAACCGTGGCGGATTTTGAGGCGATTGAAGACGATGAACCTACGACATCCTCAGCAGAGGAGGAAACACCTAAACAAGAAAAGAAAGGGCAAAAAGAGCGTACGGATCATGCCAATGATTTTGGTAAGCAGCGACTGCATCGTGACGAAAAACGGAAGGTGCTTGGAGGAGTAGCCGCAGGTATTGCGTACTATTTCAGCATCGATCCACTTTGGGTCCGTCTGATAGCCGTTATGATGCTACTCAATGTCTTCATTTCTGCTTTGAGTGGAGCGGTCTTTTTGGCATATATTGTCTTGTGGATTGTGATACCAGGGGCTAAAAATCTGGGTGATGACGAAGAGGTCAAGAAGATGTTTCGAGATCCAGATCATCAGGTGTTGGGTGGAGTGGCTAGCGGTATTGCGGCCTTCTTCGGTACGGATATTACGCTCGTCCGTTTGCTATTCGTAGTGTCTATCTTTCTAGGGGGTACAGGGGTTATACTCTACATTATCCTTTGGATGATCACACCTGTAGCGAAGTCTATTACAGACAAAATGCAGATGCAGGGCGAGCCAGTTACCTTGTCCAATATAGAGCAAAAGGTGAAACGCAATCTTAAACAGGAAGATGGAGAAGAAAGTGCATTGGCTAAAGTACTCCTTTTTCCCTTTCGGTTAATCGCGGCTTTGTTTGCGGCGTTAGCGGGATTGTTGGGGCCTTTTTCTAATGTATTGATGCATGCCATTAGGGTGTTGGCAGGTTTGTTTATTGCTATGATCGGTATTTCTGGTATGATGGGCTTGTTTATAGGTGCTGGTGTTTTGTTCGGCTTGTTTGCAGGCTTTGGCGGTTGGGGCAGTGCATCTTTTTTCCCAGCTGATATTGTAATGGAGAGCATATCAGGGTTTACCTTTTTGGCTATATTCCTGACAGCCTTCATTCCATTTTTAGTCATTGGGCTTTTGGGCATATCCATTGTGATCAAGAAAATGGTGCTTCGTGCACCACTAGGCTGGTCTATTTTTGGCGTGTGGGTTATCTGTCTGGTTGGCCTGTCTATCACTATTCCAGGTTTGGTGGGTGAGTTTAGAAATGAAGGTTCTTATCAAGAGACACGTACTTTCGATGTGGAGGTTTCTCAGCCGCTCTTGCTGACACTAGACTATGTGGACTTTAATGGCATTGATGCCACCAGTCTTAAGCTGCGAGGGAATGAGGATTCTGTTGTGCGATTGGATATGCGCTACGAAGCGCACGGTCGTAGCAGACAACAAGCCGAGCAAAATGCACAAATGGTGACTTATGACGTACGTCAAAAAGGCAACGAGTTGATTTTTGATTCGGATTATAGGTTTAAAGAAAAAGCGAAATTCAGAGCGCAAGAATTGGATATGACACTTTACATTCCTTACAACCGAAAGTTTGTGTTGGACGACGATATGATTGATATCATTGAGCATACTTTCAATAGAAACGGATATAGAAGCTGGCAAATTAACAAAGAAAATGAATGGATCTTTACCGAAGAGGGGCTCAATTGCTTGACTTGCGAAAGGCAAAATACGTCTGGGGGTTTGTTAGACCATGACGACACGAAAGAGCACAAGTCCAAACTCAAATACCATTCGAAATCTAAGTCAAAAACATACACAGGTGAACCGATGATTTTTGAAATTCAAGATTTTGATCAAATAGAAGTCCGAGGTATATACAATGTCTACGTAAACCAAGCAGATGAATATAGCATAAGCGTGAAAGGGAGTGAGCGATACAAAAAAGACGTGTTGATCAAAAAATATGGAGATGTATTGGAGATCGATATGTCGGGAAAGAAATGGGATTTGCTCAAAGACTTGGATGAAGATTTGCGATTGGATGTATACATCACCATGCCTGGATTGACCAAATTGAGCAGCAAAGGCTTATGTTATTTCGAAGTCAAAGATTTTGAAGTCGAAGACCTAGAGATCGATTTGGGAGGAGCCTCATCTGCGGATATGAATATCCGAGCAGAAGAACTCTACGTGTACTTGAATGGCGCCAGTTCGATGGGGCTCGAAGGTAACACATCGTACTTGGAAGCAGAAGTGTCTGGTGCATCTAGCTTGGAGGCCTTTGAGCTAAAAGCCGAAACTGTAGAAGTATCAGCTTCTGGTGCATCCAATGCCAAAGTGAATGCGAACAAAAGACTGGTGGTGGATGCCTCAGGTCTCAGTACTGTGCGCTATGATGGAGATGCCGATGCGCATGTGATCAACGAAGATGAACTCAGTACTGTACGCAGATCAGGTAGGTAAGAAACTACCGAGGATAGATAAACCAAAGGCGGCTTTGATCACATGATCAAAGCCGCCTTTCTTGTTTGTATTGTAGATTTACTAATTGCCTTACCCATGTTATTCTATTTCCACCCATTTTTGAGATAAGTGCTTTTGTTTCTACAAGTAGAATTACAAAACTATGCTTCTTCAGGAATGATATATGGTTAGTCAAAAGGAGGAGGGGCAAGATGAGCATGCGCCATGTCATATATATTTCCAGATGTTTTTTCAATTTTATATGATGATTCTGTGGTCTCTGAAATCACATGTATAGCATAATAGTTTTCGTGTTCGCGAATGATCATATCATCGTCAAAACTAGACGGATCGAAGGCATCAATTTCATTACTCTTATTTATGGCTTCTATCACAAACTGAATGTTTTTCTCTGCTTCCTTGGTTGGAATATAGAATGGAATCTGTGCTTGGGTCTCGTCAACACCATTGAAAACAGGACTGTATGTGATGGTTTGCTCTAAAATAGCTACACCTAAGTCGAAATAAAATGCGGATTTGATAGGGAGGTATTTTATGGGATTCATGAATGAGACATAAACTTGCTCTTCATTGGACATTATTTTTATGGATGAAAAATTTTGAGGGTCTATTTTTTTATCAATGAGCGCTAATGCTAATTGCACAATAGAATCTTTTCCAAGCATGATGATTTCTTCTACTTCCTTGCTCATTTTAGTCTTTTGGGAATAACAAGCCCCATAGCTTAATGTGAGTTGAAGCAGGAGGAGCATTTTAAATATTTTCATCACGTTTTTTGTTCTAACAGTGCTGTAAGGTTACTTCATTTTCACAAATGAATCATCATTTACCCTCCCTAGTTGTAGTGTCTGCTGCACTCAAAAGTGGATGTCCTTGTTTGTATCTAAGCATGTTGTAAGATTATATTTTTATGAAAAAAAAGTATCTTGCCAGAAATTTCAACAGTTATTGAAAGAACAATAAAGACTATTAATTATGTATAAAATTGAGCAGAAGAGCTACGGTTACTACCTCACGTTTAGCGGGTTTATTAAACAAGAAGAAATGCAAGAATGGTATGAAGAATCTCTTGAATTGCTAGAAAAATCTCCTGAAAATTTCGGTTTGTTTGCTGACTTGAGAGAAATGAAACCTCTCCCGGCAGAAAGTCAACGTATCATGGAAGAAGGACAGATGAACTACAAGCGAAAAGGAATGGAGAGGTCTGTCGTAGTCTTGAGCAGTGCGATCTCTACGATGCAGTTCAAAAGAATCGCAAAAACCACAGGTATCGACGAATGGGAGAGGTATATCGACGCTTCTAGCAACGGTAACTGGGAGGCAATTGGTATTAGCTGGATCAAAGATGGGATAGATCCAGGTGTGAAATAATTTAGTAATCCAGAGACTACCCTTTGTTAGATTGACTTTGAAATCATATTATTGATCTACCGATTTACCTTAAAGTTTTTTTAAACTCTGAGTTAGAAAAAAGGATAGGATGGCAAAAGTCTGGAACTAAGTATTCTAGAGATTGTATATTATTTTTTTGTAGTTTCAAGTGTTTTTGAAGAACACTTGAACCGTAGCAGACACGTAGGATCTGCTACGGTTCAAAACCAATGAGAGCATCTGCTTGGTTGTCACTATCACTCAAAAGCTAACGAATCATTCGGGGCAGAGACCCTTGTTTATTTTAGATTACAGGATTTTTGTGTTTAGCCTAGGGTTAGAGAGAGGGATGATATTAGCGATTTAATTTGCAGGCATTGTATTTTCTAACAATTGTTTTTATGTCCTTTAGGCCTAGTTCTTCTTTTGAAATTTCAACGCTCAATGCCTCACAATCATAAAAGTACTCGGAAAAAACTTCTTTGAATTTTTTGTTTTGAACTTCCTTAAATGAATCTTCACTGTCTCTTTTAACATAATAATGCTCAAAAGTAGATGAATAGGTCGTTGAGCTCATCCCAGGCGCACCAGGCGCACTCCATGAGGATTTTGTGACATTCTTGTATAGTGAAATATTCTTACCAGCTTGGATAAGCTCCAAGAAGGATGAGCCGTCAGATATAAATTTGTGATATGAATAACCAAAAGAAATAGAATTGTTAGGGTAGTATTTTTCTTTTGATCCGTCCTTATGGATGAATTTTACAACAGAATAATTAGCGGCCTCATTCAAAAAATCATGTTTAATTAGTCCCTCAATTTTTGTGGAATCAAGAATAAACACATAACCAGTACGGTAGTCGGGCGAATTCTTCAATTTCAAATATTTCGAGGATTCTTGTCCTCTACAAATTGAAGTTATTCCTACTAGCATTAGTAGTGTAAATTTTAAAAAAGTCATTAGTGTGAAAATAAAGAAGAAAATTATAGCTAACCTTCGAACATACCCTACCTCCTGCGGCACATCCAAATGATGTATTAATAGAACCGATTTCAAATCAGTCCTATCGACAAGAATAACTAAATAATCACTGGCAAACAATAGGTTAGTGGATCTACTATCGCTTGGGTAATATCTCGCTAGTCGGGCTGGGAGGTGGTGGCGATTAGCGCTACCTTTGCCGTTCATGAGCGAGCCATCTACTATAGCCAATTCTTGTTTTACCGACTTTGAGTCGCCTATTGAGGGCATGGCGCTGCCGGAGCGATTTACGTATCCGTTTTTTTATGAGCCACACCCGCTGTGTCTACTGGCAGCGGAGCAGCTGCAAGCCAGACTCAACACGCAGACCGATTGGCGACATGATTTTGGGATAGACCATTTTGTAGAGGGTGTCAATATCGGAAAGATGTTTGGTGTGCTATTGGTGCGTAGAGCGGATGGTAGGATAGGGTTTTTGTCGGCTTTTTCAGGAAAGCTCGCTGAGCAGCATCACTGGCCAGGGTTTGTACCGCCTGTGGTAGATTACTTGGCCGTGGATAGCTTTTTCCGTCAAGGAGAGAAACGTATCGAAGCCGTTACGGCTGAGATTCAGGCTTGTGAGCAGTCTGCCGCTTATGTACAGGCTCAGCAGGATTTGGCGAAAGCCCAATCATTGTCGGAAGCCGAGATCGCTGCCTGCAAGGCTACCGAAAAACAAGCCAAGAAGAACCGAAAAGCCCAGCGAGCAGCTGCCGAAAAAACAGCCACTGCCGAGGAGTATGCAGCACTAGAAGCACAGCTTAAAAGAGAAAGTATGGCCCTGCACTATCAGAGCAAAGACCTGAATCGGTCGTGGAAGCAAAAGCTGGCAGTTTATACTGAGACCTTCCAAGAATGGGAGCAGAAGCTAAAGGCGCTCAAGGAGAAAAGGCGACAGCTGTCCAACGACCTCCAGCAAGAGATTTTTGATCAATATCAGTTTTTGAATATCGCAGGAGAAACCCGCAGTGTCTGCCATATTTTTGAGCAGACGGTATTTAAAACACCTCCTTCGGGTGCGGGAGACTGTGCAGCACCCAAGTTGCTGCAGTATGCCTTTCGGCATGGGCTTCAGCCGCTGGCGATGGCGGAGTTTTGGTGGGGGCAATCGCCCAGCTCTGAGATTCGCAAGCATGGCTACTTCTACCCGTCGTGCAAGGGCAAATGTGAGCCTATTTTGTCGCACATGCTCGCTGGTATGGAGGTAGATGAAAGCCCGATGCTTTCGGTAAATACCGAAGAAAAGAAATTGCCAGTAGTTTATGAAGATGATTTTCTACTGGTGGTGAACAAGCCTCATGAGTTTTTGTCGGTGCCAGGCAAGTCCAATGCCGACTCAGTATGGGCTCGTATGGCGCGTATATACCCAGAGGCCACAGGGCCACTGCTGGTGCATCGGTTGGATCGGGCTACGTCGGGTCTGCTACTGGTGGCTAAGACCAAAGACGTACACAAGGCGCTGCAAGAGCAGTTTTTGGATCGCTCGATCAAAAAAAGATACGTGGCCTTGCTCGAAGGCGAGATCGCTGAGGAGGAGGGAGTGATCGAATTGCCCCTGAGGCCAGATATCGAAGATCGCCCCAGGCAACTGGTGTGCAATACGCATGGCAAATCGGCCGTTACTCGATGGCAGGTGGTCGAGCGATCGGCGGGGCGCACGCTTGTGCATCTCTGGCCCATGACTGGGCGCACGCATCAGCTGCGAGTACATGCGGCACATCAAGACGGACTCAATACGCCAATGGTGGGCGACGATCTGTATGGCAAGCCCGCTACGCGCTTGTACCTTCAAGCCGCTGCGCTCACTTTCGTACATCCCATATCGAAGCAGGAAATGAGTTTTGAATTGCCGTCGGATTTTTAGGGGTCAGTCTGTGAAGATGGGGGATTACTACATTGATAATTGATGTCCAATTTAAAAACTATGCTTTTTGTTTTAGAAAAAGGATGAGCCTCCATGGCTTTAATGGTGGCGATCAGAATGGGTTATAATGAATGTGAATTCAAATTCACCCCCAGATATGGAGTGACCCATTTTTAGGAGTATATGAGATATTCAGACACAAAAAAGCCTTTTTGAAATGAATCAAAAAGGCTTTTCGAATGAAATTTTATGAAATGTAGCTTATGCTTCCAAAGCAGCTACACCAGGCAATACTTTGCCTTCCATGTACTCTAGCAAAGCGCCACCGCCAGTAGATACATAAGATACTTTGTCGCCATAGCCGAGGTTGTTGATCGCAGAGGCAGAATCTCCACCACCAATCAATGAGAAACCGTTGTTTTCAGTAGCAGTCACTACTGCATCAGCGATAGCTTCAGTGCCTTTGGCAAATGTTGGGAATTCAAAAACGCCCATTGGGCCATTCCAAAGTACTGTTTTAGATTTAGAGACCACATCTTTGAAAAGCGCCATAGTCTCTGGTCCGATGTCTAGGCCTTCCCAGCCATCAGGAATCTCACCACGTCCTACTACTTGCGTATTGGCGTCGTTGTTGAAATCGTCCGCAATCGTGTTGTCCACAGGGAGGTAAAGGTTCACACCTTTAGCTTTGGCCTTTTCTACCAATTCTTTGGTCAGTGGCATTTTGTCGTCTTCACAAAGTGAGTTGCCGATTTTGCCGCCATTGGCTTTAGAGAAAGTATAAGACATACCGCCGCCGATGATCAAGTTGTCCACTTTGTCGAGCAACTTCTCGATGATCATGATTTTGTCAGACACTTTTGCGCCACCCATGATCGCTGTGAATGGTCGGTCAGGATTGTTCAATACTTTTTCAGCATTGTCTAGCTCCGCTTGCATCACATAGCCACATACCTTGTCGGTAAAAAACTTAGCCACGATAGTAGTAGAGGCGTGCGCACGGTGCGCCGTACCGAAGGCATCGTTTACATACACATCGCCTAGTTTAGATAGCTTTTCAGCAAATGCCTCGTCGCCTTTGGTTTCTTCTTTGTAGAATCTTAGGTTGTTGAGTAGCAATACTTCGCCTGGCTGTAGGCCAGCTGCCAAGTCTACTGCGTCTTGCCCAATGCAGTCTTTGGCAAACTTTACTTGCGTACCCAATCTTTCGCTCAGGGTAGCTACCAAGTATTTCAAAGAGAATTTTTCGTCTGGCCCATCTTTCGGACGACCCAAGTGGCTCATCAAAATAGCTGATCCGCCATCGGATAATATTTTTTTGATAGTAGGCGTAGCCGCCTTAATTCTAGTGTCGTCAGTGATTTCAAATTCGGCATTCAAAGGCACGTTGAAATCCACTCGGACCAAGGCTTTTTTGCCTTCGAAATTGAATTGATCTAGTGTGTTCATTGTCATTCGTGTTTATTATCTAATAAATTTTGTAGCAATCATGGGGCTGTCCATAGGGTAAGCTCCGTTTGGGTCATGCGTTTTATTATTAGTGTTCAATATTTCATTTACTAATGACTCAGCTGCAAATTGAGCGTGGCCAATATTTCTTTTTCGGATATCGCGCCTTGGCGAAATATCACGGGCATTTTGTTTTCGAATCCCACGATGGTGGACTCCAGACCATGTAAGCTAGTACCGCCATCGAGGATGTATTCGATCTGATCACCCAACTGCTCGTTTACCTCTTCTGCCGTAGTAGGGCTAGGTTGTCCGTTCAGGTTGGCGCTAGTTACGGCCAGAGGAAAGTCCAGCTGGCGCAGCAGTGCTAGGGTCATCTCGTGATCTGGCACACGCAGTCCCATGGTTTTACCATTAGACAGCATGATGGGCGACACTTCGGGTGTGGCCTCAAAAATCAAAGTCAATGCACCTGGCCAATACTTCTCAGCCAAAATGCGTGCATGGTTTGGGATGTTTTTCACAAAGCCAGTGGCCTTTTCGAGGTGATCCACTTGGGCAATGAGGGGTTTGTCTTGTGGACGCTTCTTGACAAGGAAAATCTCCTGGAGAGTTTCCGTTTTTTGCGCGTGGCCAGCCAATCCGTATACCGTATCAGTAGGTACACCTACCAATTTTCCGGCACGAAGGAGTGCTGCAGCATGCAATATGTCTGTTCCTATTTTTGCCATTTCAATTAAACGAAATGCGAAGGTACAGAATACATTGAAAACATGAATTTTAATCCGTAAGATTCCTATTTTTGACGCATGTCTTTGTTGTCATTTTTTAGAGAAGGTACGGTAGAAGCGGGTTGCGACGAAGCTGGGCGAGGCTGCTTGGCAGGGCCTGTAGTGGCTGCTGCCGTAATCCTGCCGCCAGATTACACGCACACCGTGCTCAACGACTCCAAAAAACTCAGCCTCAAACAGCGAAATGTGATCAAAGATGAGATCAAAGCAGAAGCGATCGCTTGGGCGGTGGGCGTGGTGTCCCACACCGAAATCGACGAAATCAATATACTGAATGCTTCCTTTCTGGCGATGCACCGAGCAGTAGATCAGCTAAAGACCAGACCAGAATTGCTTTTGATTGATGGAAATCGCTTCAAGGCATACCAAGACCTGCCACATGAAACAATCATTAAAGGAGATGGAAAGTATTACTCGATAGCGGCAGCGTCTGTTCTGGCAAAGACCTATCGAGACGAACTGATGACGGAGTTGCATCAGGCGTTTCCGCAGTATGGCTGGCAGTCCAATGCGGGCTATCCCACCCAAGCACACAGGCAAGCCATTCGTGACTTTGGCATCACGCCTCATCATCGAAAAAGCTTCCGATTGCTTCCTGAACAATTAGAATTATTTTAGTGACAACTGCCTTTTGTTTGACTGAATTGATTTTAAATTGAACTATTCAAAGGTGGTGTAGGAGATATACCTATTATTGAGTATTTACTTTTTTAGTGATTCTAATTCTTTTTGAACCTTGACATAAGTCATACAAACTTGAAAAGAAAACCAGAATTATGAAGTTCATTTACAACTCTTGCACGGCATGGTTGTGTATTGCCGTGTTATCTATATCGAATGCGCTGGCACAAAGCAGCCAGTTGATCCCATTTCAGGGTACCCTATATGATCAGGGTACAGCACTTACTGATGAGGTGAATATCACTTTTACTATTGATGATCCAGCCTGGAGCGAAACACACACAGGGGTGTCGGTGGTTCAAGGGTTATACTCGGTAGTGCTTGGTGAAACTACAGCTTTCCCTGCCGATTTATTTGTTGTAGGTACTACGCCAGAACTGACGGTGAGTATAGGAGGTACAGATGTGGCTACTGTGCCATTGTATGCACCTTATATCAGTGAAGGCATTGTGGCCAATCACATGCCAGCAAGTATCACGAGGACTTTCAATGAAGATGCTCCCGAGCATAATGCACTAACCGTGATCGCTGAAGGTACAGGCGCAGGACAAACCGCTGCGATAGAAGGCGTGGCGCAATCTACGACTTACAATACGGGGGTAGAAGGATTTGCCTCATCATCAGCAGGCAATACGGAATCACAAAATGGTATGTACGGTTCGGCTTCTGGCTCAGGTACAGGTAGCCATAGAGGGGTATATGGTGTGGCACAAGGTGCTGGAAAATATAACTACGGTCTAAAAGGTAATGCGCAAGGCTCTGGCAATGGTGATGAAGGTTATAACTATGGTGAAGGTTCTGTCAATTTTGGGGTAGAGGGTACAGCCAGTGGCAACAACTGGAACAATACAGGAGTAGAAGGATCTAACTACGGCACAAGCGGTAAATGGAACTTTGGGGTGCATGGCATTTCAAATGCAGGTACTGGTACCGAAGTAGAAAATACAGGTGTGGCTGGTCGAGCGTATGGCTCTGGTAAAAATGTAGGGGTATATGGTGTCGCTGGTAATGGCACTGAAAATTGGGCTGGCTATTTTGAAGGAGATGTCAATGTGAACGGCCAATTGATGGTCAATGGTCAACTGGTAAGTACAGGAAGCAGTGGCCCCCAAGGTGAATACGATTCTGTTTTGGTGAAAAATACTAATGGTGATGTGCGAGGAATATTGAGCTCGAAAGACAATGGAGGATTAGACCTTTATGATGGTTTGGGTGAAAAAACATTCGAGTTGATGTCTAATGAGACTGCAAGTCACTTTTTCATGTATAATGAAAATGTAAAAACCAATGGCAATAGGTACCCTGTCTTTTGGATGAAGAATAATGCGACTAATAGCTATTGGCAACAATTGGGAATTCCACTAGCAGATGACCCAGACTGGGAAAAGACAGGAGCTGCGTATCAGATTGCAAATGGAAATTCGGCTTCATTTACATTAGAAACAGGTAATCGTGGTAAAGTATATATGAACGCTACTGAGGAGTATGGTACTTTAAGCCTTTTCGCACAAGACTGGAAAACCAATATTGAAATGGGTGCTAAGTTTTGGGAGGCTACCAATGGTACACAATTACCTTATTTCAAAATGCAAGGATCTGTAGAGACCGACGACGGACAAGGAGGTACAGCGTTGCCAGATTTGGTATGGATCAATGCAGTGCATGATGATAATGACGGGTCAGAATTTGGAGAGGTTGCTTTGAATAGCACGAATGGGTCTTCTTTTTCGGTCAACCCTAATGGCCTCAACTTTGGCCAAAATGCTTATGATAATGGTATCGTGATGAATCACGACCAAGCCAACGGAGCTATTCTGGAAATGTACAATGGATCTACTGCACAGATAGTCCTGAATGGATCTAATGGAGATGCTTCTTTTCAAAGAAATGTATGGGCAGAGACTTTTGAGTCTCCGAACGGACTTAATATTACCTCTGATCAACGCTTCAAGAAAAACGTAAAGTCGATAGACAATGCCTTAGCTAAAACCCAGCAATTGAACGGTTACACTTATCGCTGGAACAAATTGGCGGAAAAGCAAAAAGGCATTACGAGCAAAGAAGAGCAAGTAGGCGTATTGGCACAGGAGCTCGAAGTCGTATTCCCTCAGTTGGTGAAAACCGATGACGAAGGGTATAAGTCAGTAAACTATGCCGCTTTGACAGCCGTGCTCATCGAAGCAGTGAAAGAACTAAGCAGCGAGGTGGACCACCTCAAAACCGAAAATACAGAACTGAAAGCCGAGCTAACCCAAGTGGGACAGCTAGCGGTAAAAATGGAGTTGATCGAAAAACTACTAGCCAAGCAAGCCCTAGAGGCCAACGGAGCCACAGTCTCAAGATAAGCGATTGTTTGATTGTTGAACTAAAACACGAAAAACATGAAAGCAATAAAATATTATCTATTGAGTTTGAGCCTGTTGATGGCGGCGGTGGTACAGGCTGAGCCTGGAGACACCCTGCAACTCAGATCAGGTACTGCACTCGGAGCCAGCTGGGGAGCCAATGGCGGCTACACCACTTTTGGAGTAGCAGGTCAGTATGTGAAAGGAGCGAGCATAGCAGGAGGCAACTATACGGGTACCATTGGCTACTTATTTGGAGGATTGCAAATGCCCACGCCCAATGAGGCGCCTATTGCCATATCTCCAAGTGTTCAGTTTTACCATGAGATAGGAGAGGTGCTGACACTAGATGGGTATGATCCAGAAGGTGCCCCAGTCACCTTCGAAGTAATAAGAGAGCCCGAATATGGCACCTTGTCGCTAGCAGATGGAGTGACTACCCATGAGCTGATCTTGACTCCTATACCTGGCTTGCTGCCAGATGTGGTGTATGAAGATACCTTGACTTTTCAAGTCTCTGAAGTGAATACTTCAGAGACTTCCAATGTGGCAACGGTCGCTTTCAAGTTTCTATTGGAAGATACCCCGCATGGAGTCACGAGTTTAGCGAAAGCGAGCAATACCTTTACAGTGTCTATCGCAGATACGGTGTTCAATGCGAGCTATGGCGTAGATGTCAATTATTACAACCTGTCCAATCCCTTGGCACCTCAATTTGTAAACATACAACAAGGATCTATCGAAGCATCTCAATGGACGATTGATGGCTTGTCGGCTTCGTATGCATTTAGTGTAGATCAGACAGCAAATGAGTATTTGTTTACAGAAGATCAGGTACTGGTGACTGTATTGGTGACTTCACCTAATGGCTACTCGTCGTTCAATTCATACATCATAGACAATGCTGCAGGTGGTCGTGTTTTGGCCAGTGCAGATGGAGACTATTTTGTGATTGGCAGTGAGATGACCGTGCCTGAAAATAAGTCGGTCATAGTGAAGCTGGTGGCTGTAGATTTTGCAGGCTTTGGTACTATGCCTACTGTGGAATGGACGAAAAATTCTAGTAAAGGTGTATTGTCAGAGGTGAAACTTGTAGAGTCTTCTGGTAATATTAAAATATGGGAAGCCAAGTACACCTCGACGAGTGATGTGGGAGGTACAGATGATTTCGCTTTTAGGGTATTCAATCCTGTCAGAAATAGCTATGAATCAGGGGGCATTACTATGCAAATTCAGGAAGTAAACGATGTGCCAAAGTTGGCAGGCATTCCAGCGCAGCAATTGAATGAAGGTACATCCAAGGACGTAACACTTAGCTATTCAGATCCTGATAACGAAATAAAATTATCAGCAGAGTCGTTGAATCCAGGTTTGGGCGCAAGTATCGAAGGAGGCAAACTCCGTTTGACCGCCTTGGATGATTTCAATGGAAATGCAGTGGTGAAAGTGTGGGTAGAGGAACTCGAAACTTCAGAGAAATACTTGATACTGAAGCAGCTACAGGTCACTGTGTCGCCCGTCAATGATCAGCCAGTGTTGGCTGCCATTGGTGATCAATCAGTCGATGAAGATGAGTCGATTGATATTGCCTTATCTGCTACAGATGTAGATAGTGATTTTCAGATATTTAGTTATCAAGGTACGATCAGCGATCCTGCTTTAGCTTCGCTTCAGTTTGTCGGCAATACCTTGAAGGTAATCCCTAAACCAAATGCCTATGGTACTGCTGAGGTTTCTGTCATCGCTGATGATGGCTCTGGAGCTTCAAACGCTCTGTCCAATCCAGTGATCTTCAATGTCACTTTTGATGCAGTGAATGATGAGCCAGTATTTATCAAAACTATGCCTAGTCAGACGTTGGTGGAGAATGGGGTCGCGTATAAGATCAATATGGGTGATTATGTTTTTGATGCAGAGACGGATTATTCTTTGCTGACCTACTCTACTGATGTGTCGGATAAAATAACCGTTTCATTTACTAATGGAGTAGCTACTGTTATGCCTATTGCAGATCAGTGGGGTTTTAGTTCGATCAAATTTTACATTGAAGATCCAGCTGGAAATCAAATAGCTCAGAGTGTGTTTTTTAATGTAAGACCAGCGGCATCGGATATTGAAGTGGATCAAGGCATGGCTGACATAGTGTTAGATGAGGATTTTGGTACATATACCGTAGACATTACTTCAGCTTTCAAGGTCGCTGATGGTACTTCTTATATCGATCGTGATGACATTGGCGGGTCTGCATTGGGCAACACCCTGTTTGATATCACATTTGACAATGTAAATCATACCATGACACTCCATAGTAAACCCAATGTGTACGGCAATGAAGATTTTGTTTTGGTAGGCACCACTACTGGCCCAGGCGTACTCCAGACGATAAATGTAGACATCGCCTCGGTGAATGATGCGCCAGTCATTTCTCCAATTGCTTCACAGCAAGTGAAAGAAGACGGAGTGCTAAGCCATTTGGTGATCGAAGTGAGTGATGCAGAGCAGGAGACACTTTCTGGTTTTGCTGTCACCTCTGCCAATCAGTCTTTGGTAGCTGATGCCAACATCCAATGGGAAGACAAAGGCACTTACTATTTGGTGAGTATTGCGCCAGAGGCGGATAGGAATGGGGCCGTATCCTTGACAGCCAGTGTGTCTGATGGTACAAATACATCTGATCTCTCTTTCAACCTTAACATTACAGCAGTCAATGACTTGCCAGAGTTAGTGGGGTCGCTTTCGGATTTGGATCAAGAAGAAGATTATAGTGTAGATCTTGCCACTTTGTTTAGCGACAAAGAAGGGGATGCGCTCACTTACGTAGTGGAGCAGAAGCCAGATTGGATCACGGTGTCGGGCACTGTACTTACCGGCAAGCCGACCAACTCGGATGTAGGTTCTGGTCAGATCACTGTTAAAGTATCAGATTTAGGAGGTGCGATAAGTACTACTTTCGATTTTGATATTGTGAATATAAATGATGCACCGATCAGAGTTCAAAAAGCAGGTAGACGTATCATCTATGCTGGTAGTGCATTTAGCTATGATTTCCCTGCGAGCAACTTCATGGATATAGATCAGGCGGACGTGCTGAGCTATTCGGTAGAAGTATTGCCAGATTGGATGACAGAAGTAGACGGTACAGTGTCGGGAACTCCAGATGAAGCCCATGTTGGTTTGTCTAAGGTCGTTTATAAATCTACAGATGTAGGAGGTAGCTTTGCCAGAGATACTCTCTATCTCGATGTGCAAACGCTGAGTTATGATGTTGCCGTGACTTTGACTCAGACTTCGGGCTGTGAGGGGGGCAGTTCGTCAGTAGTAGCAAGTGGAGCTTTCGATTACAATTGGTACGATGCCTCCGATCAGTTGCTACAAGCAGGAGGAAGCACTTTTGAAGCGACTACTGCTACCACCGTATTTGTAGAAGGTGTAGATGGTCAGGATATCGCGACTGCTAGTAAGTTCGAAACCAGTGTGGTTTTCAACCCCCTTCCAAGTGCCGATCTGACCCAAGAGGGGGATGAACTGAAGGTGACTGAAGTGGCAGGTTATAGCTATACCTGGTACGAAGGCGATACCGAGATCAGCGGAGCTACAGGAGCCACCTACGAGCCTACCGAAAGCGGAACTTATAAAGTGACCGTGCAGTCAGACTTGGGCTGTAGCACGACCTCATCTACACTGGATGTAGAGGTATCTATACTAGGCTTGGGGGATGAATTGGCTGAGGTGCGCATCTATCCAGTGCCTGCCAGAGACGAACTGACGATTGGTTTGCCTAGTGTTTGGACAGCTGGACAACTCAGTATCGTGAACCTTCAAGGTCAGGAGATGATTTCTTTAATTAATCAGATGGATCGAGAGATTAAAGTTGATTTGCGATCGCTACGTAGCGGGATTTATTTTGTGCGTATGCAACTAGAAACCCAAACACTACAATTGAAGTTTATCAAAGAGTAGTAGTTTTTTAGGTTAAAGAAAATATAGAAAAGAGGATCGATCCATTGGGTTGATCCTCTTTTTCTTGTTTAAGAATTTTCTTGTCCTAAAATAATGTTACAAAAAACATAATGTAGAGAAAGAAGACCAAAAGAATTGATTTGTTAATTGCACTTTAAAATTACTCTTTGGTTCAAGAAGCATATTAGATTGAGGGTGCTCATAGGGATTGTAAAACAAAAATAGCATCAGGTATAAACCCAATGCTATTTTTTTACCCTAAAAACTGTAACGCTTTTTAGGACTGGTTAGTCTCTGTTTGGAGTATTTAGATACCAGTCAGGTGATGCATGTGCTCATCTATCAGGTCTATTCTTTGCGTAATTACTTTTATGTATTTGCCTGCTTCGTCTTCTAGCGAGGAGACTTCTTTCAGGTATTTATTACCACCTTTTTTACCGTAGTTTTTCTCCACGTCATTGAACTTGTTGCATTCCATGTGTAAGAAATCTAAGAAATTTTTGGTTGTGTATTTTTCTTCTACGTGCTCTATGTCATTGAGAGTAGCTTTCGCCTCAGGATTACTATCTGAGTCGAATTTCGCTTTTACTGTTTGATACAGCACAGTGTCGTAATGGTGGATTTTGTTTAATAGTTTGACCATCTCTACACGATATGTCCTGTTTTGACAGTATTCTTTGAGTCCTTCGTATTTTTCTAAATTGACGGCTTCTTTATCCCACTTTATAGTCAGTTCATCGATGATTTTGGTGATGTCTTCAGACTCATTTTGGGCTTGAAGTGAAAAACTGTAACTAGAGAGTACAAGCGTTAGAATTAAGATATGTTTCATAGTTTATAGTTAGTTAGAGACAATAAACATAACTCGAATAAGCAACAAATCAAAAACCTTTCAATACGGCTTTTGAGGAATGAAAATCAGATGATAGTGTAATGGGGATAAGACATGTCTGGTTAAGAGTAATATTAAATGTTGGAAAAATACAAGTTACTTTTTTGAAGTAAATAATTAAAGATTTAACAAATAGCTGTCACTTAGTTTTTTCATAGATGTTTTCCTTTAATTGGTCGAAATTTGACTATATATTGTCTGTAATCTTTTTGAAATTTCATTAAAAAGATCATACTTGTAAAGTCAAAGGAGGTTGGAAGAATATTAGAAAATTGATATTCAACTGAGTGCTGAAAAATCCTACAAGTTGATTCGTAAAAGAATCATGAAGCAGTTTATAGTTATGAGAAATACGGCGGTTCTACTAATAATGCTAGTCATGTCAGTCTGCACGACTGTGTATGCGCAGCAAGCCAGCTATACAGAAGCTGCTTCACTACTCGAAAAAACCAAATACAATCAAAGAAGGGGGAATCTAGAAGGAGCCATTGGCCATGCACTGTTGGGTTTAGATCAGGCAGAAAGCTTAGGCAATCAAGAACTGATCATTCAATTCAAAGAAGTGATTGGGGAGATTTACCTGACCAAGAAAGATTATAAAAATGCGGTTTCGTCTTTTTTATCTATTATCCTCACAGCAGAACGCCAAGATGATCAAGTGAATTTGGGACGAGGCAATTTGGCTCTAGCCGATACTTATTCTGATATGGGGGCTTACGACAAGGCAAGCGATTACTATCAACGTGCCATTGATAATTTTGAAAACTTAGGGAGGAGGAGAGAAAAAGCAAATGCTATCCAAGCTTTAGGTCTCAACTATAGCAATTCCAATCAGCTTACCAAATCCATCTCTACTTTTGAATCCTTGTTGAAGCTAGCCATTAATGAAAGTTTGTACTCTTACATCAGTACAGCTCAAAAGCAGCTTTTTTTAGACAATATCAAAATCAACCATGCAGAGCAGGCTACCAAGTATGGATTGTCCTACTATGATAGGATTAAGGATAAAGGAGATAATGTAAACCTAGCCAACACCACACGGAATTTAGCATTACAATTTATCAAAACAGGTGATGATAAGAACGCACTAAAATTTGCCAATATCTCGGTGAGTATAGACGGGCAGAATACCATTTCGCTTGAAACTCTTGCCAAAGCATATGCAGGCAACGAGAATTTCAGTAGGGCTTTAGAGTATTTTGAAAAAGCACTAGAATCCAATGAAAAAAAGCGCAATTACGAAGGAATTGGTCGTAATTATAATCAGATGGCACAGCTGGCGATTGATCGAGCTGATTTGAGAGCCGCCTCCAATAACCTCGAAAAAGCCGAGGATATTGGTATTGAAAAAAACATTAGAATCACCCTGCTAGATACGTATCGGATGCTGGCGGACGTAAATCAAGAAAAAGGGAATACAGATCAAGAGGCCAAATATAGGACACTATATGAGGCCGTAAAACTGCAGCTAGGTGATCCAGATCGGATTACTTCGAAACTATCTAGAGCTAAAGAAAACCTAGCAGAAAGCTATGAGCAAGAAGCAAGAGCGAGAATTTCTACTTCCGAAAACAGAAAATTAGCTCAGGAAAGAGAGCGCTTGAAGGCACAGCAAAAACTAAAGGATATTGAAATTATAGAGCAACAAGCTAGGTTGCAGGCTCAGGAGTTACAAAAAGAGAAACTTGTAGCAGAGCGTGCCAAACAAGAATTATTGATCACAGAAAAAACCAATGAAGCCAGCACCAGAGAAGCTGAATTGGAAAGGCTACAGATCGCATCAGAACTTCAAAAGCTAAGTGAAGAGGAGCGAGCAAAAGAATTACAACTTCTAGAGAAGGAACGTAAAATTTTAAGACAGCAAACAGAACTACAGTCTCAAAAAATAGAAAGTGACCGTCAGGCTCGTATGCTATATTTTATAGCCATAGGAGCTACCGTGCTGATTTTGGCTATTCTGACCGTAGCCTTCTTCCGGACATACAACAACAGCAAGACGATCCGTGAGCAAAACCAAAACTTAGCTGAGCAGCAAAAGACCATTCTGAATAGAAATATCCAGCTTAAGAAAAGCTCTGAAGCTATGTTGGCCATGAACAATAAGTTGAAAAAAGCACACGTTAATTTAAAGATACTGCTCAAAAAGGAGCAAGCGATCAAAGAGCAATTAGAAAAAACCAACCTAGATCTAAAGAATACACAAGTGCATTTGGTACAAGCAGAAAAAATGTCGTCACTTGGTCTGTTGACTGCAGGAATTGCTCACGAAATTAACAACCCTATTAATTTTGTTTCTAGTGGCGTTCAGTCGCTTACCAAGAACTTTGGAGAAATGGATAGCTTCCTAGAAAACTATCAAAAGGTATTGTCCTTGGATACTTTGGAGGAAATCAAGAAGTATGCTGCCGTCATGGAAGAAGACGAAGATTTGCTCAAAGAACTTCAGGACTCTAGTCAAGAATTGCTCGAAGATGTGCGTTATGGAATTCTTAGAATTACAGAAATCGTAAACGGTCTGAGGAGCTTTTCAAGACATGATGAAGCCGAAGTCAAAGAAACTGATATCAACGAAAGCTTTGATTCGGCTTTGTTGATTTTGAAGAATAAATACAAAAACAAAGCAGAGATAGTAAAAGAAATGGATGATACATTGCCTCAAATTCAATGTTTTCCAGGTCAGTTAAATCAAGTCTTTGTCAATTTAATAAACAATGCCATAGACGCATTAGACGAAAATGGCGAGATTAAAATTCAAACCATCAACTTGAGTGATGATACAATTGAGATTAGAATATCCGACAATGGTACTGGTATGCCAGAGGAGGTAAAAGCCAAAATTTTTGATCCTTTCTTTACGACAAAAGAAATAGGAAAAGGAACTGGATTAGGGCTGTCCATTTCACATGGTATCATAGAAAAGCATCATGGTAAAATACGAGTAGAAAGTAAAATGGGTGTGGGAACCACTTTTATTATCAACTTGCCCAAGAAGCTTGAAGTGGATGATAAAATTTTAGCAGAGGAAAACTTGAAATTAGGTTAGTATGGAATTAGTATTACAACGTCCGCAAAGAAAAGAATCCGTCAAAAAATATAGCATTCTGTATGTGGACGATGAGCCAGTCAATCTTAGGATTTTTCAGCATGCTTTCAAAAGAGATTACAATGTATACACCTCTTTGAATGGTTTTGACGCCTTAGAAATTCTCAATGAAAAAAAAGTAGATCTAATCATTACAGATCAGCAAATGCCTCGCATGTCAGGCGTGGATTTGTTGGCGAAGATCGTACCTAAGCACCCGAGTATTGTGCGTATGATCATGACTGGGTTTAGCGATATAGGAGCCATTATAAGAGCTGTGAATGAATTTGGACTTGACAAATATTTGGTTAAACCATGGGACAGAGATCAGCTCAAAGTTGAGTTTGATAAGGCACTCGAAAAGAAAAGCAAACAAGACAAAGCTAAAACAGGAAAAGACGGTATAGACGTGGCGGATTTGGTGTTCTCTTTTCTGCCAAATGAAAATGATCTTGTAAATATTTATAGCGATGGTTTTGTCGTCTATGATAAAAACCAATCTAATCAGCATGGTTATTGGTTTGGTCATTCAAACGACAAAGCGATCACAGCGTTTTATAATGGTGCTAAGTGTAAAATGAATGCCATGGCTTTAAATTCATACATCAATATGAGTTTGACCGAGTTGATATACAAAGACGGCGTGCTGAAAAGTGCTGAAATTATTAAGAAACTTGCTGCGAAAATCAAAACAAGATTTGGTGCTCATGGAGATATAGGCTCATTTGATATTGCAGTAGTGACGGTTGATCAGAAAGCCAAAAAGGTGTCATATGCTGGAGCTAATCAAGACATTTATTGTGCGCTAGGCGACGGGGAACTAAAGTCAGTAAAAGGCTCTACGGAAAGTATCGATCTCAATGATTTTGATGGGAGCGTAGAACAAAAAACTTTTGAAAACATATCTACACTCTATCTGATCTCTAAAGAAATGATCAATCAGATTATCCCTTCAGATGATCCTACAGTAGAAGGCAAAAACTTTTTGCAAATGCTCAAAGGCTACTCCAAACTGCCTCTCGCAGAACAGGCTAATCATATCAATGAAAAACTCAGCGGAGATAATTCTAAATGTATGCTGGGTATCAAGCTTTAGTCTTGTATAAGAAATATATAGCTTCCAAAGCATTACATTCGTCTGATGCTTTGGCTTTGGTTACTAATATTTGTTAATTTTCGCAAACTCTGTTTCCTTCGCGTTTATAGAAATGCTAAGACAGCCTGTGAAGCATCAAAATAGTAACTTTCAATGACCAGCAAATTATTTAAATACTTATTTACTCTTTTTGTCCTTTTATCTACTCATGCCATAGCACAGCACCAGTATGAAGAGGTGGGGGAATCCATGGAGGCCTATATTAAAGAAAACCATTTGGAGCAAGTAGAAAGTATTGTGCACAATCTAGCTTACTCTAAGGAATTTTTAAGACAGTTTTTGGCTAAAGAAAGGCAAATCAACGCCGATGCAATCAACCTTAAAAAAGGCGATATTCAAATCGGTGAAGATGTAGATATTTTCGTCAAACATTTTACCGAGCATCAGAATTTTACTATGGTATTGGTGCCGATTAGTATCTACAGTTTAGCCGTATATGATACCATTCTGTTTTCGGTTTTAGAGGTCAGTGATATCTGGGTCGAACGTGAATTTCCATACGATAATTTCAAGAATGACTCCATCAAGTCAAGCCTACTTTCAATAAAAAATCATGCTTTACTAGCTGAGCACATCTACGACCAAGCACTAGCCCGTACAAATACCACAATAGGTGAGGTGAAGTTGGAACTCGATGAAACATTCATTTCCACAAATACCATTCATGAAGATATAGGAGAGATGACAAAGAAAGAAAAGGAGGCATTTAAAAGCCACTGGGGCTTGCTGAAAAAAGCTTTTTCACACAGCGTAGATTTAAATGTAGAGATGAATGTATATGTGTTTGGCTTTGATGACTTGGAAGTGAAATGCAAAAACATACAGGGAGAATCTACATTCAAAGTCACTCCTACAAACATTTTTCATCGACACCACTTTCAGGAATGATTCAATCATTTAAAATGAACTATTTGATTCATGTTTTGTTTTGATACTATGAAATTTAAAATACCGATACTACTCGTTGGATGTCTGGTTTTTGGTTGTATAGGCACCGACATCGAAGATGATATTGTATCTGAAAAACTTGAAATCACAAACCCTATCATGAGTTTGAAAGTAGGAGATACCTATGACCTCATGTATCGGTATCTCAATCACGTAGCAGCTATAGAAGCTGCTGAAGTCAGGTGGGAAACTTCTAATCCATCCGCAATTACTATTGATGATCAAGGTGTCATTACAGCAGTGGCAATGGGAGATACTCAAATTACTGTTTATCTCAAGGACAACGATCAGATAATGGCAAATTTGCTAGTCTCTGCTGACACCGAAACCGTACTCGCTCCTTCTGATCCTAAATCGGGTACAATAGCCACTACCAGTAGTTACCAGTTGAGAGGAGACTTTACCATCGAAAACATAGCAGGCGGAGTGGAGATTAAGTTGGGTAGCAACTATGCCGCTTCCTCTGATTTGCCAGGGCTATATGTTTACCTTTCAAATAACCCTAATACCGTGTCACAGGCATTGCAAGTGTCTGCCGTTACCGTATTTTCAGGTGCACATAGTTATAAAGTAACAGGTGAAAATCTAAACACAGATACTTATGCTTACCTGCTATATTTTTGTAAACCATTCAATGTCAAAGTAGGTGTTGGCGAAATCCTAGACTAAACTTATATGATGAAATTACATAAAATGGCCATTCTAGCTTTGGTTCTTATATCAGGGACACAGGCTGCAGAAGCTGGCGGAGGTTGGGTGCATGCCAAAGGGAAAGGTTATTTCAAAATCAGTCAATGGTGGGTGGTAGCCGATCAGCATTATACCAGCACGGGAGGTGTAGATCCTAATGTCACTATGGGTACTTTCAATACCAGCATTTACGGAGAATACGGGATTTCAGATCGGCTGAATGCACAAATTTATTTTCCCTTTTTTAGTCGCTCGTTCAACAATGAAGTAGTGTCTAAAGGCACAGGGGAGGTCACTATAAAAGGTGATGCAGTCAATTCTATCGGTGATACGAATATTGGAGTAAAGTACGGTTTGATCGTGGACAAACCAATTGTACTTAGTGCGCACATATGGCTTGGTTTGCCATTGGGCAAAAGTGATTATGATCGCAATGACGACAATGTAGTTCCTCTGCTCACTGGAGATGGCGAATTCAACCAAATCGTAGGGTTGACTGCAAGTACGGCTAAGACTTTTGGAGGGGTGAATGTGTTTGCCAGTCTAGGAGCCGAATTCAACAACAGAACCAATGGCTATTCAGATGAGATTCGTGTCAATTTTGAACTAGGGGCAGTTTTAAAAGAAAAGCTGATTTTGGTCTACAAGCTCCGATGGCTCAATTCGTTGCGCAACGGAGACTCGAATTTTGAAGACGGAGCTAGTTTGTTTTCAAACAATGCAGAGTACGTCGGTTATACATACGAAATCGCTTACAATCTCACTGATAAAATAGGCCTATCGGCCAATTATGGTGCGGTATATTCAGCTAAGTTGATTTTTGCTAGTCCTTCGTATGAAGTAGGTGTTTATCTTAACTTGTAATTATGGAAAGATCAGAAGAAGAATGGAAAGAGAAATTGTCGGATGAAGAATACTACATCTTGAGACAAAAGGGGACTGAACGACCCTTCACAGGCAAGTACAATGATCATAAAGAGGAAGGGATATACCACTGTGCGGGGTGTCAAAATGAATTGTTTAATTCTAAGGCTAAGTTTGATTCAGGGTGTGGTTGGCCTAGTTTTGACCAATCTTTGAATAAGAAGGCTGTCAAAGAAAGTTTTGATCAATCTCACGGCATGATGCGTACAGAAATCACTTGTGCCAACTGCGGAGGGCACCTCGGACATGTGTTTAACGATGGGCCTACAGAAACAGGTCAGCGCTATTGTATCAATTCTGTCTCATTGAATTTCACCAAAAAAAACTAGTCCATTTAGTTTTCACTCTTTCATTAGCTATTTTCGCCACTTATTAGCAAGCTATTATGAAGGATATCATTGTCATAGGCGGAGGAATAGTAGGATTAGCTACAGCATGGCAAATCAAACAACACGCTCCTAAACTTACCATTACAATATTAGAAAAAGAATCAGGTCCTGCCCGTCACCAGACTGGCAATAATAGTGGAGTGATTCATTCAGGGCTGTACTACAAGCCAGGTAGTCTCAAAGCTACCAATTGCATCAAGGGTTACGATCTGATGCTCGCCTTTTGTAGAAAAGAAGAGGTAGATTATGACCTTTGCGGTAAAGTCGTTGTAGCTACCGACAACCAAGAAATTCCTTATCTAGAGACCTTGTATGAACGTGGTGAGCAGAATGGATTAAAGAATTTGAAATGGCTCGATCCTGATCAAATCAAAGCGCACGAGCCCTATGTCACAGGAGTGAAAGGTATCTATGTACCACAGACAGGAATCATCGATTACAAGGAAGTTTGTAAGAAACTTGAGAGCAGGTTGCTCGAAGAGGGAGTGGTGATATATTACAATCAAAAAGTAGAAAAAATAAAAGCTAAAGGCTCTTCTAGCGAAATCATTACACACACTAATACCTATAAAGCTAAGCTTGTGGTAAACTGTGCAGGGCTCTATTCAGACAAAGTAGCTAAGATGACTCCGCTCAAGCCAGATCTTAAGATTGTGCCATTTAGAGGAGAGTATTATCAGCTCAAAAAAACAAGCAAGCATTTGGTGAAAAACCTAATTTATCCCGTGCCAGATCCGAATTTCCCATTCCTAGGAGTGCATTTCACTCGTATGATGAATGGAGGGATAGAAGCAGGGCCTAATGCGGTGTTGGCTTTTGCTAGAGAAGGGTATACTAAGTCGGATGTCAATCTGCCCGAACTCCTAGAAACTTTGGCTTGGCCAGGATTTCAGAAAGTAGCCATGAAGTATTGGAAAACGGGTTTTGGAGAGATGTATCGATCATTTTCAAAAGCTGCTTTTACTAAAGCGCTACAAAAGCTGATTCCAGATATTCGAGAGTCTGATTTGGAAACTGGAGGAGCAGGAGTTAGAGCACAAGCATGCGATCGTTCGGGAGGTCTATTGGACGATTTTCATATATTGGAAGACGATCATTTTGTGAACGTCTGCAATGCACCATCTCCAGCCGCCACATCATCATTAGCTATTGGCGAAGAGATTGCCGAGCGTGTGATCAATCGATTTTAAGTTTGTTACTTTGTAAGTCGTTGATGGATTAAAATGTTAAATAATTGACGCTTACTTAATTTTTTTCCTAAAAAACTATGAATTCATAAACTAATGCGACAAACTTGCGTTGAAGAATTCAAAATTTAGGAAATTGAAGACAAAAAGTACCATAAACACAATTCAAAACGCGATGATGGCATGTTGTTGCTGTTGTGCACCTAATTGGTGTTTATGGGAAAGTTATACTTTATAGAATTATCAGAAGATAAAAATATAAAAAGGGCCTTTCTCACATTGAGTAAGGCCTTTTTCGTTTAAAAAACTCAGTATCTACAATGGTTATCAGTCAAGAATCAGAAATTATTGAAAGTGTATTAGCCTTGGGCAACCACATCGGGAATACACCTTTGTATGAACTACAGCACGTCTCTCCAAAGAAGTCGGTACGTATATTAGCCAAGCTCGAATGGATGCAATTTGGCGGAAGCGTAAAAGCGAGACCAGCTTACAATATTATTAAACAAGCGATTTTGAATGGAGACCTTGGTCATGGTAAAATCCTTTTGGATGCTTCTAGCGGCAATACGGCTATTGCCTACGCAACTATCGGAGCAAGGCTCGGTATTCCAGTCACGATCTGCTTGCCAGAAAATGCCTCTTGGGAAAGAAAAATGCTTTTGAAAGGTTTGGGTGTTACTATCGTATATACCTCTAAGTTTGGTTCTACAGACGAAGCACAGGAGAAAGCTTTGGAGCTATACCAGAATGAACCAGACAAATATTTTTTGGCGGATCAGTATGGAAACGAAAACAACTGGAAGGCTCATTACGAGACGACAAGCGAGGAGATTTTGGCGAAGGTGAGTGGTGAAATTACTCACTTTGTAACTGGTCTGGGTACCACGGGGTCATTTACGGGTATCAGCAAGAGATTGAAAGAGGTGAATAGTGATATTACGACCATCGCCTTGCAGCCAGACGGTGCACTACACGGCCTAGAAGGATGGAAGGACATGGAGACAGCCAAGGTACCAGGAATCTACGACCCTTCTTTGGCTGATCGATTCATGAATGTAGATACATTCGATGCTTATGAAACTTTGAAACTAGCCGCTAAAAAAGAAGGGTTGATGATCAGCCCATCCGCAGCTGCCAACTTGAAAGGATCTTTACAATTAGCAGATGAATTGGACGAGGGAGTGATAGTAACGCTTTTCCCAGACAATGCCGAGAAATATAGCGAAGTGATCAAGTCTTTGTTTTAAAGAGAATGAAAAAACAAATACAAGTATCTGAAGAAGTATTGGCTGAAATGCATAGACATGCTTTGGCTGTTTTTCCCAACGAATGCGTAGGTTTCTTCTATGGCCAGTCTAGTGAAGGTGCGAAAAACGTTACAGAGTATAGCCCGTTAGAAAATAGCAAGGAAGGAGACCAGCGTAGACGATTTGAAGTAAACCCATTGGATTATATGAAGGCCGAACGATACGCCCTTTCGAATCAAGTAGAATTATTGGGGGTATTTCATTCGCACCCTCTGCACCCAGCGATACCGTCGGAGCATGACCTGAAGCAAGCTGTACCATTTTTTTCGTACATCATTGTCTCAGTCAACGAGAATCAGGTGGAAAACACTGCCTCTTGGCAACTGAATGAAGAAAATCAATTTGAAGAAGAATTATTAAATAGCAATTAACATACAGTCATGGCAAATATTATTATACCAACACCGCTTAGAAAATTCACGAACAATCAGCCATCTGTAGAATCAAATGGATCTACAGTGCAGGAGTCTGTCGAGGATTTGGCGAAGCAATTCCCTGACCTGAGTAAGCATATTTTTGACGCAGAAGGAAAGATTCGTCAGTTCATTAGAATATATGTGGGAGATGAGGATATCAATGCTTTGGACAATGAAAATACCAAGGTAGATAGCAGCACTGTGATTAGTATCATTCCTGCGATAGCAGGAGGCATCAACTAAATAGAGATAGCCATGTCAGAAGTAAAATTTTCAAAAGAAGAACTCGAAAGATATAGTCGGCATCTGATTATACCTGAGTTCAACATAGAAGGTCAAAGAAAACTCAAAGAAGCTAAAGTTCTCGTAGTAGGCACGGGTGGACTGGGTAGCCCTTTGCTACTGTATTTAACGGCAGCAGGAGTAGGCAATATTGGTATTCTAGATTTCGATGTAGTAGACGATAGCAATTTGCAGCGCCAAGTGCTATTTACTGTAGATGATGTAGGCAAGCCCAAGGCTGTAGCCGCTAAAGCAAGATTAGAAAAATTAAATCCTCATGTGAACTTTACAGTTCATAATGAAATGCTGACTTCGCAGAATGCTTTAGACATAGTGAAAGATTATGATGTAGTAGCTGATGGCACAGACAATTTTCCAACTAGGTATTTGGTGAATGACGCCTGTGTGATTTTGGATAAAGTGAACGTGTATGCTTCTATTTTTAGGTTCGAAGGTCAGGTTTCTGTTTTTAATTTTAAAAATAAGGAGGGTGAAAATGGCCCGCACTATCGGGACTTGTTTCCAACACCACCGCCTCCAGGTTTAGTGCCAAGTTGTGCAGAAGGAGGTGTGATCGGTGTGCTACCAGGTATTATCGGTACACTCCAAGCCAATGAAGTACTGAAAGTCATCAGTGGTATCGGGGAGCCGTTGGCGGGCAGGTTATTTTTGTTTGATGCGCTGACATTTGAGACACGCACGATGAAGATTCATAAAAACAAAAATACCATAGCAGTTACAGAGTTGATCGATTATGAAATCTTCTGTGGACTAAACGAAAAGGAGAAGGAGCATGAGGTGAATGAAATCACCGTAGAAGAGTTGAGTAAATGGAAAGCGACTAAAAAAGACTTTCAGCTTATCGATGTGCGCGAAGCCTATGAGTATGAGATTGCCAATTTGGAAGGGGAATTGATCCCCTTGGGTGAAATCACTGATCATGTCAATCAAATTCGCTCTGATGTAGAAGTGGTGCTTCATTGTCGAAGCGGCAAGCGCAGTGCAGATGCTATTGTGGCGCTTGAAAAGCTAGGGTTTGCTAACTTGCTGAATCTCAAAGGAGGGATTTTGGCTTGGGCCGATGAATTAGATCCAGAAATGGCAAAATACTGATCTCTCCGTATTAAATATTAAACAAGAAAACCTGACCATGCGTCAGGTTTTCTTGTTTTTAGATCGATCTACTCCTCGTACAGCTGTAGCCTCAAGCGGATTCTCTGGCCACGCATGTTTGGGGTAGCGACGCTTGAGTTCTTTTCTAACCTCAAAATAGGCATTATTCCAAAAGCTTTTTAAGTCAGACGTTACTTGCACAGGCTTGAAGCCAGGGGAGAGTAAGTGCATCAGTAGGGGTGTCTTGTCTGCGTTTACTTTTGGGGTTTTTAAGAGGCCAAACACTTCTTGTAGGCGTACGGCTAGTACGGGTTGAGCACCGTCAGAAAAGTATTGAATCTTGATGTGTGACCCTGTGGGTACTTCTATTTTCTGTGGTGCGAGTTTTTCCATTTCTGCTTGCTGATCGAATGGCAGGTGGTGATGCAGCACTTCTTTCAAATTTATTTTTTTGAGGTCTTCGGGTCTTTTGATCTGGCTCAGATAGGGTTTTAGCCATTCTTCATTACTTGCTAGTAGGTAGGTTTGACTCACATCAGGCCATTGACCTTGTGGGTGCCATTTTTTTAGGCTCAGTATTCTGTTTTGCCATTGTGTCACTTCTTCGTCCCAGTTGAGCAAATGTTGCCCCTCAGACTTGATGGCATCATAGATGGCTTGTTCGAGGTGTTCGATATCTGGGTCTGGTAGAGGGACAGATTGTAAGACAATACTTCCGATTCGTAATTCTTTATTGGCAATCAACCCACCATCTCTAGTGTCCCATTTGATTACTTCAAGGCTTTTTACCATCGGAGCCAAGTCTTTTGGGTTGAGAGGCGAGGCCATGAAGATTTTGCCCATGCCTTCTCGGTCGTCTAAGTGCGCTATTGCTAGCCAAGACTCGTGTGCTAAATCGTCTCTATGGCCTGCCATGGCTATTTTCCCATTCGATAGTTTGAATTGGGCGTTGTTGCCTGGGCGAGCAAAAGCAATACGTTCTGGATAGGCTTGTGCCAATAATAGACCCGTTTCGTAAGGGTCTATTGGTGAGTTGTCTATTTCATTTAGGTGGAAAAGTTTTCTATATGAATCTGCTATTTTTTCTATGCGACTAAATTTTCTACTCAGTCTATTTTCGTCTCTAAGTCTGCGTAGGACAATGATTCGTTCGTTGATGTCGATACCAGCTTCTGGCCCTAGAGGATCGCGTTCTTCTATCAAAGCGGCTATATCTGTAGCCAAATGCAACAACTCTTGGGCTTTTGCTTCGATGAGCATGTGTGCGATTCTAGGGTGGCAAGGGAGCGAATGCATTTGTTCCCCGTGCGGAGTGATTTTGCCATTATTCAAAGCATGTAATTCATGCAGTGAGTCCATGGCGCGCTTCATCGTACTAGGTGGTGGCGGAGTGAGCCAAGTCAGTTGGTTAGGATCCATAATGCCCCATTTGGCCAGATCCAGAGCGAGGGAGGACAGGTCTACCTCTAGTATCTCGGGTGAACCGTGAAGATCCAGCCTGTCTTGAGTGGCTTTAGACCACATCCTATAGCATGCACCTGCGCTCAACCTGCCTGCGCGTCCTGCACGTTGATCTGCGGAGTCTTTGGATATCTGTATGGTATGAAGCCTTGAGAGGCCAGATTTTGGGTCGAATTTAGATGTGCGGCCGTAGCCAGTATCTACTACTATTTTGATGCCTTCTATTGTCAAACTGGTTTCTGCGATAGAGGTAGCTAGTACGACTTTACGCTTGCCGTTCTTGTCGGGCATGATGGCTGCCATTTGTTTACCATGAGGCAATTGGCCGTAGAGAGGATGAATAGCGAACCCTTTGAGTTTGCCCCGCAAAATTTCTTCACACTTTCGGATTTCACCTTGTCCAGGGAAGAAAACCAAAGCATCACCTTCGTTTTCTTTGGTGGCTTGCATGATTATACGAGCAGTCAGTTCAGGGAGCATCATCATATCGGTGTCCCCAGTGTATTTGACCTCTACAGGATACTGTCGACCTTCGCTCTTCACTACAGGACACTGAAGAAGGCTGGTGAGTTGTGGCATGTCGAGTGTGGCAGACATGATCAGAATCTTAAGGTCTGGACGAAGTATTTGTTGAGCTTCTCTACATAGTGCCAGTGCCACATCTGCATGAATACTCCGTTCGTGAAATTCGTCAAATATGACTAACCCGACACCCTCAAGTGAGTTGTCGGAATGAATCATTCTGGTAAGAATCCCTTCAGTCAATACTTCTATTTGAGTTTGGTCGGACACTTTATTTTCAAATCGAATACGGTACCCGACGGTTTGTCCCGTTTTTTCGCCTAGTAGTTCTGCCATTCTGGTGGCCACAGTACGAGCAGCTAGTCGTCTAGGCTCCAGCATCAGTATTTTTTTTCCATTGAGCCAAGGTTGCCCTAGAAAAGCTAAGGGAAGAAGTGTGCTTTTTCCTGCACCAGGAGGTGCATTTACAATTTGTGTATTTTGATTTTCAAAGTTAGATTGAATCTCTTTGACGGATGCTACGATCGGGAGGTCAATATTTTTGTAGTTGAATGCCAAGGGCTCGATGTTTACTTGATACACCGCGAAATTAGAAGAATCAGCATATAGATGGTAGCAAATTCGTGAAACTTAGCTCCCTTTATCACGCAACTTTTGATTAAATAAAACCTGAGGTTATGAAGATAATGCTTTGGTTTTTGCTAATTTCTGCCTCAATTTGAATTTATTGTTTCAATCCAATATGACCAGCCTTTTTGTTAGATACTCCTTTCGTATTCTTGATAATGACTATATAGACCATCAAATTCATTAACGAAAGTGACCGGTAGCATACATCTCATCTACGATAAGACACTTACTCTGATTATGGACTTGCTCCATGCGAAGAGTGCGGCGATATTGAGTATGGGAGATCATAGTTTGACAATAGAGCGACTATTGACTAAAGGAAAAGTACAGCGGTTGGGAGATAAAATCACCGATCAGCCCCATTTGCTTCAGACCATTAGCGAGATGAAAGAACCTTCAGTTGTTTCATCGGAGATATTTCGGGAGTTGACAATCTACAAGGTTTTGAATAAGGCACACTACTATGTGTTTCCTTGTTTGGATAGTCACATGAGTGTGATTGCCGTGATTATTATTCCTATCGAAAAACTTAGTGCATTCAATGCGGAAGATTTTTCACTTGTACATGTGGTTGGTCAGCGTTTGTCTGTGGAGTTGGAGAAAAGTCGGGTAATTATAGAGCGTGATCGGTTGAGCGAATTCAATGCCTCCATTTTAGAATCTTTGGATGAGGTGACTTGGGATTATTCTATAGCCAAACAGCAGATGAGTTGGTTTGGAGCGATTTCCAAAGTCTTTGGTTATCAGAAAGAAGACATGGGTAGTAGCCTTAATTTTTTTTTAAGCAAGGTTCATCCATCAGATCAAGTAGAACTCGAAGATCGACTGATTATGAATAAACAAGTGAATGAAAAATTCATATTGGATTTTCAATTCGATCATGGAGATCATGGATTCAATTGGCTAAGGATAGAAGGAGTGATGCATAGTGATGTTCAGGGAAGGGCTGAGCGCGTACTGGGCGTTATCAAAAATGTACACAATGAAAAGCGAGCCGAAATATTAAGGATTCGCGCCATGATAAAAGCCAAGGATAGCGAACGCAAGCGTATCGCATCCGAAATTCATGATAGTTTAGGGCAGACCTTGTCTGTAGCTCGTTTAGAGTTGGATTCACTTTCCGAACTTTATCAAGAAGTATCGTTTAAAGAGAAAATGAAAAGTGTATCAGACTTAATCGCAGGAGCTATTCAGGAGAGCAGGGCTATTTCTCATGACCTGATGCCTCCAGCCTTAGTTGATTACGGTTTGATACCAGCATTGGAGACGATGATCAATCAAGTAGATCGATCATCAGGGGTCAATTTTAGTTTTTTCCATAATGGAATAGACGAGCGGTTTGAGGAAGAGTTCGAAACCAACGTTTACCGGATTTGCCAAGAAGGAATCAATAATATTTTGAAGCATGCCCAAGCTAAAAATGCTACCGTTCAGGTGATTAGACATCCTAATTATGTTTATGTTAGTATAGAAGACGACGGAGTGGGCTTCTCGCAAAGCAGTAAAGCAGGAGATGGCGCTGGTTTAGGTCTGAAAAACATGGCCAACCGAGTAGCCTACTTAGGAGGAAAAATAGATTTTGAGTCAAACAACGGATCAATCATAACCATTGAAATATTAGTCTAACCATGAGTATCAATATACTATTAGTAGATGATCATAAGATCATGAGAGATGGAATCAAAGCGATTATTACGGAGTCGCAGGATTATCAAGTAGTTGCTGAGGCTTCAGATGGAGTAGAGGCGCTAGAGTATCTGGCAGATCACAACGTAGATATTGTAGTCATCGACATCAATATGCCAAACCTCGATGGAGTGGCTTGTACCAAAGCCATCAAAGAAAAAATGCCCAGTACCAAAGTATTGGCCATGAGTATGTATGTAGACGAACAGCACATTGTAAACATGCTCAAGGCTGGAGCCAATGGTTATATTTCCAAAGATGCTGGAAAACAAGTGCTACTTGAAGCATTGGAGTCTATCAGTAAAGGTGAGGCTTATCATGGGAGAGAGATTACCAATGTGATCATGTCAGAGTTTTCTAAAACCAAAGAGGAGAAAATGAAGGAAAATCCCATTGGTTTTTTGACTAATAGAGAAATAGATGTGCTCAAACTTATTATTGAAGAAAAGTCCAATTACGAAATAGCTGACGAACTACATATAAGTATTCGGACTGTAGATGCGCATAGACGCAATCTGCTGCAAAAGACAGGAGTGAAGAATGCTGTCGGTCTCACCAAATTTGCCATCAAACACGGTCTTTAGTTGTTATTTAGGGGATAACTCGTTGGTTTCTAGGTGATTCGCCTAGGCGATATTTGGGTATCAGTACCTATTGATCTCATTCAAAATGCGTGATAGCTTTGAATTATAATAAGCTTTGAAAGTTTGTTATATGAAAAAGGATCATTAAAACGATGAATGAATGAGCTTAGTAATGGACGGTGTAATTGCAATTTCTGGGAATGAAAACATCAATGTTTCACTTGATCAGTCAAGGTTCAGAAATTATGTGATTAAAGCGACTGCTTCTACGCCCTTTGTGGCGCTCGAAATGTCCAACCGCTCTTTGCTAATCAAAGGAGTATCAAACCCTCAAAATCCAGTCGATTTTTATGATAAAATAGATAAGATGTTGGCCTACTATTTGGTGGAAGGGAGCAACTCAATATCGGTCAATTTCAGTCTAGATTATTTTAATACAGGCTCTGCACGTTGCTTATATCTTTTGATGGCTCAGCTAAGAGAATTTAAAGAAAACGGCATGAGTGTTCAGGCGAACTGGTACTATAAGATAGACGACGAGGATATGCTACTTTCAGGTAAAAATTTTAGTAGCTATTCGCAACTGGAGCTTAAACTGCAACCTACCTCACCTATGAAATATTATTAATTCCATTTTGAGTAAATACATATGAGATAGCCCAGAGCCATAGAGAAATATTGAAAGAAAAAATTCAAAGCATACCAGCCTAACCTATTTTTCTAACCTACCTATCAGGATTTTTTCAACCGCTATTTCAATTTTTCCCATGGTCTTTGGCTCATCTCAATTGAAAAATTAATCAGTTATACTTTTAAAAATTTCAACCATGAGAAAATTAGGATCATTATTATTAGCAGTAGTATTTGCCAGTACTTTACTTACTAGTTGTGTAGATGCACAAGCTGATGAAGTTTATGACAACGTAGTGCCAGAAAAAACAAATCTGGGAGATGGGACTGGAGGACATGATGGGTCAGGCCCATTATAAAAGACCTTTAAATTCTTAGTGTATTACCTCCTAAACCAACCTAACCTATTTATTTTTGAATTATGAATTTGAAGCTTTTCAAATATATTTTCATAATTATGTTCATCATTTCTTGTGATGATACGGTCGAAGTCAATACACAGACGTTGTATGATGAAGCGGCTGATTTATACCGTGAAGGACAGTATGAAGCATCAAAGCAAAAAATAGACTTGTTATTAGATGCCCCTGATTTAGGGTCGTCAATATTGATTGCTAAATCCTATTATCTGAGAGGCTTTATTTACTACCTAAACAACGAATCCAAAGAGGCATATCAGGATTATTTAATGGCTTTGGAATTAGCCAAAGAGCATGGAGACGAAAAAATAGAGTCTCGCTTGTATAACGAGATCGGTCAAATCTTTTATGAAAAAGAATTGTACGACCAAGGGCTTGTTTATTTTCAAATGGCATTAGATCATGTCAATGCAGCAACTTATCAGGATCGGGCATATTACAATTATGGTATTGGGAAGTCCTTGAAAAGCCTTGGGAGGTTTGATGAAGCGATGGAGTTTTTGCTAGAAGCCATAGAGATTAATAAACAGCTGAACAACAATAATTCTTTGATAAAAAATTATTTGGAAATGGGTAGCCTACACTCAAGAGTGGGGAATTATACAGTAGCTTTAGAACATTTTCAGAAAGTAATTGAATTAGCACCATTGTCACAAAATCCTTCCAATAATATGTGGAAGGCATACAATAATATGGGGAATGCTTTTTTGATAGTTGATAAGTTTGAAGAAGCAGAAGTTTATTTAACTCAAGCCCTAGAGTATAACACCAATGAAAACCAACTTTGGGTGACCTACAATAATCTCGGTAGGGTCTATAACAAGAAAGGCCAATACGAAAAAGCTTGGAGTTGCTTCAAAAAGAGTTTGGTGTACAATAGTGAAAAAGGGGAGATGAATGAATTGGCCATTACCAATATGGCGCTGAAAAAAACCTTCCAAAAATTGAATCAGCCAGATAGCTTGCTGTATTACACCATGCTGATCAATGACATGGCGCTACCACTGATAGAGACTCAGGCATGGCTCAAAGATGAGGATATGAAAATAGCGCTTCTGACCAAGTACCAAAACTATAAACAAAAACAGTCTGAGCGAGAGCAGTATGCCAAAACCTCTTGGCTTATGGCATTTATCATGACCTTTGTTTTTGTTTCTGGAGTATTGTCTATGAGGTTATGGAAGATATACAATTACAAATCTTCTCAAAAGGGTTATGATTTGATTCGCAACCCTAATGAAATGGTATATCTTTTGGATCTGTTTAAAAAGGAAAAAGAAGAAATGAAAAAAGTGATGGATCAGAAGATTGGGGGAGCTAATTAGGATTGGCTATGCATTTCTATACTCTTCAATAAGTTTGTTTTTCACTTTGATCAGTTCATTTAGTCCTTGGATGTGCTCTTTGAGTAGTTGGATTTCGACGTCTTTGCTCGCGATTACATTGTAGATACCATCTTGAGATTCTACATTTTCAATGGCTTTTCCAATTTCATAATAATCATCAATTAGCATTTCACCTTTGCCTGTGACCAACCAAATTGGATTGAGTTCGGGGTATAACTTACATATTTTTTCAAGCACGTCTGTGCTTACAGATCCGTCCTTAGATACCTCCATTTGGATATCCTCTTTAGCCAGACCTATAGCCTTGTCGAATTGATCTGTAGAGATCGATTCGATTTGAATGAATTTGAGGATTCGGTGAATGATTTTCATTTTTTGATAGGCTGATTTGGGAAAGTTAAATTACCCAAAAACCTCTATTATACGCTCAAATAACAGAAAAAGATTGATAATTCTTATGGGTGAATGTTGCGAATATGAAGGATGTGACCAACAAAGAAATGCTATAGGTATTTCACCCATTTAACGTTTTTTGTGATCTAAATTCAAACTATTGGAATAATAATTGGGTATAACTATATAATAAGAAATTAAAATAAATTAATCATGAAAATAGAAGATCCAAAAGTGTCTATGAAGGTGATCGAAGATGCCTTGACCACAGAAGCTGCTAGAAAAGAAGCCACAAGAAATGTACTCCAATGGTTTAATCAAATTGATGCCCAAGAAGAGATTGTTCCGATCGACAAACCATCTGAATTATTGGCCTTAATGATCGATGCCAAAGGAGGTATTTTGAATAGGAATGAACTGTCAGTTGTACGAGAAATGTGTGGATGATGATGAGAGACGTGAAGAAGGTTTAAAAGCCTTGTTTTGAGAGAAGCAGGGCTTTTATAATTTATACCTAATCTGAAATTTCACATCACTCTTAGTATTTCCCTCTATTTTATCCATTCCCGAACCCACGCTATCTTGGTGACGGTAGTCAAATCGGCCATATCGAGCCCAAAGGGTCAGTTTTCGGGTAGGTTTGTACTGTAACATGATATAATTCCGTGTCCCTTGATACGCATATGCATTGATTGAAAAGACATAGAGTAGATTCTTTTCAAATACATATTGTCTGTTTTCGTAGTCCTCTGTGTCGAATATGGCAAACCGAGTGCTAATCGTAAATTTATTGATCTTAATATTGACATCTTGCATGACTGCTAAGCCTTGCGTTTGCTCTCCTGCCAAGTCATAAGTACTGAATTGTACTCTCGATTTGAGTAGGAATATATCGTGTGCAGCAAAATCTAAATTGCCTATATAGTTGCGTTTCACTCCGTTTTTAAGTTGATGCAAGTTGCCTCCTTCTGTAGACACAGACACCTCTTTGGCCTGTTCTCTGAGTTGTGCATAGAGTTTGATTTTACGAGTGGGGCTGTATTCTGCTCGGATTAGGTATTCGTACCCTTGTGAAGGGGCATTGACCCCAAAACGTAGCCAAGGAAACTGAAATCTATCATAGTAAGCCGCAAAAGACGTTCGTTTGCTAGGCGTCACTTTCAGCCCCCAATACAGTCCGATTTCATTGATGTTTCTAGAGCCTTCTCCGAAGGAGTTCCCATAGAAGGAATGGTAATCTTTGGAGTAATTTCGATAAAGAAAGCTCATGGAGACGATGGGGGAGAGACTACCCATAAAGCCTCCTACCATAGCTGTGCCGCCTGATTTGGAGCGTGCTATCTCTGAGAAAAGCAAAAAATTGTGCCAATTGTAGTTGGCAAATATGCTCATGTTATAATTTTTGTCGCCTTTGAATTCAAACTGATTGTAGTTGTTAGGAGTCTTTTGGATAGGTACAGAAAAACTGTTGTGTATAAAGGTCGCACCAAACTGAAGATTCTTCTTTTTTAAGTCGTTGTAGGTCAGGTTCATGCCAGCAGTTTCTTCGGTGATGCCATTGCGTGAAGCCAATTCAGAATAGGTACGGTGCATGCCAATGTCTTGAATGCCGGTGATGTATTCTTCATATTCTCCATTAAAATCTTCTGATCGGATGATTCCATCTTGTTTGAGCCTTGAATAGAATGGAGTGATTTCTAGGTTTTTGATTGTGTAAGTGAAAGCCGCTCCTCTCATGAAGTTGGTTTCTAGCGCAGAAGTGTAGGGGCGTAGGCCTGCATTTCCTCTTTTTACAGTCGTAATGGTTTCAGCCCCCTTGCCAGGATTGAAGCCGGATCCCAGTACCAGCCCTTGTCCAAATTGCATTTGATAATCTCCTACGGCGATACTCTTAAAATTCCCTTTGTCGTAAAGAAACAGGTGATAGGAATAGTAGTCAAAGCCATATTGGTTGGTATTATGATCAAAGATGATTTGTTCGCCAGGATCTTTTTCGAATGTCAAACCCACACTAAAATCCTTGGAATGGCTCGACCGAAAACGGCCGTATATTTTTTGGCGAGAGCCAAGGTAGCGTGATGAATCCTCTCTGATATAACCATTTTGATCTTCTATAATCGATTCAGTACGTAAGATCAGGTAGTTATTCTTTTCTGTGGTGATACGCTTTAACAAGTGTCCTTTGGTGGAGTGATCTCCTGGTGAACGCACCTCTACGAAGGGCATGAGATGGTTGATCGTAGTACGGTCAAAACCGTCTATGACTTGCAACTCATAAATAGATAGCATAGGGCCGTTTTTGTCGAGATACTCCATGAGACTGTTGATCTGAGCGATGTTGAGTTGGTAAAGGCTGTTGAGTTCGTTTTTGTTGGTTTCATTAAGGTTGATAGGGTTGGAGTATAGCTGATACAGCGACTCATACAGGTCGTCGTAGTTGATGTCCTCATCAGGTACTTGATAGAGGTCTTCTATAAATTCCTGTATATCAATGTCTTGCTTGTTGAATCGCTGTGCTACGGCTACTGATGTAGTGCCGTATAAGATCAAAGCTATGTAGGCTAGTTTCTTCACTCACCAAAACTATATCCGAGTGAAATTTCATGAATGCCACCGAGATCGGGGTTGTTGTTGTAGGCATAGTCTGCTTTGAGTTTACCCGGACGAAAACCCAAACCAAAACTACTTTCGAATGGATGTGTGTGGAATCCAGTACGTAAGCTTAGTTGCTCTAGGATCTGATATTCGAGCCCTATTTTGAGTACGGCATCCTGATCGACTATCTTTTCTACTTCGGCGTTGATCATCAGGTCTAAGCTGGGTCTATAACTCAAGCCTGTTTTCATTATGGTAGAAATTCGCTCATCAGTGACGGTAGATAGCTTGGCCTGGTTGAGGTTGGATACATGAGCACCAAAGTAAAGCTGATCGGTAAGTTTGGCTCGCCCACCAAAATCTATCATCATGGTCTTTCTACTGCCAGATCCCTCGATGCTGAGCTGATAGTAGCTCACATTCAAGCCGAGACTTACGATGCCAAACTGGTTGCTAAAACCCAGATTGACGCGTTGCTCATTGTAAAGGTCGTCGCCAAATTTGAATACGCCCAATCCAGCAGTGCCGCCTGCGATAGGGTAAGTAGCTCCGAGTGCTAGACTGGTGACTTCGCTAATGCCATATTTGTTTTTGAAGGAAGTGAAAATGGCTTTTTTATCGAAATTGGCCAACCCACCTATGTTATTGAAGAGCGACCATTCGTCGCCAATAGTGATCGACGAACCGCCAATAGCTGCAGATCGAGCACCCATGCCGTAATTTCCATTTTGAGCATGTGCTGATAGGTCGATGATGAGGCAAAAGAGCCCAAATGCTAGGAGTCTAATCATTAGATGCAAACTAATAATTCTTAAATTCAATTCATGACATTTAACAATATTGTAATATTGCCAACTGAAATTTTAACTAATGAGTATAGCACTAGATAATATCCGAACCAACAAAAAATATGTGCTGACTAATTATGGTGAGCAGTTCGAATTTTCAGTGGTGGAGATCAAATCTGATCAGGAATTTTTACTGAAAGATATCAATACCCTTGAGCATTATTACATGTCCGAACTTATCGGTAGAGGTAGAGGGAAAGACTTTAGTATTTGGGAAAAGTAATCTTTGTCCTTCCTATTTGTGACAAACCCCTCGCTTGATAGACACGAGCATTTTAGATCTTCGTATTTCAAAAAAATATTTAATAATGAAATTACACCATGCCATTTGCCTATTTGGCCTTGGCTATGCCTTAGTGGCATGTCAAACAAAAAGTGAATCTAGCACCAGCCCAACAGCAGAGCCAGCTATTCCCGAATGGGAAGCGGGGCTATTTGTAGAAATGGAAAACGAACTTGGTGAGGGCGCGATCTGGAATCATGAAACGGGTGAATTCTGGCATATCGATATAGAAAGCAAACAGTTTTTTACTACTGATGTGAAAACCAAACAACAAAAGACCTACGGCGTAGAACAGCGTATAGGGACCATCGTGCCGAATACACTGGGGCAGGCAGTAGTGGCACTTCAGGATGGTATATATACCTATGACTTCATGTCGAAAACGAAGAAGCTTATCGCTAGTCCAGAAGATACGATTGCCAATATCCGATTTAATGATGGAAAGTGTGATCCTGCTGGTCGTTTTTGGGTTGGGTCTATGGGATTGGATCAGAAGGCTTACAGAGCATCGCTTTATAGTATAGACCATGGGGTAGCCACGCAGCAGCTCGATAGCATGACGATCTCTAATGGTATCGTATGGACTAGTGACAAGAAAACCATGTACTACATCAATACACCTGATGAAAATGTGAAAGCATTCGACTACGACGAAGCAACTGGGCAAATTTCGAATGAAAGAATTGTGATCGAAATAGGGGGGATTGGCTATCCGGATGGTATGGCTATAGACGCAGAGGATATGCTCTGGATTGCGCTTTGGAATGGCAACATGGTAGGCAGGTACAACCCTCAAACAGGTGCGCTCATTGGCAAAGTGAACGTGCCTGCGCACAATATCACTTCTTGTGCTTTTGTGGGAGCCGATTTGGATTCCTTAGTGATCACTTCGGCCAGGGTAGATATGAATGCAGACGAAAAAGCAAAGTATCCACTAGCGGGCAGTCTGTTTGTTGCTGTGCCAGGAGTCAAGGGCGTAAAGAGTAATTTCTACGAAGCAGACTCAGTGATAAATTAAAAGACCGATACCTTCCGTTTGCTTTCTTACTTGCTTTTTCTTAGCAAAGTTGACGAAGTAGCGGGTGCAATTCGAACGTATCAATTACCTTTATCGCTTCAAGTTTGAACCCATAATATCAAAGCCACATGAAGCAATATCACGATTTGATGAAAAGAATTCTGGACGAGGGTGTTCAGAAAGGAGACCGTACAGGTACAGGTACCAAAAGTGTGTTTGGTCATCAAATGCGGTATGATCTGTCTGAAGGATTTCCTGTAGTAACAACCAAAAAACTACACCTCAGATCCATCATCCATGAATTGCTTTGGTTTTTGAAAGGGGATAGCAACATCAAATACCTGAAAGACAATGGTGTATCGATCTGGGACGAATGGGCTGATGAAAACGGAGAGCTGGGACCTGTGTATGGGGTGCAGTGGAGAAGCTGGCCTACACCTAATGGAGAAACGATTGATCAGATCAGTCAGTTGATCCACGACATCAAAAACAACCCAAACTCTCGGCGCCTAATCGTGAGTGCTTGGAACGTGGCCGAAGTCTCCAATATGGCCTTGCCTCCCTGTCATGCCTTATTTCAGTTTTACGTAGCTGATGGTAAATTGAGCTGCCAGCTGTATCAGCGCAGTGCCGATGTGTTTTTGGGCGTGCCTTTCAATATTGCGTCATACGCGTTGCTCACCATGATGGTGGCACAGGTTTGTGACCTAGAGCCTGGCGATTTTGTGCACACACTGGGCGATGCACATTTGTATTCCAATCATATGGAACAAGCTGAATTGCAGTTGAGCCGCGAATGCCGACCCTTGCCTCAGATGAAGATCAATCCTGGAATCAGAGACATATTTGGGTTTACTTTCGAAGATTTTACTTTGGAAAACTACGACCCACATCCGCATATCAAGGGAGCAGTAGCAATTTAGCTCATATCCTTAGGCTCACTATTCCATTTTTCTGAATAGAAATTTTAACTTGTCGTAATAAATTTTTCATTCAGACAACTAATCATCTGATGTTAGGATTTAGCCATGCACTCGATTGTATGAGTTGTGGGTTAAACCGTATGTTAGGATGATGCACCCAAAACAATAAAGTGGAAAAAAGTAGTGTATTCGATATGATCGGCCCCGTAATGATCGGTCCGTCTAGTTCTCATACAGCAGGAGTAGTTAGGATCGCTAGAGTAGCCATCAGGTTGCTTGGAGGTATTCCAGATGAGGCCGAAATTGTTTTTTATAATTCCTTCGCCAGAACCTATGAGGGACACGGCAGCGACCGAGCCATCATAGCAGGTTTGTTGGATTATAAGACGGACGACAAGCGCATCAAGACCTCCTTTGAGGAGGCGAAAAAAGCAGGACTCAAGTATAAGTTTAAATCGGTGGGCAACGCTTCGACCAGACACCCAAACACCATTCAGGTGAAACTGAAAAAAGGAGACCAAGTCATAGATATGGTAGGTGAGAGTAGAGGTGGTGGAGTGGTCAAGATAGTAGAAGTGAATGGATTCACTGCGGGCTTTTCGGCCAATTTGCACACCATCATCATAGAAGCCGATGATGTGCCTGGCAGTATTACCTTTATCACCAGCGTGATCGCTCACGATGATTGTAATATCGCGACCATGACCGTTTCTCGAAAGGGAAAACATGATCTTGCCTGTCAGATTTTAGAGATGGACTCAGGTCTTAATGAAATCACCTTGCAGTACTTGCGCCATTTGAAATGGATAAAAAACGTCATATATATCCCAGACATTGATAAGTAAAACATAATGAATAATAACCGACCAAAATGGATGCTGGCTCTTGCTTTTGCAAGCTTGAGTATCAGCCAAGCATGGGCTCAGGATTACCAGTATTCGCTCGACGAGTGTATCAATATTGCTTATGAAAAAAACCTAACGATCCAGCGCAGTGAGTTGGATCTAAAGGTGAGCGAAGTGACTAAGAATCAGTCACACTTGGAACGATTGCCTGATTTCAATATGGGAGCCAGCTATGGCGTCAGCTGGGGACGATCGATAGATCCTACGACCAACAATTTTACGACACAAAAAAATAACTCTTCCAACATCAACGGACGTAGTAATCTGACTGTGTTTAACGGGATGCAGATTCACAATAGCATCAAGCAAGCGGAAGTCAACTATGCGGCATCAGAGGCAGACCTCGAAAAAGCTAAAAATGATGTGGGGATGAATGTGGCCACTTTGTATCTAAATGTGATCTTTAACCAAGAGCTCTTGGCCAATGCCGAATATCAGTTGAATAGCACCAATCAGCAACTCGATCGTACGAAGAAAATGGTAGATGCTGGTGCACTACCTGTCACCAATCTGCTCGACTTGCAAGCACAGTCTGCAAGCAATGAGGTAAATGTGATCAATGCGGAGAATAGTTATAATCTAGCCATATTGAATCTCAAACAATCACTTTTGATCCCTTCGGGTGATCCTTTCGAGATAGAGGTTCCTGAGTTGGAACTGCAGCCGAGTGAAACGGCACTGATGACGCCCGATGAGATATATAAAACCTCAGAAGGAGTGATGCCAGAGATTGAAAGCGCCGAACTTAGAATCGTAGAGGCAGAGCTGAATTATAAAATCTCTAAGGGCGCATATTCGCCTACGCTGTCAGTTTCGGCGGGGTTCAAAACCATCTATTCGAGTGTTGCAAATAGGCCACGTGACATATATGACGGTACTGTACCTGATACTGTACCCATCGGCTATTTGCCGAGTACTGGCGAAAAGGTAGTTTCAGATGTGAATGTGCCCAATGTGGTAGATACTGAAGATAGTTTCCCTGTCGGAGAGCAATTCAAGGAAAACATGGAAAAAAACGTCGGGTTGAACTTGACCATCCCGATATTCAACAAATTGAGAACTCGTGCCGATGTGCAACGCTCCATGCTCAGTAAGTACCGGGCAGAGGTGGCTTCGCAGGAAGTGAGAAACCAACTGCGTCAAAATATAGAAACAGCCTACAACGACATGGTTGCAGCTTCTAAAACACACACTGCGAATCAAAAGCAAGTGGAAGCACTCGAAGAGGCTTTTCGAGTGATAGAAAATCAGTTCAATCTGGGCGCGGTCAATTTCGTGGATTATCAAGTGGCCAATAACAACCTGTATATGGCCAAATCGGATTTGGTTCGAGCTAAATTTGATTTCATTTTTAAACAAAAAATTCTAGACTTCTATCTAGGTAAACCCATTACATTATAAACTCATGGCTAAGAAAAACAACAACAATAAACTGATCTATGGCTTGATTGGTGGTGCATTGGTATTGATCGTATTCCTAATGATCGGGAAAAAGAATGGTTGGATAGGTGAGCGTGAAAGAATGCAAGTCACAATGGGTGAAGCTAAAAAAGTAGACATTACTGAGCAGGTCAGTGCTTCGGGTATGATTCAGCCGATCGTAGAGGTGAAGATAAGTCCAGAGGTGTCTGCGGAGATCATCGAATTGAATGTAGAAGAAGGTGATTCGGTAGCTGTAGGAGATGTATTGATCAAACTAAAACCAGATAACCTTAAATCGGCTTTGGATAGAACTCGTGCTTCGCTCAACCAGCAACGTGCCAATCTGGCCGATGCTGAAGCTCGATTGGCGTCGGCTCAAGCTTCTTTTAATCGTTCAGAATTAGAATATAACCGACAAAAGAAATTACACGATTCTAAAGCGATATCCAATGCAGATATGGAATTGGCAGAAGCCAACTTTAAAATAGCAGCACAGGATTTGAAATCCGCAGAGAAAGGTGTAGAGGCTTCCAAGTACATCGTACAGAGTGCGATGGCCAGTGTGAAAGAGGCCAATGAAAATTTGATGTTTACCACCATCACAGCACCTATGGGAGGCATCGTGTCGAAGTTGGGTGTAGAAAAAGGTGAGCGCGTAGTGGGTACTTCGCAGATGGCTGGTACAGAGATGATGCGTATCGCGGATTTGGGGCATATGGAAGTGCGTGTGGATGTCAATGAAAACGACATCGTGCGTGTGTCCGTGGGCAATGAGGTAGAAATCGATGTAGATGCTTACTCCTACCTTGATAAGAAATTTAAAGGGCGGGTGACGGCTATTGCCAATACTGCCAATGAAAAGGCATCACCAGATGCAGTCACCGAATTTGAAGTAAAAATCAGAATTTTGAATAGCTCCTATCAAGATTTAGTAGCCAACAATAAGGTGCCTTTTCGCCCAGGAATGACTGCCAGTGTAGACATCGTGACCAATACGAAAAGAGGGATTTTATCTGTGCCATTAGGTGCAGTAACTACACGAGTACCTAAGGTAGAAGAGGAAGAAAGTGCAGATGATAAAGCCTCTAAAAGAAATCGTGAGGAGGATTTGAAGGAAGTTGTTTTCGTTAATGAAGATGGTGTAGCCAAGCTTCGGGTGGTCAAAACGGGAATCAGCGACTTTGATAATATTGAAATTCTAGAAGGCCTTACAGAATCTGATCAGGTTATTACTGGGCCATACTTGGCTGTTTCCAAAAAACTGGAAGATGGTGAGCTAGTGAAAGGACAGGAAGACAAAGAAGAAAAGAAAAAGGATTAAACTTTCGCTGCCACAGTTGGAGATGGTCTTAAACTCTCCAATGTTATTACTGAAACATCAGAAAACTAATCAGATTCACAAGGTGAATGTCGTGATAAACCTTGAAGAGTTTTGATTGTAATGTCCCTGTGCCTGTGATTACCCGGCGGCAGATCGGATGTTCCTCAAAGAAAGATAAGTGCCGTGGCTAGGTCTTTGATATTTCTGCCCTCTAGGGGGGACGCAATAGAAGATGTTGATCACTTTGGGTAATGATGGGTTTTTATTGCATTCGTCGATCTTATTGCCTTTCTTAGAATCCAATTTTAACAGCTAATCATCATCAAAAACTTCAGTATATATCGCGCCTCGGCTGGGTCTGGCAAGACCTACATTCTGACCTATAATTACATCCGCTTGGCGCTTAAATATCCAGATTACTTCAAAACAGTGCTGGCCGTTACCTTCACCAATAAGGCTACTGAAGAAATGAAGTCGCGGATACAGAGTACACTGAAAGAGTTAGCCAAAGGGCAGAATTCTATGTCTGCCGACTTGATGGTTGAACTGAATATCAATGAACAACAACTTTCCGAAAGAGCAGATGCTTTGTTAAAAAGTATTTTACACAACTATTCGTTTTTCGCTGTTACTACGATCGATGCTTTCTTTCAGAAGATCGTTAGATCTTTTGCTCGGGAGATTGGTATTCAGACTGGTTTTAAGATCGAACTGGATCAGTCCAAGGTCATTTCAGAGGTAATAGATCAAATGCTCGCAGACATGGCGAACGATCCTCATTTAGTGAAATGGTTGACTGATTTTGCTATTTATCAAATCAATCAAGGCAAGTCTTGGGATACCCGAAAAGACATAAAAAACCTGTCAGGCGAGCTGTTTAATGAGTTTCTTGTACTCAATAAACACAAAGTCTTTGAGCAATTGAGTGAACCAGACTTCATCAATAACTTTATCAAAAGTCTAAATGATAGACGAACGACTCTAGAGCAAGGCATGGCTGCCATTGGCGGAAAGATCAAAGCTATCCTAGATAGGTATGGGTTGGCTAAAGATGATTTTACACAAAAGGCGAGAGGAGTTGGTGGTTTTTTTGAAGGGATTGCGCAAGGTGAGTTTAAGGATGCTAATAACCATACACTCAAGGCCATCAAAGAAGATGTATGGTATAGTAAAACATCCAAGACTAAGGATTTAGTAGAATCAGCCATTGGGGATGGGATTCAGACACTTGGTGCACAAGCTCTGGTCTATATAGAAGAGAATGGTAGAGAGTATCAATCGCTCAATCAAGTCATTAAATACATATACACTTTTGGCTTGCTGTCGCGCATCTCAGATGAGATCAATGACTACCGAGAGGAACACGACTTACTGCTTATTTCTGATTTTCCAGTATTCCTCAATGAGATCATCAACGACAGCGATGCACCCTATATCTATGAAAAAGTAGGCACCAGATACAAGCACTATCTGATCGATGAATTTCAAGATACCAGTGGCTTGCAGTGGAATAATTTCAAGCCATTGATTCAAGACACATTGAGTGCGGGCAACTTCTCTATGGTAGTGGGTGATATCAAACAAAGCATCTACCGCTGGCGAGGGGGTAATTGGAAAATCCTATTGGATCAAATCCGTAAAGACATTGGCGAAAACCATATCAAAGACGAGGGTTTGAGTACCAACCGAAGAAGTAAGCAGAACATTGTGGAGTTTAACAATGACTTGTTTCTACGTGCACCAGAGCTATTAGAAAATCATTTAGGAGGTCATATAGGTGAAGAAATCAAGGCCAGCCTGAATATGCAGGCGGCTTACGATAGTAGTGCCCAGCAGCTTTTTGATGAGTCTGGAGATGGGTTGATACAACTCCATTTTTATGAGAAGGACGAAGAGATAGATGATGTGAATCAGTATGTAATAGATGAACTCGTAAAGTATCTTCAGTACCTCCAAAAAGCCAATTACCAACTGAATGATATTGCGATCTTGGTACGAACCAACCCGCAAGGCAAGACCATAACCAAAGGTCTGATGGAATATCAGCTTCAGACAGGAAATGATGGCTACAAGTACGACATCATATCTAATGAGTCTTTGTTTATCAAAAACAACCCTGCGGTGCATTTGGTACTGCAAAGCCTGCTGTGGTTAGCCAACCCCATACAGCCATTGGCGAAAGCCCAGCTGCACTATGCTTGCCGGCAATATGGAGAAAGAACAGATGCTATCTGGAATCCAACGGACTTGATAGCGAAGGAAAGCGAACTAACTAAAATGAATATGTCGCAAATGGTGGAAGCTATCATCCATCATTTTCAGCTTTTCAATCAGGTGGGTGATCACGCCTATCTGCTTGCTTTTCAGGATTTGATACTCGACTATCTAAAGTACGAGAGGGATAGCCTTACAGATTTTTTGGTCTGGTGGAGTGATCATGATACACGTTCTATTCAGGTGTCTGAGGATCAGGAAGCTATTCGCCTGATGACGGTGCACAAGTCTAAGGGCTTGCAATTCAAGGTGGTGATCGTGCCGTTTTGCCAGTGGTCTCTGGATCATGGTACCAATGAGCAATTGTTGTGGTGTGAAACTAATGGGGCGCAAGTGCTAGAGCAGGTACCGTATCTACCAGTACGGTATAAAAATGATTTGGCAAAGACCGTATTTGCGAAAGATTTCTACCTAGAAAAAGCGGATGTCTATCTGGATAGTTTGAACTTGCTCTACGTGGCTCTGACGCGTGCAGAAGAGGCATTGTATGTAATGGCACCTGTGAAACCGTTTGGTAATAGCATGACGAGTGTGGCCGATCTGCTCTATCAGTATGCTAAAGACAGGTCTTTGCTAGCAGAGGAATTGGTGCCAGTGCAGATAGGGAAATTACCTCCGCATTCTGAATACCCTTCTCCACAAGAAGGAGAAGTTTCCTTGACGGCGTATGATTTTTCCCCTCCTGCAGATCGGATCAAGCTTCGACAACAGGCACATATTCTGGAAGAAGCCGTGGTAGAGTCGATCAACTACGGACAGATTATTCATTGGATTTTTTCTCTGATTAGGTCTAAGAATGATTTTACTATGGCGCTGAGCAAGGCACAGATTAAATTCGGTTTGTCGGATCAAGAAATGGTTGATATCAAATTAAAACTGAGAGAGATATGGGAAATCCCTCAAATAGAAGGATGGTTTGATGTAAGCTGGCAGGTGAAAAATGAGTCATCGATATTGTTGACTAATGGCAAACTGAAACGACCAGATCGGGTAATCGTAAAAGACAACCGAGCCATTGTGATCGACTACAAAACTGGAGCGCGAGCAGATGGACATTTGCGACAAGTACAAGAGTATAAAAACATACTGGGTGAGATGGGCTACGATCAAGTGGATGGCTATCTCATCTATCTCTCAGAGCCAGACCTTTTGGCGGTATAAAAAACAGAACATGAAAGCAGTATTATGCGAATCTTATGGGCCTCCTGAAAATCTGGTGGTGAAAGAAACAGAATCGCTCGTTCCCGATATAGGAGAAGTGATTATTTCAGTAAAGGCCAGTGGCCTCAATTTTCCAGATACCTTGATTATAGAGGGTAAATATCAGTTTCAGCCCGAGATGCCATTTTCTCCAGGAGGAGAAGTGGCAGGAGTGATTAAGTCTGTAGGTGAGGGCGTGCCCCACCTTCAAGTAGGCGATCGAGTAATGGCTGGTACGGGTTGGGGTGGATTTGCAGAAGAGGTGAGAGGAAAAGCCACCAATGTCTTTCCGCTGCCAGATAGTATCGATTTTGTGCAGGCGGCAGCTACTATGATGACCTTTGGTACATCCTATCATGCGCTGGTGAATAGAGCGCAGTTGCAGACAGGAGAAACGCTGCTTGTATTGGGAGCCGCTGGCGGTGTGGGTACGGCAGCTATTCAGATAGGCAAAGCACTAGGAGCTACTGTAATTGCTGCAGCAAGTACCGATGAGAAATTGGCTTATTGTCAATCGATTGGAGCGGATCTGACGATCAATTACTCGAAAGAGGATCTAAAGGAACAGGCCAAGGCATTGACCAACGGCAAAGGAGTAGATGTGATATATGATCCTGTGGGCGATCGATTTGCCGAGCCAGCCTTGCGTGCTATTGCGTGGAAAGGTCGCTATCTGGTGGTTGGTTTTGCCGCAGGGGAGATACCCAAAATCCCGATGAACTTGCCCTTACTGAAGGGTTGCTCGATTGTGGGTGTGTTTTGGGGTGGTTTTTTTAGGAACGAGCCACAGGAGAATGCTGATAATTTTAAGACTATTGTCCAGTGGCTGGAAGAAGGAAAGGTACATGCACAAGTGTATCAGCAATACCCATTAGAGAAAGTAGCCGAAGCGATGCACGAGCTTAAACTGAAAAAAGTGAAAGGGAAAATTGTTTTTGTACCATAAGAAAAATGAATAGCTTTATTGTCTGGGTAAAGCACCTAACTGGAAAATCAATTAAACTTAAATTATGAAAAAGACCGTATTATCTCTTGCCCTTGTTTTTTATGCTTTGTTTGCTTTTGCACAAAGCAACATCAATACTAAGGATTATAAATTTGACATGTCGATTCCTCAAGGTTTTGGGTTCAAATTATTAGAAACTGAAGGGTATGCAAAAATAGAAGGCTTCAATGGTGAAACCAAGACTAAAATCAATGCCTATGCTTTTACTGGAGAGCAGTACACTAGAGCAAACATTGTGAACTTTGCTGTAAACGAAACAGGTATTCCTGAAAAAAACTGGGAAAAAGTAGTAGACGGCGAAGATGAAAATGGCTTTGCTTGGTGGGATACTTATGAAGCGCAAGCTGGAGAAGAAATGATCTATGCTGTAGTGGCCAAAAACAAGTTTAATCCTGTGCACTATCTGTTTTTTGCACAAGCAAAACCAGAGAGCTTTGAAGAAAACCAAGAACAATACATTGAGTGGGCGATGAGCTGTCAGGGTATTGAATAATTAAAACAGCTTATGCGTAAAAAAAGGCGCTCTCAATAATCAATATTGAGAGCGCCTTTTTTGTGTCAAGTTGTACTATTTCAGCTCGTAGTAATTATAAGATCTAGTTTTAAACGTTAAGACAAACTAATAAGGGGTAGACTAGACTACAAGTCAGTGACTAATAGTTCCGTTCTTCTGTTGAGTTGGTGGTCCTCTTCGGTGCATTCACCTGGGGCGCAGTCTACCAAAGGTTTAGATTCTCCAAAACCCACAGGAACCAAACGATCTTTGTTGATGCCAGCCGTGACCATGTAGTCTACTACTGATTTTGCTCTTTTCTTTGAGAGTTTCATATTGTAGCTTTCAGAACCTCGAGTATCCGTATGTGAGTGTAGCTCTGCTTTCATAGTTGGGTTGTCTTGTAGCATCACTATCAGGTAATTGAGCTGATATTTCGAAGAATCTCGAAGAGTTGCTTTGTCGAAATCATAGTAGATGTCATCGAGTCTGATTGATTTGCCAACAGCCATGGAGTCCAATGGTACAGGCCAGTCTAATTCGTCATTGATTTCACTACCTGAGAAGAATACTTTTTGGTTTGTAAAATACTGCTGTCTGGCGGCTATCACCGAATATTCTACCCCAGTATCCAATACATAAGTGAAAGTATCGCTACGCACTTCGAAGGGAGCTAGAAATTGATTGTTTCTGGTATCTACTACATTGATAGCGGTATTGGATAGCACTTGATTGGAAATAGTGTCGATCGCGTATACATGAGCAATGAGTTTGTCGTCGGTTTTCTTGGTATAGGTATAGCTATAGATCACGTCATAGAGCTCATTTCTTCTATTAGAGACGAAGTACCCTTCACGCCCAGTTTTGGTAATCAAACCAAAGTCGTCTTTACTTGAATTGACCGGACTACCGAGGTTGGTCACCTTACCAGGTTCCTTGCCAGTGAGTACCGTTTTGTAGACATCCATGCCACCAAGCCCAGGCTGACCGTTTGATGCGAAATAGAGTACATTACCCGTCAGGGAAGGGTATAGTTCGCTGCCTTTGGTGTTTACTTTTGATCCTAGGTTTTCTGGTTCAGACCAGCCGCCATCGGCTGTAGCGTAGGTGATGTATAAGTCTGCACCTCCCAGTCCTCCAGGCTGATCAGAAGCGTAGATCATATACGAACCATCTTCGGCTACGGCAGGGTGTGCATTGTTGTATTCTGGGCTGTTGTATTGAAACTGGCTGATATTTTTGATGTTGTCATTTTCAATTTCTGCAAAGTATAAGTTGAGCTTGTTTTGATCGTCCGTACGACTGCGTTGCGCTTTCTTTTTATCGTTTAGGTTGTTGCGTGTCAATACTACTTTGGAGTTGTTTTGATAAGTGCAGAGTGGCCCTTCATGATACTTGGTATTTATTTTCTTTTGTAACCGGTTAGGCTTCATATAGCCACCGTCAGGTCTTTTTTTTGTGTAATAGATGTCTAAGTAGTTCGATTGAGTCTTCTTCGTTTTGCTCCGAATCACTACCTTTTCATGGCGATCGGAGATAAACAAATAGCCTTCTTTGTAGTAGGTAGGTGCCATGTCTGACCAGTCGTTGGCTACGGTCAGGTGAGAGACGGTGTAGTACTTGCTGTCTTTGTTGAACTGCTCTACATTGCTGAAGGCATCAAGTCGATCTATGCGGATACCACTTTCTTTGGCTTTGGCCTGATACTTTGCTACCCAAGGTTTGATTTTGTCATAGTTTTTATTGCTCGCCAGCGCTTCTATATACTCTCGTATAATTTCAGGGTCAAATTCGTCTTGCAGTTTGATATAGGCTGCCAGTGCTTTTTCTGCATTGAGCATATCATTGATCTTCCAATAGCTTTTGGCTAATTTCAATTGTGCATCGGCATTGGTGGGTTCCTCTTCGGTAGCCATTTTATAGTATTTGATTGAGGCAGCATAAGAGCCATTGGCCACTTCTGCATCTCCTTTGGCTAGACTAGATTTCCCAATGTATTTGATATCGGCATATTGTCCTTGTGCGGTGAGCGATGCGATGATTAGGCAACAAACAAGTATATATTCTTTCATAATAATAGCGATGTACCCTTAGGTTAAAAGTATCGTGGTGAGGTTACTCTGTCTTTTTTGAATTCGATTCGGTAGTTGAGCATGAGCTCGTGAGAGCCAGAGCTGATCATGTTGATGTCGTTGAGTATGTAGTCGTAGGCATAACCGAACCGCAGGCTACTTGTCAGTTGAAGTTCAAGCAAGAAGTCCAAACTTTCTCCTGAACGATACGAAGTACCTACCCAGATCACTTCGTCTATGAGTAAGTTTAAGTTGATGTCCATTTGGATGGGCGCACCTGCTACGTATTTGATCAATCCACTTGGCTTTAGTTTGAAATGGTGACCTAGATCGAATACATATCCGCCCGTCAAAAATACGTGACGTCGGGAAGTACCGCTTTCATATGTCAAGCCAGTATCTTCTATTTCAAAACTATTAATGGTAGCATTGAAGAGGGTAGGCAGAGACAGCCCCAGGTAGAAACGGTCACCGTAGTAGTATGCTCCAGTTCCCATATTGGGTTTGAAAGGCTCTCGTACATCTTCGCTTAGCGCAATGTCATTGTTGTCCCAAATTGGATTTAGCGTAGATACGTTCGATTTGTAACTACTAAAGCCCAACTGTAAACCCAATGATAAAGTAGTCTTGTCGAAGTTGATGCGGTAAGCTGCGGCGGCAAACATGTTGAAAGTTTTGGACACACCAATATCATCATTGAATAGCTGTAGCCCAAGTGCTATTTGCTCTTTCTTGATCGGCGCATGTGCCGAGAAAGATTGTGTGTTGGGAGCTCCATCGATTCCCACCCATTGATATCGGGTGAGAGCTGTCAAACTTAGCGTTTCGTGGCTGCCTGCATAGGCAGGGTTGATCGCCAGACCGTTGAACATATACTGGGTAAACATGCCTTGCTGCTGTGCCAAAGAGACGGTACTTAGCAATGTTATTGCTAAAAGGAAGGCGGCTTGTATCGTGTTTTTAAATGCTTTCATCTCTCCTCTTATCTCTTAATTACAACATAACCTGATAAACTTTCCCCTTGATCCTTCAAGGTTACAATGTAGAAGTAGGTGCCATCAGGCAGCTCTTCTCCTCCTGGAACTAAGCCAGAGTTGGCCGTTCCATCAAATACTACATTGGCATTTTCATAGTTGTCGGCTTCATATACTTTACTACCCCAGCGATTGAATATCTGTACGGTATTGTTCGCATAGAGCGGATCGTCTATCAGCGGTATTCGCCAGGTGTCGTTAGATCCATCTCCATTTGGTGTGAATACATTCGGAATCTGGAGCGACGCACCACCACAATCGTCATAGGCATCTATGAAGTTTGGAATACCATCGTTATCGCAGTCGCATCCAGTGGGACTGTCGCCCTGACTGCATTCCTCGATATCAGGGAGTCCATCTCCGTCTTCATCGTCAGAGTTATCAAGGTAGTTTGGCTTAGTGTCTCCATCTTCATCGTCATCTTTTGGATCTCCGTTGCCATTCACATCTTCATCTTTTGTAAGTATACCATCGGCATCATCGTCTTCATCTAGGTAGTTAGGGATGCCATCTAGGTCGGTATCGTCGTTTCTAGGGTCTCCATCTGCTGCAGCCCAAGTGCCATCATCGTTGAACCAAGGATAAGTCTCTAGGACGAGTAGCCCGTTGACATTGATGTCTTCATCTCGTGTAAGCACGGTATCTCCATCATCGTCATCGTCAAGATAGTTGACAATACCATCTCCATCGGTGTCGTCATCGAGCGGATTGCCATCTCCATCTATGTCTTCATTGATGGTTAGAACCAGGTCATTATCATCATCATTGTCTCTGTAGTTTTCAATGCCATCTCCATCGGTATCTTCCCCGATAGGACTTCCATTTTTGTCTAGATCTTCATTGATGGTCAGAATACTGTCATTGTCGTCGTCATCGTCAGTATAATCAGGAATGCCGTCTCCATCTGTATCTCTTGGGTTTCGAGACAGATTGTTTGAGCTACCGCTAGGGTCCTCAAAAGCATCGTCTATGCCATCTCCATCGGAGTCGGTACCTACAGGTAGTCCATTTCCACTTTCCTCCATATCCAGTGCACCATCGTTGTCGGAGTCGGAGTCTAGGTAATCTGGCGTGCCATCACCATCCGAATCCCTCGGAATCAACACATTGGCAGGGGCATTCACCCGACCACCGATGCCGAAGTTATCTGTTTTGTATTCGAAGAAATCTGCTATACCATCATTGTCCGCATCCTTGTCATTGTAGTCAGGGGAGCCGTCACCATCCGTATCAATAGGATTGCTAGGGTCTGGGCCTACTTCTATGATATCGAGGATACCGTCATGATCTGTATCTAGTAGAATGGCTGTGACTGCTATGGTGACTAGCCCTTCGTCGCACAATGACGCTTGTGGAGCAGGAGGTAGGTCACATACTTGATAGGTAAAGGTATCGTTGCCATTATATCCTGAATTGGCTACATAGGTATAGGTTCCATTGGTATTGAATGTTAGTATACCATTTTCTGGAGGTGTCACTAGCATAAAAGCCAAGTCATTGCCTTCAGGGTCGTAATCATTGAGCGATACATCGCCCGATACGGCATTGGTGCCATTCACATTGTTGAAATCGTCGATGGCAATTGGTGCATCGTTTACTGGTTCTACAGTGATGATGACATCGGCAGGTTCCTGCGAATATGAAGAGCCATCAGATCCCCACCATTTGAACCTGACTTCGCCAATGATATTGGTAGCAGGGTCGAAGGTGATTAAGTTGGCTTGAGCCAATGGGATAGATTGATCAGCAACGATGGATGATCCGTTCAATTTCAAAGTACCTTCTACTGTTGGTAAGTCATTAAACTTGATTTCTAGCAAAGGATCACCTTCTGTGTCTGAATAGCTAGCCGTAAAGTCTGATGCAGCAAAAGTGAGCGTTGTTTCTTCTTGTGTCGTTTTCAAGACATCGCTTACGGTAGGTGCATCTTCCTGACTTATGATGTTTATAGACATCGTATAATCCGCTACACTGTATTCTGTGTCTACATCACCTGATACATCTCTCACCTTGAAGGTGAAACTATCGAATGGCGCACCGTTGCCATCGAAGCTCGGAAAGTACCTAAACAGGTTGCGCTGTGGGTAGGTCGTCTTGGTGACTACGTCTGCCATAGTCACGACCACACCGGAGTAGAAGAGCAAGCCCTTGCTTGGTAGGGTAGTTATCACCACTCCTTTCAAGGCGTCATTGTCAGGGTCTTCGAAATAAAAGTCATGGTTGAAGAAAACCGTCAGGTTGTCTTCGATGCCCTCCACGGTAGCGTCTTGGCTGATAGGTGCACAACCTACATCCGAGGTAGCTGATCGAGTGAGGCTGCTGTTACATTGCGTGTCTCCGTCGTCGAAGCTCACGCTGATCAGTTCGTAAGTACCATCTGCGATCAATACGTCGGTCGTCAGGTCTGACGACCCACTTCCATCAGTTGTGATCATTTCAGTAGTTTCGGTACCATTTTTATCGAAGGTAATACTGTAGTAGGTAGATGCTTCCAGTCCTCCTATAGTGAGTAGTGGGGCGTTGTTTCGACACATAGGGCTTTCTACTGTCCAAGTGACACCAGATACATCTGGCGCTTCGTTCACGTCGAATGCGGCTGAGATTGTGGCAGCACTGCTGCCGCAGTTTAAGCCAGATTGTAATTCGATGTTGGTGATCCGTATCACATTAGCGCCAGGGAGTGTAAGCTGAGAAGCGGGAATTTCAAAATTGAAATCACCACTAGTCACTGCTACGGCTATGGTATGATCAGAGGATACATTGGCACCAGACAGATTATAAGTCAATAGATAAGTATCATCTACCAAGCTCGTACTTGTGCCCTGTACTTGTGTAGGGTCGCCTAGGCAAGTATTGTCTGCTGCAAGCGTCAGATCATCTGTAGCAGGCAAGGCTTCTACATTGAAGCTGCCTTGGAAGTCTTCGCTCACGCTGCACTGCTGTCCGTCAGTAAATTCGATGGCTGAGATACCAATATTGGTCAGTCCTGCATGGGGTAGCCAAGTGCCCGGTAGTGTAAAGCTGATGTTGCCATTGCCCGATACTACCTTCGCTACGATAGTTTTGACAATAGTCGAATTGGCTCCAAACAGACGGTAGGTCAGCTCGTAGTCTCCATCTACCAAGTTGCTTGTAAGGATCACCGTAGTGGATTCTCCTTGGCAAGTATCATCGATTAAGAGGGTGAGTCCTGCGGTGTTTGGCAGGTCTTCTACAGTGAAGTTGGCATTGATGGCTAATCCAGACTGAGAGCAAAGGTTGCCTTGTGTAGTAGCAATGCTTTGTATGGAAATGGTCATGTCCCCAGCTGTAGTCAGTTCGGCTGTAGGGATGATGATTGTTCCATTTCCACTTGCGTCAATACTCACGACTTCAGTATTAGCGTAAGCATTAGATCCATACAAGATATAGCTCATGGTATAATCTCCCATGTCTAGGCTGCTATTCAGCATTACGGTAGCATCTTCGCTTTCACAGACATTGGCTACAGCCAATGTCATGGCAGATACGTTGGGTAGCGCTTCCATGTCGAAATCATCTGTAGATAGTGTACCACTGGTGCTACAGGCTTGTCCATTGTTGAATTGGATGTCAGTCACTGTGAGGGTAGTTGTACCCGCTTGGCTTACTCTAATTTTCGGAATGGTGAAACTACCAGACCCGTCACTATTGGTAAGGTTTGCTACTACGTCGTAGTTGCCTGTATTCGCTCCGCTGAGTGTATAAGAGATCGTGTAAGCACCATCGATGAGGTTGCTAGCGATAGTAGCTGTGGCATCTTCTTTCAAGCATGTGTTTTCTACTGTCACAGCTAAGGTGCTGGTTTCAGGAAGCGGCTCTACATCGAATAAGTCGAGGACTGATAGACCAGAAGATACACAACCTGCTCCGCCAGCATAGCTCACGGCTGTGATCGTGATCGCTGTAGTGCCATCTAGTGCAAGGCTAGCCTCAGGGATTCTAAATAGACCTGTGCCAGTCGCATTGATTACGATGTTGGTGGCCACTTGATCTGTTGCGCTGTTGGCACCACCTAGGTTGTAGGTGAAGTTGTAGCTGCCTGCTACCAAAGAACTGGTGAGGTTGACCGTCGCGCGGCTGCCCAAACAGATGTCTGCTACCGTAGCAGTCATACCAGTTGTAACTGGCAATGAGGTGGCGGATAAGGTAGCCGTTTCAGAGTTTTGAGGACACTCACCATCAATCTGCATTTCTACATAGAACTGATCTGCGCTATAAGTAGAGGCATTGGTGATGATATTCAATGTTGCGGTGGTGGTATTGTTGAAGTCGCCAGCGTCTGAAAGCAAGATAGGCGTCATCAAGTCGGCATCATCTAGCCTGTACCACTGATAGGTAACTGTACCAAAGCCTGTGTTGTCCACGTCGATGCTGAACTCAGCGGTTTCACCACACACGATGTAGTCTGCAGGTTGATTGTTGATCGTTAGTGGGCCACGTACCTGGATCGAAGGCTCCGTTGTCAAGTCTAGCGTGGTACATTGTACACCATTGGAGTTGAGTACATTTGGAGTGGCTTGGATCAAGTAGATCGTAGGATCGGTAGTAGGAGTGACTGTGGCAGTGATGTTACCATTAGTACCTAGCAAACCTCCAATCAACTGAGGATCTTCAGGATTGGTATTGTCGTACAAATCGTACCATATCTCTGCTTGGGAAGACTCTACAGTGAGTAGGACTGCGTCGCCGTCGCAAACGATATTGTCTGCATCATCAGTGGTTACTACCAAACTGTTGTCAGGCGCAGGTATTTCGGTTGCTGTACTGGTGGCGGTAAGTATAGAAGAAGTACAAACGGGTGTAACAGTAGCTACAGGGTTAGGGATCGCCTCTACAGTATAGACGCCTGCTCCAGTAGTGACACCTGCAAATGTGATTTTGCCACCTGTACCTGGTACCAGTGCACCTACATTGGATACGGCAGCATCTCTCAATTGGTAGTTTACCTGCAACTGACTGTTGGTCATGGTGATGTCGAAGTTTTCACCTTCACAGAATACAGGCTGAGACAGTACTTGATTGGTCGTGTTTGGCGCGGGTGTTCGATGGAAGTTATCAGAAACATCCAAACCAATGACTGGACAACTGCCATCGCTTTGTGCTACCTCCGTGAGGGTCACGATTGTATTGCCTGTATTGGGAAGGTCGCCTGATGAGATCAGGAAGGTGCCCTCGCCTGAAGCGTTGATGCTTACGTCGTTGGCTATTTGATCTGTAGCTATATTGGCTCCAGCCAAATCGTAGGTGATGTCATAGATGCCTGCCTCAAGTTCACCTGTGATAGCTACCGTAGCATCGGTGGTGTAGTTGCAGATATTGTCTATGGTGACCTGCAAGTTGCTTGTTACTGGGATTGCCAACACATCGAAAGAGTTGGTAACTGGCGTGTTGATGTTGGTCTGCTCACAGGTACCAACGCTTGCCCCGACATTGAGTACCGTGACAGTATAGTTGGTGATGTCAGTAAGCAAGGTGTTGGAGATGATGAATTGACCATTTCCACTGCCATCCACAGCTACTATTACGTCTTGATTGGTATTGTTGGTTAGACTGTAAGTGAATTGATAAGACCCTTCAGTCAAGTTGCTGCCAAAATCTACCGTGGCATCGGTGCCTTCGCAGACATCGGCGATTGTGAATGGTGCAAAATCTACAGGATTTGGTGGAGTAGGTGTAATCTGTAGTGTCGCTTCATCAGTCAGTACAGCACTACATGCTGCCGTGGTAATCGACAGTCTGTATTTGTATCCGTTTTGTGCACTGATATTTGAGATGGTCAAAGTAGGTGTAGTGGCTCCGCTATAAAAGGCATCGTCACTCACGTCTTGGAAAGTACCACCATCGTTTTCTTGCCACTGGTAGGCTATAGAGCCAGAAGGAACGGAAATATTTGAAGTAAATGCGACTGTCTCACCTGTACAAGCGACTACATCAATCGGCTGCGTGTTGATGGTGATCGGGCCGTCAACTGTTACTTCTTCGGTATCGGCAAGCAGTTGTGTATCGCAAGTGGCTGCTCCTCCTACGAATGGTGTCGCAGTCACTCTATAGGTAGTGGTGCTCGTAGGGAATTGCTCTGGGAAATCATAGTTGCCAGGTGTAGCCTCCTGAATGGTAGCACCAGGTACATTCACCTTGTCTGCCTGCAGTTGGTAAATCACCTCAGGATCTGTACCATTGACTGTGATTGTCACGCCTTCGCTTTCGCAAATATCGTTGTCAGAGGCGTCTACTGTCAGTCCAGTGTCAGGTATTGGTACTACAGTCGCATCAGTAGTGGTTAGTTCTACTGGGGTGCAAGTTTCACCAGTGGTATTGGCATAGCCAACCAGGTTGTAAGTAGTAGAAACCGTAGGCGTAGGTGATATCGCAAATACCAATAAACCACCCATGTCGTCTGAGGCATTGCGTATCTCACTGACTTGTACATCGTCGCTATTTCGAGTGATGTAATAATCCACACCTGTTTGATAGTTGCTCAATTCGATGCTTAGGGCTTCACCCACACATATGGTAGGATCGTTTAGTGTTTCGGTAGTCAAAGTAGGATCTGCTACTACTGCAAAATCTTGCGCATACATGCTGGTAATGATCGTGTTGCATTTTTCACCTGTATTGTAATAAATGTCTTTGAATACAACTGTAGTAGTGCCTGCATTGGTCAACTGTGCCGCCGGGATAATGGCAGTACCAGTACCTGCAGATACGATGAGATCTTCGGTTTGGTCTGTAGCCACATTGTCTCCAGACAGATCATAAACGAACTGATATACACCATCGGTAAGACTTCCGTTGACCGTGATATTAGCGTCAGCGCCAAGACAGATATCTGGAATGCTGACATCCACGCCGCCTACGTCAGGAACTGGTTCTACTTCAAAGGAGCTGTTGGCGAATACATTGAGTACGCTGCAGTGCTCACCTCCGGTATAGTCGATTTTGGTGATCGACACTACGCCCGCACCTGTATTGGTGAATTTATCCGATGCTATGCTGAAGCTGCCCGAGCCGTCGCCAGAGTTGATGGTGACGATTTTTTGCGTAGGGGATACCAAATTGCTACCTGTCACGGTATACGTCATCAGATAAGTAGCGTCTACTAAGTTGCCAGCTATAGACACGAGCAGGTCACTTCCGATACAGATATTGTCTGTGCTGATGATCAAATCCGTCACGTCAGGAATACTGGTCAGTGTTAGCAAAGCTGCGTCTGATACCAGAGAACACTCTGAGGTGGTGATTTCCAATTGGTAATACGTGCCGCTGAGTCCAGTATTGTCCAATATCGATAAGGTCTCTGTGTTGGTATTGGCATATACGGCATCGTTAGAGAGGTCACTGTAAGTGACATTGTCTGGGCTCGATTGCCATTGGAACGACGGTGTGCCCCCTGCTCCATTATTCACTACGTCTGCAGAGAAAGTATTGGTAGTTTCGCTAGTACAAAGGGTGATGCTTTCTGGCTGCTTAGTAATCTCGATAGGTCCTTCTACCTCGATGGTCACTACGTCAAATAGCCCTACACTCGGACAAGTAGCTCCGTCGCTGTTGGATTGAGTAGGAGTAGCTGAGACGGTGTAGGTGCCAGACTTGGATGGTGTGCCAGCAAAAGATTCGTCGCTACCTGTACCTGCGAAGGTAAAACCTGGTACATCCGTACCATTCACTTGTAGCTGATAGGTCACGCCCACTTGGGTGTTGGCCACCGAGATGGTAGCTGGCTCACCGTAGCAGGTTTTGTCTATATCGCTGGTGACGGCGAGTGTGGAAGCCGGAGTGAGTATCACTACGGCACTCGGTGCGTTGTCTAAGGTGACACCATTACAGGTACCGCTTACTTTTGTAGAAGTGGCTACTACGTTGTAGGTCACGTCTGCAGTAGGAGATACACTGAATACGATGTCGCCATCATTGCCTGGTATAGGAAGTCCAATATTGGTCGTACCGTCTCTCAATTGATATTTGACACCTAGCTCTGAATCATGCATGGTGATTTCTCCAGCATCACCTTCGCATACATAAAGTGGTGTAGGATCAAAAGTAGGGGTAGTCTTGTCGGGTGCATCTATGATATCGAATGTGGTGGAGGTGTTGACCTCACCGATCGCACACAATTCATCGGTAGTAAAGGCGATGTCTGTGATGGTGAGTGTAGTCGTGCCGCTCAGTAGTGTACCGCCAGCAATACCAAATGAGCCTACACCATTTACGATGGCTACGGCACTAGAATTGACACCAGTTGCTGTATTGTCACCATTCAAGTCATAGGTGAATATATATTCGCCTGTGATTAGGCTTCCATCGATATTCACGGTAGGGTCATTGCCAAGGCATACACTCTCCATCGTCAGTCCTAGGGCAGTAGCATCTGGTAGAGGATAGATGATGACGTTTGTTTCAATCAGTAAGCTCACACCGCATGATTGGCCCGTGGTGAAATCAATTTCGCTGATGAAGATAGAAATGTCGCCTGGATTGGGTAAGTCTGCTCCTGCTATGGTGAAGCTGGCTACGTTGCCCGTGAAAGTGACAGCTACCGTAGTGGTCGGGATGGTATTGTCTTGACTGACTTGATAATGTAGTGTATAGTCGCCATCGGCGATGTTTGGTCCTGAGACAGTCACCAACACATCTTCACCCAGACAGATGTCGTCCGCAGAGACTGACATACCAGTTTCATTAGGTAGGGCGGAGATATTTAATACTGCTGGGGCAGATGTGACCTGACAAGCATCGATCGAGGCAACTAGCTGATAGCTGTTGCCATCGAGTCCTGCTGTGTTGTCTATCACAAGTGTCTCGGTTTGGCTACCTGTGTAGATGGCATCGTCGGTGATGTCTCCATACCCACTTCCAGTGTCTACTTGCCATTGCAAATCGGGTGATCCGCCGTCGCCTGTGTTTTCTACAGCTGCCACAAATTCGGTGTCCGTAGCACTACAAAGGGTTTGATCAGTCGGCTGAACGTTGAACACAATGGGACCAACGATCGTGATGTCTACGACATCGGTGAGTTGAATTGATCCACAATTCACCCCATCGCTATTTTGCTGGATGGGAGTGGCGACTACGGTGTATAGTGCAGACTCCGCAGGTGTATCTGTGAAAGTTTCTGTGGCTCCCGATCCAGAAATCGCAGACCCGAAGAGCACACCGTCTTTGTAAGGTTGATAAGATACGCCTGAAGCCGTCTCTATACTGAATGTAATCTCAGTTCCATCGCAATACGTGTCGTCAGGTGTAGTAAAGTCTACCGAAGCATCAGGCCTAGGGATGATGGTGGCCACTGGTTCTTTGTCCAATTCGACGGCGTCACAACCTCCCACAATAGTTGAAGTAGCTTCTATTTTGTAGGTAGTGGTCGTTACAATAGCGATAGGGAAGGCTATCGGGTCTGTGTTGGTGGTGGCTATTGGAGGGCCTACCGGAGTCAGGTCACCGAGGCGTATCAGCTGATAAGACACGAAAGCCTCTGGGCTGTTGATTCGGATTTCTCCAGGGTCGCCAATACAGATAAAGGCATCTTCGGCTGCGACTAGTTTGTCAGGTATAGGCGCTACTGTCACTACTCCTTCGTCTTCGAGTACGTATTCTGAGCACAGGCCTGCGTCACTAGATTCGTCTGCTTGCGCATACACTTGATAGATCGTGGTGACAGACGGTGCCGTTTGCCCTGTAAATGCGATTGTTGAGCCATTGCCAGCCAGTGTCTCGATGTCCGTCATGGCAACGCTTTCTCTCAAGGTATAGTTTACACCCATCTCTGTATTGGAGACTGTAAATACCAGATCAGGTGTGCCGGCTGCGTCTTCTTCACAGTATTCGAAGTCATTCACACTCAGTATACTCGCACTTGTCTCTGGTATCGGAATGACATGTACATTGGACTCGTCTGCAAGTGTGTACTCTGCACAAAAACCTAGGTCAGAACTGATGGCGGATTGCGCCACTACCTCGTAGTCGGTGTCGGCTGTGGGCGCAGGAGATAGCACAAAATCGAAAGCCGATCCTGTACCTGCTACTGTCAAGAGATTGGTTGGGTCACCTTTTACTCTTAGGTAATAGTTGACGTCCGTTTCGCTGCCCGATACGTTGACTGTGAGGTCTCCTTCGTTTTCGCAAATGATAGGATCACTGACGGTATAGTCTGTCGCTGGAATAGGGATGATCGTTACCGTAGACTTGTCGGTGAGTTCTATGCCCTCGCAGGGGTTGCTTTCTCCATCTATCGGTTCGGCTGTTGCCAAAATATTATAAAGAGTAGTCGCATCAGGAACAGGAATGACAAAAGTCAATGTGCCGCCGTTGCCTTCCTGAGCAGCTGCTACATCTACATCACCCAAATCTTCTCTGACTTGATAAAAGACGTCTGCATAAGTGGGGTTTATTGTAATCTCTACAGTAGGTGATGGATTTTCTTTACAGACCGTTGGGTCCGAAACAGCCATGCTATTGTCTGGAATAGGGATGATATCGAATGATCCGCTATTGTCTAGTACTCTTTCACAAGCACCATTGGTCACGGCAATTTGATAATTGAAAGTGCCTGTGGCAGGCAGCTCGCTGCTAGGTATGACAATGTCTAGGTCGCCTGCAGCACCTGTGCCGCTGGCTACTATGTGATTGCTATTGTCTGTGTCTTGGATGTCGTAGGTGTAGCCAGATTGAGCTCCTGATATGGTCACTGTCTGGTCATCACCTGCGCATCTATTGCCTAGGTCGGTTACACCCAAGGTGAGTGTAGGGATGGCGTTGATCTGGAGTGAGCCCGCAGGGAATTCATCGTCTGTACAAGCGTCGAGAGATACATTGATCACATAGTTGAACACGGATTCCCCGTCAGGGAGATTGCCTTCCAGTACGGTGATGTTGAGTGTGCCGTCGTTTCCAGTGCCACTGCCTACGTTGGCATTTCCAGCGTCTACATTCAAGACATCGTAGGTGTAGCCGTTTTGTGAGTTTTCTATGGTAATGATGGCATCTTCATCGTCGCATACATCTGGGCTGGTTACGGTGAGGCCAGTGTCTGGTACGGGTGTCACGTTGATCACTATGCTGTTGCTAATGACTGCACAGGCGATTGTACCCGTGGAGGTTACGACTCTGCGATAGTAGGTAGTGGTGGTGAGTAGTCCTGGGTCATAGGATTCACTGGTTGCGCCGCCGATGTCGGTAAAGTTGGTATCGTCTGTACTTTCTTGCCACTGATAGGTAAAGTTGCCATCGCCGCCAGCTGCTGCTGAGGGTGTGATCGCAGCAGGGTCGTTGTCTGAGCAGATGTCGACAGATGCTGGACTGATCACGTTGCCGGTTATTTCGTCTTGAACCGAAATGGTGACTACATTAGAAAATGCTCCAGGGCATGTGCCACTCTGCACGCTCACGCGATAGTAAGTGGTCTCTGTGATGTCTGTATAGCTATATTCTGCACTGGTATTGGCTATGGTGGTGGTAGTCGATACGAAGTTGTCGGGCGACGATTGCCATTCTAGTATGGCTCCACGGTATCCGCTCAGTATCAGTGTGTTACTGTTGTTGCCAAAGCATTCGTTGGCATCAGTATCTAGCGTGCCTGCGATGGTCGTAGGGTCTGTCTTTACCGAATAGGTAGGTCCATATATTTCACAGTTGACAGAGGTTGTTTTTCTTCTATAATAGTCTGTTGTCTGACTGGTCGGGTCGGTAGCGGCTACGGTGTAGTCTTCTCCATCGTTGGTGCCTGATGCGTCTGTCCAGTTGGTTTGGTTGGTGCTTGTTTCCCATAGGTATGCATAAGCGCCATTGCCACCGCTTGCAGCTTGTCCATCCAATGTAGGTGTGTCTCCAGCGCATATGGATTCGTCCGAAGCTACTGAGGTGTCATTGAGTCCTGGGTCTACAGTGATCGTCTGGCTCGTGGTGCCGGTACAGCCTACAGAAGTGGTCACTGTCAGTGTTACATCATAGTCGCCTGCACTAGAGAAGGCATGTGAGGGGTTCTGATCTGTCGAATTACCATCACCACCGAAGTCCCATGCCCAGCTTACGATCTCAAATCTATCGTCGATCAGTCCACCAGATTCTTGGGTAATGTCTTCGAAGTCAACCGTAATGTCTTCGCATGATTCATTACTTATGGCAGTTGAAGAAAATACAGGCTGTGGGTCTTCGCTTATGTTTATTTCGTTGTCTGTGGTGAAAATGAATTTGCCACAAGACTCTGGATTGTTGGGGTCATCTTCTAGAATCAATTTGGGTTGAAAGAGACCTCTGCGATTGTAGCTATACACTACATCGTGTGGGCTAGGGGGATTGTCAGGATCGGCAAAAGATTCTTCATATACTGGTGAGCCATCACCAAAGTCGATTCTTAGAATTTTGACATTGTCCATGCCTACGACTGTGAAGGTAACTTCGATGTCGGTCTCGGTGTCGCCTAGGCAGCCGTCAAGTGGAGTGAAGGTAAAGTCGTCATACACTGGGCCAGCCACTGTCAGTGTCTCAATCGAAGAGGTCGCCTCACAACCTCCAGCGCTTGTGGTAGTCAACACTACATCGTAAGTGCCAGGATACACATAGGAATAAGTAGGGTTCTGCTCGTTGGAGGTACCTCCAAACGAATCTCCAAAATCCCAGTGCCATGCTACGATTCCTGCATCTGGGCTCGAAGTGTCGGTGAAATTAATAGTCGCTACTGCGCAGCCGCCATCCCCATCGTCGGTGAAGCTTGCATCGGCAGTATAGACTTCAAACGCCTGAGCAACGCTGTTTTCACACCCTTTGTCATCGGTGGTAATCAAAGTCAGTGTTTTCGTTCCGGCAGTAGCGTAAGTGATGATGCCAGGATCGGCGGACGTAGGAGCCGTGATAGTACCGTCAGCGTCAGTACTCCATTGATAACTTACTAATGTGGTGAGTCCGTCTGTGGTCGATTCGTTGGTTACTAATAAATCTTCGCCAGTACACAAGTTGCCAGAAGCATAGCTGAATGCAGCGGTAGGGTTAGGGATATTGATTTCCTTTTCGGCGAGCATGGTGTCTGTGCATCCCCAATCATCTGTGACGGTGAGCGATACATCTTTTTGGCCTGGCGTATTATATCGTACATCGATGCTACTTTCGTCGGTGGCATCTGTAGTAGATGGGGTAGCGCTTGCGCCAAAATTCCAACTCCACCCGATGTTGGTGTTTTCGTTGTCGTCGGGTTGCTGTGCACTGGTAGAGGCGTTGGATGTGCTGGTGAATGCGATAGATTCCTCTGGGTCTAGGCATTGGTAGTCGTCGTCTGTATTGTCTGAGAGCTCTGTGAAGCTAGCCACTGGTCCACGTACATCGATGTACGCTGTTTTTTGTTCTTGTTTGATATTGCACCCATTGTTTTCATCCATTGTGAGTGTGATGGTTTTTAGTCCGGTTGTGGCGTATGTTACTGCAGGAGGGGTTTCTCCGTCGAAAGTAGCAGGGGTGGCTCCATCACCAAAATCCCACGAATAGGAGGGGTTCGATGCGTAGGACAGAGAGGTGTTAGTGAAAATTACTTCTTCATCATCTTTACATACTTCGACGTCTACTGTAGAGAATCTCGGTGTGCCGAAAGTGACTGGAATGAGGGATGAAAAGTAGTCTTCACATCCACTGCTATTGTTTTTTACGTAAAGTGAAACAGTGAATTCTCCTAATTTCGTGAATCTATGTCCGATAAAAGTAGGGTCTGATCCAGTGGTGTATTCTGCGGATGTAGGCCCTGGGTAGTAACTGCCATCTCCAAAATCCCATCGGTATTCATCTACGCCTTCGCTGTCCGAAGCATCGAAATCAATGCCTACGCCAGGAAAGCAATTGCCAATATTGGGGTAGTCAAACCGAGCAATAGGCAGGTTGATTTCTATCGATTGTGAGGCTGATATGTCTTCGCATCCATTGCTATAGGCATATAGCGTGATCACGTATTCGGTGGGGTCGGTGGATTGGGTGTCGTCGTCGTACACATGACCACTGGTGCCTACCTGTGCTGGTGTGCCAGTGGTAGTAGAGCCATCTCCCCAATCCCAGACCAAACTGTCGATGGGTGTGAGTGTGGCTCCGTTGGGGATGGAGGTGTTTTGTACGCTCACGGCATCATTTACGCAGAGCGTAGTGGGAGAGGTGATGTCGAATGAGGCTTGTGGTGTATAGCCTCTCATCACGGTATCTTCATAGACGATTGTTGCCAAACAGCCGGTCTCGGTTGTGATGGTTAACCGAACATCATATCGTCCTTCTTGGTCAAAAATAATATCATTAGCTAAAGGGCTGGATCCAGACTGATCCACGGAGTTGTCGTCATTGAAATCCCAAGCATAGTTGGTGATCAAATTAGACCCTGTCGGATAGCTGTTGCTCGACAGAGTAGCATCAAAATCTGCTGTAGTAGGTGTGGGATCTATGCAGCCTTGTTGGCCATCGGTGATTTCGAATACGGGTTTGGGAAACTCTACTTTGATGGTCGGATTACCAGCTTGATCAGACAGTAGGGTGCTTGACGAGCAGCCATCGCTCGTCTGAGCGGATACATATACGTCATATTCGCCTTCAGCTAAGTAGGCGTATTGGATGTTTTCTGTAGTAGATTGTTGATCGAAATTTGGAGTGATGCCATCGTAGTCAAAATCCCATGAGTATGTATCTGCTCCTCCTGTAGTAGTAAAGGTGACGGGCGTAGTGTCACACAGTTCGTCTTTGTCTGTGGTGAGTGTAAGTGCTACGCCAGGATTGATGGTGATCAAATCTGTCATGGTCACTGTTTCTTTACAGCCATTGCTAAAGGTGACTTGTAGCGATACGGTATATGGGCTGCCTGATGCGTCGGTATACGTGTGGCTTGGGTTTTCTTCGTTGCTATCTGTGCCATCTCCAAATTGCCAAAAGTAGGCGTTAGGTATGCCTCCTAAGCCGTCGGTAGAGGTATTGGTAAAATTGATGGTGCCACCTTCACAAGTTTCTACTGCATCCTCTGTAAAGGATGAAGTGTTATTCACGAACGATACACTTTGTGTGCTTTCGTCGGTGCAACCTCCTTTTGAGGTTTTGACTTCGAGTGTAATGTCATAATTTCCTGCGCTGTTGAGTACTAGGTCAGGATTTTCTACTGTACTGGTAGCCACTACACTGCTGGTGTTGGTGTCGGTGATTGTCCAGCTATACTGACTGATGTCGTCTAACTCGTCTGTGGAGTTATTGGTGAGATTAAGCGTAAGCGGGAAAGAACAGTTTTCATCTGCGTATGCGATATCAAAATCTGCTGTGGGTTCAGGGTAGAGGCTTACAGCCAATGGAATGAAAAAGCTTTCGGTACAGCCATTCACGTCAACTACATTGACTAACACATTGAATGTACCATATGTGCTGTAGGTATAGCTGATATCTCCATTGTTTCCGTCTGCAGCTAGGAGTTCGATTGGGTCGGTCATGTCTCCAAAATCCCAATTCCATTTTACAATTTCGCCACCACCAGTAGGCACTGTGCCTGTGTAGTCAAAGTCGACGGTGAATGACTCGTCGATGCAGCTAGTAGCAGTGTTGTTGATGATTTCGAACTCGGGCTCTGGTTTGGCAAATATTGTAATGACTTCCGAAGAACTTGTGCTGCCTCCATTGATGGTCAAGGTTACGGTGTAATTGCCAGGGTTGAGATAGGAAGTGCCCGCATCAGCATTAGCATCTCCACTTGGGGTAAGGCCAGTGTCTATTTCTCCATTGCCAAAATCGATATCAAAGCTGGTAATTCCTGTTTCATCGGTAAGGGTGAAGTTGACAGACGTAGCCCCACAATTTTGGTTGTTGGTGAGGTTGGTATAAAACTCAGCTGATTGAGCGAATGAAGTACTAGCTGCAAATAAAACAGCGGTTAGTCCAAGTAGGTATTTAAGCATGCGATAGGTATAGAATGTACTCTAAATATAAGAGACAAAAATAAAGAACCCAACTTAATTATACTCTAATTGAAAGTGATTAATCAGATGAAAACCTGATGTTTAACGTAAGCTTAATGAGCTATTTGCTTTTAGCTATGAAGAATTGAAAATAGAAAAAGCCACTCGCAAAAGTGGCTTTTTTTCTACTTCTTAAGAATTGATGTTCCAAAGCTCATTATCACCGATTTTGGAAGTAGATTGGTATTAGAAAAATGGATTAAAACCTTTAGTTAGGATTTGTTTGGTAATGAAACAAGAACTAAAGTAGCCATTTTACGATGGAATATCAATAAACGTAACATAAAAATCATTCAATTTTAACGAAGATTATTCCAATTTTAGAGAATAAATTGTTAGAGTCACCTTTGATTAATCCTACTGATTTGAAGTATACGTAGTGAAAAACTATTCATTCATCGAAAATATTCAATTATGGAATTTTAATATTTAGTTTTGTTTCCAACTTGGAAAGGCGGTCAAATTGTACCATACTTCACTTAACATAACTATGAGAACTTACCTATTTAAGGCAGCCGTCTTGTTCTGCTTGTCTTTTACAGCTTCATGTCATTATGAAGATTTAGATAAAATAAAAGCACCGACCATTTCACCACATATCGCACTCAATCTAGGGTATTCCGAATATACGATGGGGGAACTTATTAATGACTTAGATGATGAGTCATTAGAGTTAGTCACAGGTGAAGATCAGTTACTCTATATGTATTTTAAAGACAGTACGTATTACAATCAGCACGACGACCTGATTGAGATTGGAACAGTGTCTAATACGGAATTGTTTGAGCCAAATATTGCCTTTCCTGTAACTCCAGCAGCATATACTATCGATATTAACGAAACCTTCAATTTTACATTTGCATCTATCAATGGTGAAGAGATAGATTCTGTGGTTTATAATGGAGGTACACTCGACTTTGATATGGTATCGACTTTCAAGGGAGATATAGACTATACCTGGGTAATCGAAGGCACCAAGGATGTAGCGACCAATCAAGATTTAACTTCAACTCAACAGCTTTTTTATACTGGGGCAGAGGTGATAGATGATTACTCTAGACCATTGCTAGGTCTAAAATCCAAGTTTAGAAAAAACGGTTCGAATGAAAATGAGTTTACCGTGACGGTGACAGGGACCATTACCTTTGATGGGGAAGAAATTTTGCCTACAGATAAAATGGTGTTTGATCTGTCTTATACAAATTCTGAATTTTCTAAGATATATGGAAATTTCGGAAGTGATCCGGTGGTATTACATTCTCATTCGATTGAAATGGCTGCTTTTGATCAGTTGTCGGGCGATGGTCTTAAGTTAAAAGATCCTCAGGTTTTACTCATTACAGAGAATTCATATGGGATGGATATGGAGCTTGTTTTTGATGAAGTAAAAGCGGTTGCTTCTGATAATAGCGAGATTCAATTGGAAGACAAAACGCCTCCCGGGATCGACGGTTTTGTGTCATCTCCAGAGAAAGAGGGAGAAGTAGAAATTGATACTGTTATACTGGATTCCAAAAATAGTAATATCGACGAATTGCTCAATTCAGCACCAGAACGGATGGAGTTTTCTGTTTCGGGTATACCTAACCCTTCTAAAAGCACACGTTTAAGTAATTTTTTACTAGAGGAGAGCGAAGTCAAGGTGGTGTCTGTGATTGCCATTCCGATGCAGTTTCAGATGGATGGATTTAGTGTCGATTTTGATTTTGCACTCGATGGATTGGATGTAGAAGATGCCGAACAAATTGTTTTTAATTTGGTGGCAACCAATGAAATTCCCTTTGCAGGAAATATAGATCTTAAATTTTTGGATAGCGATGGACAAGTTTTATTTTCTTTAGGAAATGCAGCTTTGATAGAATCACCAGAGCTGGATGCAGAAGGGAAAACAAAAGAACCTAAGCTGTCTGCTTCGACTATCGACCTGACCCGTGAGGGTATCGACGCCTTGTTGAATACAGATAAGATATTGGCAGTAGCCAACATATCAACATTTGAGCACGAAGAAGGTAGGTTTGTTGATTTGTATTCGGATTATATTTTGAAAATAGACTTGTCATTGGCAGGTGAGGTAACGATAGCATTATGATAAAGTTCACCATAAAAATAATCGCCGTCGTATCGATCTTATTTGTTGCTATGACTGTCGCTAAAGCGCAAAGTGATTTGACGTTTTATCATATGGGTGAACTGACTCCCCAAAGCAATATCTATAATCCTGTATTTTTTCCAGATGCGGATTTCTACCTTTCGCTACCTGTGATTTCGGGAATCAATACCAATATCAGTAATAGTTTCAACTATAATGATATGTTTGATGCCATATCAGGAACAGATTCCGTTCAGTTTGTCCCAGAAAAACTATTGTCCAATATGAAACAGGGAGATCGTTTGAGTTTTGATGGCTCGATTTCTTTGTTTCAAATGGGTTTTCATGTAGGGCGTGGAGCTGTTCAGGTATTCGCCAATGAACGAGTCAAATCAAGCTTTTACTACCCTAAGCGCATGTTAGAGTATATATTACATGGTAACGGTGAGTTTTTGGATCAAGAGGTAACGGAGAATAATCTTCGTGGAGGAGGCACCTACTATAGAGAGTATGGAGTGGGCTATTCGCACGAATGGATGATTATGGGAAATAAAAAACTCAGAGTGGGAATGAAGGTTAAATATTTGCAGGGCTTTGCACAAGCACAGGTAGATAAAGATGCTTCTGTGAGTTTTCTTACTGATGCCGAAGGCTACAATGTAAATGTAAGTACCAATAAACCTGTGATTAATACTGCTGGTTTTGATATGTTTGATGAAGAAGGGTATATAATTAGCAACCCTAATAGTGGCTATGGTTTTGACTTTGGGGCTGACTTGCAGTTGACACCTAAGCTTAACGTTGCTGTTTCTATCAACGATATAGGAAGTATTACATGGAAGGAAGGGGTGAAAAACTATCAGCTAGAGGAGTCGGAAGTTGTTTTTGGAGGGTTGAATCTGGAAGACTTGGATGATGCAGGTGATATTCTCAAAGATACATTAGAGCAGCTTTTCGATTATAGTGAAAACTTCGAGGGTTTTAAGTCTAAACTAAACACTAGAGTCTTTGTTTCGGGTGCGTACAAAGTGATTCCAAAAGGGACAGTAAGTGCTACAGTGATGACCAGAAATGACCTAGGCAATCTTAGCTTTACTTATGGGTTGGGCTATACGCATAGGTTGGGCCGAATGCTTACGGTGTCTACTTCGGTCTCTAAGAAACCAAGTCAAGGATTTGCTATAGGAGGAGGGCTTGGTGCTCGGTTGGGTTTTCTACAGCTTTATACTTCCGTGGATAATTTTATAGGAGCGGGGGATGTGAGAAAAATAAAGAATTTGAATGTGCGTGCAGGCGTCAATTTCTTGTTTGGTTATCATTCTGTGAAAAAACAAAAAGAGCCAAAAGTAAAGCCTGTGAAGCAAGAAATAAGTCCATTCCCAGAAGGATATGATTTAGACCACTTAGAACAACAACTAGATTCTCAGGAGGAATCACTACCAGTAGAGGAGTCCCAATTAGACTAATCTGATTTTGGGTGAAATCACAACTGATCAAAAGTCCTTTTGTCTTTTATGAAATACTGAAAAGGCAAAAGGACTTTTGTATTGGATACCTTTTTTGTTGTTTGAAAATGAATCTTTCTGCGTTTTTTCCAATTCGATAAGAGTCGTCTCATGAAGTCAAACTGAGCACGAAGTACCGCCCATGCATGATCCCATGATTGATCTAAACCGAACTTTAAAGCAGCAGCCCAGTCTAGTACAAATTTGAAGGGGAGTTTCCAGAGTAGTGCCGTGCCGCTTTCATTTTTAAATAGAAGCGAGAGATTGTTTCTGAAATTGAGATAAGTTTTTCGTGGATTGAGCTTATTGAGAGTGCCTCCGCCGACATGGTATATTTTGCTAGCAGGGATGCAGTATAGAGCTTTGCCCATCAGTCGAAAGCGCCAGCACAGGTCTATCTCTTCCATGTGAGCAAAGAAATCAACATCAAATCCACCAGCGGCTTTGAAATCGCTCGTTCGTACAAACATACAAGCACCTGTAGCCCAGGTGATTTCCGTAATGTCGTCGTATTGGCCTAAGTCGGACTCTAGTGTATCGAATAGGCGCCCACGACAATAGGGATAGCCCATAAAGTCGATGAACCCTCCAGCTGCGCCAGCATATTCGAATTTTGTTTTGTCTTGGTAGTCCAAAATTTTAGGTTGGCAGGCCGCTACCTCTGGATGTTCGTCCATGAAGTTAGTGATAGGCTCGATCCAATTGGGAGTAACCTCAATGTCGGAATTGAGTAGTATGCAATAGTCGTGATCCAACTGTTGTAGGGCTTCGTTGTAGCCGCCTGTATAGCCTAGGTTTTCTTCAAATACAATCAATCGAAGATCAGGATAGTTATCTTTTAGAAACGCCAGCGATTGATCTGTAGAAGCATTGTCTGCGATGATGATTTCAGCGGTGTCACTGTATTGAACTACCGAGGGTAGAAATTGCTCCAGGTATTGGGCGCCATTATAGTTTAATATGACTACGGCTGTTTTAGCCATTAAACATATTGCCTAAGTCAAAACCAGGGATGTTGGGCATGATGCCTTCGGTATGTTTTTGCAAGTGCTCTTTGGAGATCACGTCAGCTTCGTCTAGTGCCTTATTGATCGCAGCTACAATCAGGTCTTGTACGATTTCTTTGTCGGCCGTATTGACTAGAGAATCATCTATTATCACTTTCAATACCTTTTTTTGGCCATTTACTGTGGCTTTAACCAAACCAGCTCCAGACTCTCCTTCTACTTCTATCTGAGCGAGTGTAGCTTGAGCTGCTTTCATTTTCTCTTGCATCTCCTTCACTTTGCCCATCATTTTCATCATGTCTAACATATCGCTATCCTTTTCTCATGAGTAATACAGATCCCGACTGGTCGAAAGACCTGCCTTCGGCATCTTCATAATATATCCTGTAGATGTAAGTACCTTCATCTGCTTCTTGATCTCGTATTCTACCGTCCCACCCGTTAAAATTGTCTGTAGTCGAAAAAATCAAGGCACCCCATCGGTTGTAAATTTCCAATTTGAAGTTGAAAACCAAAGGCCCTTTTGCTACCAATATATCATTGACCCCATCGTCGTCTGGTGTAAAGGCATTGGGCATAAACATACTGGTGCTCAGTTCTGTGAGGATCACATTAGAATAAGTAAACGTTGGTGTCGGATCTAGCGACTCTGCACGTACACGAATCAGCTTGTCTTCAGAGTCATTGGGGGAGAAGGTGATTACTTTTTCGCGTCCGCTAAATACTTGGTATTCTTCTAATACCTGGCCAGATTCATCGATTCGTTCAATCGTATAATTTCGAATACCATTGAGCCAAGTTTCGTATTTATTCCAATTGAAATTGACTTCTTTACCTCGTACAGCTCCTTGCTCTATTATGATCGGTATAGTGGCTGGAGATGGTGTTGCGAGGTTGCCACAGTCGTCGTCGTAGCGGATGCGATAGGCATGCTCTCCAGAGAAAGTAGCTTCGGTATCCACGTAAGTGGTATCGTCAGAGGCATCATAGTATTTCCATGCACGATCTCTAATGTTTCTTTCGATAATGTAACGTCTGAATGGAATCTCTCCCGTATCAGGAGGTCCCCATGTGAGTTCTACCTCATTGGCTATGTTGATGGTAGAAGTAGGGTAGCCTATGGCAGGCAAACTGGCAGACTTGCTAGCGATAACGGCGGTATCCACCGATAAAGAAGACCCATTGTTTTTGAACCGAGGTTGTACATTGTAAATATATTCTTTGTTGCAAATCACCTCGCTATCATCGTAGCTGGTCAAGGATGTATTTGTGATCGAGGCCAACACTTTGCCATCTCTCAGTATATCGTAAGACTGGGCTTGTACTGTATCTGTTTGCCATGTGATAGTATTGGCTTGCTCGGTACCTGCTACATCAAAATAGACCGAACATATAATGTCCGATAATAGAGTGAGGTTGTTGCAGGCATCATAGGTATTGATGCGATAGCAATAAAAATCATCTTCCGTGTTTAGATTGGTGAGTACTGTTGCAGCACCAGTAACTTCTTTTTTGAAGGTAAACTCGTCTGTGCCATCAGGTGAGCTTTCTAAGTTATAGATGATATCCTCAGCTAGAGAGTATCCGAGTTGGATTTCTCCTGTTTTACTTTCGGTAATAGTCTCTACAGAGGTCAGCTCAGGGCTTACTATAGTAGATATGCTATTGAACCCCTTGTTGTCTGTGCCACAGGTGGTATTGCTGCCACCATTGTACCTGCCTGTCACATCTATACGGTAGCTGCCTTGGGTACCGTAGTTATAGGCAGTAGAAAGAGACAGTGGCGCTACTACCTCGTTGTCAGTAGTGGTATATTCTACAAAATAACTGTCGTAGTGGTCGTCTTCTATTTCTACCCGTATGGTGTGCGAAGAACAATTATGGATAGTGAAATTCGGCTTGTCTGGGGCGCTGACCACCACTTGGATAGAATCCAAATCTTCTTCTCCAGGTATGTTGGTAGACATGGTGACATAAAAATCGCCCGCCACAGCGTAGGTGTGTGAGGTGTTGAGTTCGCCAGCTTTTCCGTCGAAGCCTTCATACCAAAATTGACCACCAGCCCATTTGGGATCATTTAGACTCACGTTGATCGTCATGCCTGTACAGCCTTTTACAAAGTCCACATCGAACCTGCCAAGCACACTCGTGTGCTGAGCTTGGATCATACTTGTGAACAAGCACAGCACGAACAGGATGAGGAAATGGAAATAATTTAGTTTCAAGGGCTACTTTATTGGTCTGACGTAGTGTCAATTAAAAGTCATCAATCTAGCGACTATTCTTGATTTTAGAAATAAGATCATCGATTTTGTAGGCAGCTTGTTCGCCATCGATCATGTTTTTCAAAGTATAGTTGCCGGCAGCGATTTCATCTTCACCTATCATCACAACGAACGGTATGTTGAGATTATTAGCATAAGACATTTGTTTCTTCATCTTAGCCTCGTCAGGATAAATTTCTGTTCGAATGCCTTCATTCCTAAGCGATTGCATCAGTTGGATACCTTGTGTGGTCATGGTCTGACCAAAATTCACAATCATTACTTGCACCTGTGTAGCTGTAGACTCTGGGTAGAGCTCCAGTTCTTCGAGTACGTCATAGATGCGATCTACCCCAAATGATATGCCTACACCAGACACGTCTTTCAGTCCAAATACCCCAGTGAGGTTGTCGTACCTTCCTCCTCCAGTGATGCTGCCGATTTGTACGCCATTGGCTTTTACTTCGAAGATGGTGCCCGTATAGTATGAGAGCCCTCTGGCCAGTGTCAAATCCAATTCTAGATGATCGTTTTCTAGTTTGTAGGCACTTAGGTAGTTGAGTATTTCTTCTGTTTCGGCTACTCCTTTTAGACCTGTTTCGCTTTCGCTAAAATAGTCTTTTAAGAAGGTCAATTTTTCGCTGATGGTACCATCAAATTCAAAAATAGGCTTTAGTAACTCTATACTCTTAGCCGAAAATCCTTTTTGAATCAATTCCTCATTCACTTTGTCTAGGCCTATTTTGTCCAGCTTGTCGATTGCCATACAAAAATCTCCTTCTTTGCCTTCTGCTCCGATCACTTCAGTAATGCCAACCAGAATTTTGCGGTTGTTGAGTTTGATGGTAAAGTCAGGCAACCTCAATGCGGTAAAAACTTCATTGATCATCGCGATGATTTCGGATTCACAGATCAGCGAATCTGTGCCTACTACATCAGCATCGCATTGATAAAATTCTCTGTACCGGCCTTTTTGAGGACGGTCGGCCCTCCATACGGGCTGGATTTGGTAGCGTTTAAATGGAAAGGTGATGTCGTTGCGGTGCATCACCACGTACCGAGCAAAAGGTACAGTTAGATCATACCTTAAGCCTTTTTCAGCAATTTTCGGTAGTATTGTTTTACTGCCAGATTCAAAATCTTCGGCCTTGGACTTTGATAAAAAATCGCCTGAGTTCAATACCTTAAACAACAACTGATCGCCTTCATCGCCATACTTGCCTGTGAGCACCGAAAGGTTTTCCATCGTAGGGGTTTCTAATTGCGCAAAGCCATAGCGCTCATATACACCTCTGATGGTATTGAAAATGTAGTTTCTTTTGGCCATTTGTAATGGACCAAAATCACGGGTTCCTCTGGGAATAGAAGGCTTCTGCATTTGATAGTAATTGTTTGTCGCAAAACTAAGAATCGGCCTTCTGCAAAGCAATTTGATTGCCCTATTTATTATACACTTCAACAAATGCTGAAACGATTATTTTTGTAGATTAGCGTCTGATCCAAAATAGACCCATATATGATTCATCGATTACTTTTTGTCCTTATTTTTCTTTCGGCTTTTGCTTGCCAGCAAAACCAATCTTCTAAAATACTAGATCAAGCATTGGTCTCCAGAGATAGTATCAAACAACAATATGCACCTGATAGTCGTGTGGCTTTGTTTGATATTCAGATTAGCCAAGAAGGCAATCGGTTGTTGCTTGCTGGACAAACAGATCAGTACAGGGCTTTGGCTACTTTTATGAATATATTGGGGGCACAGGGCATCCAGTTGGTTAATCAAGTCAATACCTTGCCCGATGAGTCTACGCTGAAACACGAGTACGCTATAGTTACCAATTCGGTTGCTAACCTGAGAACCCAACCTAAGCATTCGGCTGAATTGGCCACGCAAGCTATTTTGGGTACAGTGTTGAAAGTGCTCAAAATCACAGAAGAGTGGTATTATGTGCAGACGCCCGATGATTATATCGCTTGGGTAGATCATGGTGGAGTAGCGCTGAAAACGAACACTGAACTGCAAGAGTGGCAAGCCGCTAATAAAGTGATAGTGACTACAGTTGCCACTAAGGCTTATTTCGATAGCAAACAGAAAACGGTGCTTTCGGATTTGGTTCTGGGCAATGTGCTGATGAAAGAGGGGCAAGTAGATAAACTGATACGAGTAAGGTTTCCTGATGGTAGATTCGGATATGTGAGTGCTGATGAGGTGAAAGATTATCAAAATTGGTTAAACGAACTAAAACCTTCAGGTTATTTGATGGAGTACTATGCGCGACAACTGATGGGAACGCCTTACTTGTGGGGAGGCACTTCAGCCAAAGCCATGGATTGCAGTGGTTTTACCAAAACTGTTTATTTGATGAATGGCTTGGTGATTCCGAGAGACGCTTCACAGCAGGTAAATGCTGGTATTGCGGTAGATTTAGAACGAACTTTTGAAGAATTGAAAAAAGGAGATTTGTTATTCTTTGGCAAACCTGCCACAGATAGCTCCAAGCAACGAATTACTCACGTAGGCCTTTGGCTGGGTGCGGGCGAATTTATTCATGCTTCTGAGCGCGTACGCATCAGTTCTATCGATCCTGCTGCTCTCAATTATGATGAATTCAACAAAAATCGTTACCTAGGTAGTCGAAGGTATTTAAATCATTTAGAGGGAAATATTGAGCAACTGAAGGGGAGAGTAGAGCTTTTTTAGCAGGCCTCCAATAGATCGCTTGCACTTTATTGCTCAGGCTGTGCTTCATTTGCTCCTGCCAGATAAGGATAGGTCTTAAATATTTTATTGATAGATTCTAATATCGCTAGATGCGCTTCTATGCGTTTGGTGTATTTGAGATCTAGGCTGCCTTGCCATACCAGTTTTTTTTGCTTACGATCCCTGAGTTCGATTAAGATTACACCTTCCGTGAATTTACTTGTTTCGTAAAAAGTAGGGGCATAGTAGGGCTGGTAGTAACTGTATGGGTCGTAGTAGTTGTTGTTGCTATTAGAACTGGAGGCAGTAGTCGATATGATTTCGTATCTGGCGATCAGGTCTGGTTTGTTTGCTTTTTCATATCCTTTGGCTGTCATGTTTTGAGTGATGGCCTCTTCTACTTGCGTAAAAAAAGCAAGTCCTTCTTGCGAATAAGACTTGTCATCACTTTTGTAATTGATCAGCCGGTAGGTATGATACTGACTGTAGTCCAATTCATCATTCAGATACTTGATCACCTTGGGTGTAGAACAAGATGATATAAGTAATAGAATGATGAACCAGTAGACTACTTTCATATTTTAAGGAAACTTAGGGAATTTGTCGAAATCAGGGTCTCTTTTTTCGAGAAAAGCATGTTTGCCTTCTTGTGCTTCTTCCATTAGGTAATACATCAGGGTGGCATCACCCGCCATTTCCATCAAGCCATGCTGACCATCCAGTTCGGCGTTGAGGCTGCGCTTGATCATGCGTATGGCCAGAGGGCTACGCTTCATGATCGTGCGGCACCATTCCACAGTAGTGGCTTCTAGCTGATCTAGTGGTACTACTTTGTTTACCATACCCATTTTTTCGGCTTCGTCGGCCGTGTACTGCTCGCACAAGAACCAAATTTCTCTGGCTTTTTTCTGGCCTACGTGTCTGGCTAGATAGGAAGAGCCAAATCCACCGTCGAAGCTTCCCACTTTTGGGCCTGTTTGCCCGAATCTCGCATTGTCTGAGGCAATTGTGAGATCACAAACTACATGTAAAACATGGCCGCCACCTATAGCGTAGCCGTTGACCATAGCAATTACAGGTTTAGGCAACGATCTTATTTTTTTGTGTAGATCCAGCACATTGAGTCTTGGTACGCCATCTTCACCGATGTATCCACCAACGCCTTTTACATTTTGGTCTCCGCCAGAACAAAAGGCTTTGTCTCCAGCTCCGGTAAACACCACTACATTGATATCTGTGCGTTCACGACAGATATCCATGGCTTCCAGCATTTGATTGTTGGTTTCTGGTCTGAAGGCATTGTATACCTCAGGTCTGTTGATGGTGATTTTTGCAATACCTTCGAAGAATTCGAATTTGATATCCGAATATTCTTTGATTGGTTTCCAGTCGAATGTTGTACTCATATGTTTGAAAATTTGAAGCCAAAAATAAGTGGCTATTTGATCAATCGGTTAGTTTCCTAAATAATTCTTTGTAGGCTTGTTTACTTTCTTCTGCATCCGTAAAAATTTCTAAGAGGTTCCTTTTGCCTGGTTTCATAAACCCAGGAAGTGCCTTTTCAAGGGCTTCGTGATTGGCGCAAGCCGTGTACTCAAAGTCAAATTCTTGAGCGAGCCACTTGGCGTCTCTTTGCTGATGCGTCTCAAAATATTCTTTTAGCTCGGGCTGCTGCGAAGGTCCATCGATCATACGAAAAATACCCCCGCCCTGGTTGTTGAACACTACGATGTGCAGGTGGTCGGGTAGGTGATTGTGCCAAAAGGCATTGCGATCGTATAGAAAAGCCATGTCGCCCGTGAGTAAATAGGTGGGGCGATCGCTCATTAGAGCCGTGCCTATAGCCGTGCTGTTAGAGCCGTCTATACCACTTGTGCCACGATTACAGTATACCTCTATGTCTTTATTTGGCGCTAGGCCAATGGTATTAGCATAGCGTACGGCCATGCTGTTGGCGAGGTGTAGGTCTGACCCATCAGGAAGTGCGAGGAGTACTCTTTTGTATCCGTTGAAATCCGAAAACGACTGAGACGTATAGTTTTTAATGTGTGCTTTGGTCTTGGTGTTTACTGCCTGCCAAGCTGCTTGAAAGTCGCGCTGGTTTGCACTGGCTCTCAAGTATTTGGGCAACTCATGTAAAAAAGGTAAAGCATCCGCTTTGATGTGTTGGCTCAGAGCCAAATAGGTGTCTGGTGAGATGGATTCGTTCCGAACATGCCAATGCGCTTTTGGCTTGTGCGTTCGCAAAAATATTTTCAAGTTTTTGCTAATCACAGACAGTCCAATAGTGATAAGTAAATCAGGCTGTAAACTTTCGTTGCCTAGGTTTTTGAGGAAAATATCCTGACTAGATATGACTCCTGCTACGTCATGGCCGTTGGATATGACATCGGCTATCACTGTGAGATGGTATTTGATAGACAGCAGGCTGAGTGCTGCACTGATCTCTTCTGATTTGGCCGATTGCCCTACTACGATCAGGATTTTAGTGTAATGGCAAATACTATCTATGCCCTCTTTCCAGTTGAGAGATTGATTTGATGTAGGAGGGATGACGGGTAAACTTTCTTGAGACCCATACAAAGTGCCAGTCTCAGGATAAAAGGGTTCCCGGAAGGGAATGTTGATATGTACAGGCCCTTTATCTTCAGATAGACTTGTATTGATCGCTTCGTTGATCATCGTGTGCCCTGCTTGTCTAGCTGATTCATTATTCTCTAGTGAAGGAAAGACGTATGCTGCTTTGACATGCCGGCCAAATAGATTTTCCTGAAAGATCGTTTGTCCGTCGCGTTGCCCGATCCATTCGGGGGGGCGATCAGCAGAGAGTATGAGTAGGGGGACTTGGTTGAAAAAGGCTTCGGCTACGGCAGGGGCGTAGTTGAGGGCAGCAGAACCAGAGGTACAGATCAATACGGTGGGTAGCTGGCTTTTTAGACTGATTCCAAGTGCAATAAACGCTGCGGAGCGTTCGTCGGGTACGCTATAGCATTTGATCTCTGGATGTCTTGCAAAAGCAATGGTGAGTGCGGCATTGCGCGAGCCAGGGGATATCACGGCGTGTTGGATCCCCTTGAGGTGGCAAAGTTGCACAAGATCAAATACAGGTTGTAAATTCATGCGTTAGGCTTGGATGATATTGAGCAAGGTTTGAAATTTGATTTCTGTTTCCATCCATTCTTTTTCAGGATCACTGTCTTCGGTGACACCTGCGCCTGCAAACAAGATCATGTCGTGCTTATAGATTTTTGCACAGCGCAAGTTGACATAAAGTGCGGTCGCACCTTCGTAGTTGATCGGCCCCAAATAGCCGCTGTAGTACTCACGGTCGTAGTTTTCGTTTTCTTGAAGAAATTTGGCAGCAGGAAGCATAGGCATGCCACATACGGCTGAAGTAGGGTGCAGCAAGTCGAGCATAACACTACCTAGTTGTGGGAAATTCACCTCTTTCATGTTTACCTTATAAGAGGTTTTGAGGTGGATGAGGTTGCCTGCTTTTACTGTTTTTGGGCCGTATTCTTCATATTCTCGTAAGCGGATTTTTTTAAAACAGTTGATAATGTATCGACTGACTAGCGCTTGTTCTTCTATCTCTTTTTGCATCCAACTGGCTTGAGATAACTCAAACGCTGGCTGGATCTCTTGAGTGCCTGCTAGAGAAATGGTTTCAAAATTTTGGTCTTCATCTACCGAAATGAGTAGTTCTGGTGTTGCACCAAGCCAAAGCCCTTGATTAGGGAGGTAAACCAGCGATACGAAAGCATTTTCGTAAGCTTCGCAGAGTTTGACTAGTTCTTTTACTGGGTGAAAACTTTTGTCTGTTCGGAACTTTTCTCTTCTTGAGGGTACTATTTTTTGGTAGTAGCCGTCAGTGATCGAGGCCTTACAGTTTTCTACCAATGTAAGAAAATGATCCTTGGACGATTTGAAATTGACAGGCGAAGCTAGAAAGTCGCGGTAGTCAAAGTCATCCTTTTCACTAAAAGAAGCTAAATGCTTGATTAGCTGGTCAAACTTACCGTCTTTGTCGTTGAACCCTGGAACTGAGTAGTACTTCGTTTAGCTCGCTGTCTAGCAGCACATCCGATTTGATAAACCGTGCTTGATGAGCGTCTGTTTTTTGAAAAGGATGAACCAAAAAACCAGTGGGAGCATGTTCTATTTCTTCGGGAATATCGCTTTCTTGATCGAGTTGCAATGTGGCATGAATGATCTGCTCTTTGGGATTTCTCCAGATAGCAAAAGGCAAATCCATTTTAATACCAGTATTAAATAAACGCTCGATTTTATCTAAAAAAGCAGTAGTTGGTTTTTGACTTGCAGTTTGTTTACTCGATTCCATTATTTTTTATCAATCACGGCCATGGTTATTCTGCTTACGCAAATCAATTGTTTTTCTTCATTGGTGATTTTGATTTCCCATACTTGCGTTTTTTTACCTATGTGTAGCGGATGGGCTATGCCTTCTACGATACCACTTTTAGCACTTTTGATGTGGTTGGCATTGATTTCCAATCCTACGCAGTACTGTTTGTTAGGGTCTACAGTCATGGTGGCAGCTACACTGCCCAGTGTTTCGGCAAGCGTTACAGAAGCCCCTCCATGTAGCAGTCGGAGTGGTTGTACTGTACGTTCGTCTACTGGCATGGTGGCTTTCACAAAGTCTTCTCCGATTTCGGTAAATTCTATACCAATACGGTCAACCATTGTGTTTTTTGAGAAGGCATTTATACCTTCGAGGGTAAACGTGGGGAGGAACATTTTTTCTTTCAATTACGGGGTTATATTCACCTGTTACAAACAAAAAGACAATTCGCTTGAAAACCAAAAATATATACATCATCCGGCATGGTCAGACTAATTTCAACCTTGAAAATAAAGTACAAGGACGAGGTATCAATTCTTCTATCAATGAAACGGGACAGCAGCAAGCGCAGGCTTTTTTCGACGCCTACAAGGATGTGCCATTTGACAAAATATATGTGTCGGCTCTGAAGCGTACGCAAGAATCTGTACAACAGTTTATCGATTTGGGGATTCCTTACGAGTCACATAGTGGCTTAGACGAGATCAGTTGGGGCAAACATGAGGGGCGCCCTTATGATCCTGTGATGCATCAAATCTATTTGGATACGATTGCAGGCTGGGCCAATGGAGCGCTGGATATGACTGTGGGAGGAGGAGAGTCGCCTTTGGAAGTAGTGGTTCGTCAGAAGGAAGCCATGAAGTACATCATGGCCAATGAAGACGAAGAACATATATTAATTGCTACCCATGGACGCGCCATGCGCATGCTGGTGTGTTGGATGCTTAATTATCCTTTGGAACGGATGGATGTCTTTGAGCATGCCAACCTATGTTTGTATCAAATGCAATACACTGGCGGTCAATATAGAATCGTAAAACATGGCTGTACAGCTCATCTACCCTCATGATGAAATCATAAAAACGGTTTTCGTTGTACTTCATCTCAGAATTTGTTAACTTCTATATCCGAAGCCGTCCTTGAACGGTTGGCACGGCAAGTAGGCGAGACGTTCTGTCTTTAAAAATGCTAACTAAGCCCAAAACCCGGTGACGCCGGGTTTTGGTTTTTTTTTAATGCTACATTACTTGAAATGTACCCTTTAGATCAACCCTCTTTTTTATCTTAAACCATCAATAAACCCACTTTTCTAAGGGTTTGCCAGCCTTGGCTTTTGGTGAGTTTATCAAAACTTTCTGACCCTTCTTGTTCATAGATGGTTTTAAACTCCGCTAGGGTGATGGGTGTGCCTCGCTTGACTGTCAGTTTTTCGAATGTGACTTTTAGACTTTGCCCTTGGGCTTGGTTGAAAATAGCTTCTTCTGTAGATTGATGCGTATGGATTACAAACTTGCATCGTGTTTGAGTTTTTCCTTTTTGTTTTTTAGAATAAAAACTAATCTGTGGATTGGCATGAAGCCAGACCAATTTTGAACTATTGGAAATAGGTGTACCAGGATTGTTTTGGATGGCCATTTCTATTTCAAATGGAGATATAGTTGTTTCTGGGATTTCGAAATCAAACCATTCCTGTAGTGGGAAATCTAAGCAAGCCCCATGCATGTAATTGAAGAGTGATTTTCTTAAACCTTCACTAAATAGCGCATGGTCGGCGCCTTCCAGGTCTTCATGTGGGATGTCGTTGTGGGCAAAATCGCCAGCTGCGATGAGTGCTTTGGCACCAAATGCTTCTGGAGTCATTCCTACGGGACTGTGTGCCGTCATGGCAAATTGATGCCAAAAAGCGGACTGAATGACTCCCAGTTCAAAGAGTTGGCGAACCATTTCTAACGAATCGATCGTTTCTTGTTCTGTCTGCGTAGGGAATCCGTACATCAGGTAAGCATGTACCATGATGCCACTGGCGGTGAAATTGTCTGTGACCTGAGCTACTTGAGCTACAGTGACTCCCTTTTGGATTTTCTCTAGCAATCGATCAGAGGCCACTTCCAGTCCGCCAGATACGGCGATACAACCAGAGGCTTTAAGTAATCGACACAAATCTGGAGTGAACCGTTTTTCGAAGCGAATATTTGTCCACCAGCTCACTTTGAGCTGGCGGCGGAGAATTTCGATGGCGACCTCTCGCATGAGCGCGGGCGGTGCGGCTTCGTCTACAAAATGAAAGCCTGTTTCTCCCGTTTGTTGAATTTGGGCTTCCATACGATCGCAAATAATGGCAGCACTTACAGGTTCGTAGTTTTTAATATAATCCAACGAGATGTCACAAAAGGTGCACTTTTTCCAGTAGCAACCGTGTGCCATGGTAAGTTTGTTCCATCGGCCATCGCTCCACAGCCGGTGCATGGGGTTGGTGATTTCGATCACGGATAGGTACTGATCCAATGCCATACCGGCGTAGTCGGGTGTGCCTGTTTGGCTAAAAGTCACGTCGGGTTGGGAGGCACCATTGACATAGGTCACATGACCGTCTAGTAGCAGGAGCGTTCTTTTCAGTTTGGTTTGGCCGATCTGTCTAGAGAGGTGATCGAGTAGCAATTGGATGGGGCGCTCGCCATCGTCGAGGGTGATGTAGTCTATGAATTCGAATAGTCTGCTGTCTTTTAGGGAGCGCAGTTCGGTATTGGGATACCCACCACCCATGGCTATTTTGATACCCGGGTGGTGCTGTTTTAAGTATTGCCCACAGCGGAGTGCGCCGTATAGGTTTCCCGGAAACGGGACAGACAAGCAAACTAGCCCTGGTTGAACGGTGGTAAGTTTTTGTGCTAAGCAATCGAATAAAATTTCGTCGATAAAAGACGGTGCTGCATTGAGCGATTCGTAAAGTGGATCGAAAGATTCTGCGGACAAACTAAGGCGTTCGGCATAGCGACTGAAGCCAAAAAATGGATCGATTGTGTTTTTAATCAAATCGGCCAGATCTTCGAGGTAGAGCGTGGCCAAGTGTCGGGCTTTATCCTGAATGCCGAGATTGCCAAAGGCCCATTCGAGATCATCGATTTGATCAAACCGGGAGGCTTCGGGCAGATAGTCTCGTTCGGAAATGGAGTAGGCGAGTGTCGGGTTTTTGTTTTGCAAGAAAGCAATGACAGGTTCGATGGTGGATAGATAGGTTTCCTGTAGGCTTACCATGCGGTTTTCATTAGCGCCAAGCTGAAATCGCCCTTCGTTTATTTTTTGAAATAGTCTTTGAATGCCCTTGCGGGTAAATAAAGCCAGGATGACTTCGATTCCTAAATCTGCCTGAGAAGCAGGTGCATCAATGGTATTGAGAAACCCTTTAAGATAAGCCGTGGCAGGATAGGGCGTGTTGAGTTGTGTAAAGGGAGGAGTGAGGAGAAGGGTGTGGATAGACTGCGCCATAGGGTCGCAAAGGTCGTGATTGTGTGCGAATTCACAACCTCTATTATATCAAAAAGAAGCGATCCCGGAAGGCTACTAAATGTAGTGTCTTTCGAGATCACTTTTTTCTTCTTTCGGATGGCATTGATTATCTCATGCTGAAAGAGGGAGTACAGTTGATTTTAGCCAAACTGGTTCCTTTAGGGTCTTCTATTTGTACTTCAATGTTGTTTTTGACTACAACGATCTTGTTGTACTTTTCATTTACGTAGGGTGATTTGAGGTCTACGTAAGTATATTCTGTATCGGAGTTTTTAGGGACTTTGAAGTCATGTATTTCTACTGTGCCTACTTGGTTGTCGTTTTTATCAACTAAATACAGGGTAACATCTACTTTGAATAAGTCAAATTTGGTGTTGTTTTTTAGTCGGTAAGTGACTTCGAAAGAGTCCCAACCATACTGTTCTACACGTTTTAGTTTGGTCACTTCCAGACTTACGCCTTCGTTTATTTTGTATTGGGTGTAGGGCGTGATTTCTTGGGCTGTGGCAGCGGCTCCTAGCGCGCAGACCAATAGCAGGGTTAATAATTTTTTCATTTGTTTAACATTTTTAAAATTCCAAAAGGCCGACCCACCGATCGGTCCTAACTAATTAGACCCGAGTCGGATCTTTTACATAACACATTTATAAAACTCGATTGTGGCGCTCATATTATATTTTGAATAGGATAATTGTTAGTTGCGCTAGTAGAGTTGAATTTGTGATTGATATAATCCAGATAGAAAGTCAATGATCCGCAGGTTTGTATTTATTTTGCAGGTATGGAGTACATTAGTGACAAGAAGATATTAGTGACTGGCGGAGCTGGGTTTATAGGTTCTAATCTATGTGAACAGTTGTTGGGCTTGGGCAACCATGTGGTGTGTCTGGACAATTTCTCGACTGGCAAACGATCCAATATTGAGCAGTTGCTAGACAATCCAAATTTCTCTCTTATAGAAGGAGATATTCGAGACTTGGCAGTTTGCCATGCAGCCGCTTCTGATGTAGATGTGGTTTTGCACCAGGCAGCATTGGGTTCTGTGCCTCGCTCTATCAATGATCCGATCACAACCAATGATGTGAACGTTTCGGGTTTTTTGAATATGCTCGTAGCAGCTAAAGAAGCCAAAGTGGAGCGGTTGGTCTATGCGGCGAGCTCGTCGACTTACGGAGATGCCGAACAGCTCCCTAAAGTAGAGGAGCACATCGGAAAGCCTTTGTCTCCCTATGCTATTACCAAATATGTGAATGAGCTATATGCCGATATTTTTTATCAAACGTATGGGCTAAATACCATCGGTTTGCGATATTTTAATGTATTTGGGAGGAAGCAAGATCCAGATGGAGGGTACGCTGCAGTAATTCCTAAGTTTATCAAAACTTTGATCAATCATGAATCGCCTGTGATCAATGGGGATGGTAGCTACTCTCGTGATTTCACTTACATAGATAATGTGATACAGATGAATTTGCTAGCCCTGAGTACGACTAATGAAGCGGCACTAAACCAAGTTTATAATACGGCCTATGGCGACCGTAATACGCTCAATGACTTGATCAGTTACATACAAAAATATCTCAGTGCTTATGATCCTCAGATCCAATCGATAGAAATAGAGTATGGCCCGAATCGAGTAGGGGATATTCCGCATTCTTTGGCCAGTATAGATAAAGCTAAGCGACTATTGGGCTACGATCCTCAGTTTGATTTTCAAAACGGACTGGAAGAAACCGTGAAGTGGTTTTGGGAAAATAATGGGGTGTAAGGAAACAAAAATTGATTATTTGTAGTCGAGTCTGGTAAGTAGATCTAACCCAGCCTATTCTAGTCAAAGTTACACTACATGAGGCTTCTTTTCTTTGATCTTTTATTGGTAGTTATAAGGAAAGGTAATTTGTGGTAGTGCGGGCTTCAAATGTCTCATAAAGCTTGAGCCGTGATACAATTATGATCGAGATGGGATAAAAAACACAACCTTGCCAAAGTCTAGACTTTGGCAAGGTTGTGTTTGGTTCTTTCAATATTGGAAACGATCCTTAATCTTCCGTCAACTCTACGTAGGCAGCCGCATACCTTTTTCCTAGTTCTCTTTGGGATTCGGAATCCATATGAGTGCCGTCACCGATGTCGGTAAGGTTGTCAGAGAGAACCACCGAAAGATTGTCGTCTTCATCAGCGATCAGATGGAGGTTGTCATTAAAAGTATCCCATCTGTCTTGCTTGTCCTCAGGTGAGGTGTATTGTCCCAGTTCACCCATGATAAACGGTAAATTGTCGTCACCAATTTCAGTTCTGAATATGCTGATCACGTCGGTCAACTTCGTTTTGTAAGTAGCAGCCGATGTGCTGGAGTTGCTTTCGCCCTGATGCCAGATTACACCTTTTATCGTTCCGTATTGTTCGGCATGTGCTACTTTTTCCTTGAAGTTGTCCAGAAGGAATACCTCTCTATGCTCAGCGTTGGTTTGCCAGTTGTGTATATTGCTACCACCTACGGCACAAGGGATCATCGCAATAGAAACATCCGCTGGGACGGAATTGAGCAAGGTCTGCGCAAATGATACTCCGCAATCCAATCCTGTAAATTTTGGTTCATACCAGTGTAGTGGTTCCTTTGCTTGTATCCAATTCAAAGATGCATCAATCGATAATATTCTGCTATTTGGAATGGTGTCTTGAGGTTCTACAAATCCTCGTCCAGCCATATTGGATTGACCAGCCATAATGAAAATATATAGTTTGTCTTTACTAGGCATGTCTGTACTTTCTACATATTCTACCTTTCGGGGAAAATTGGCTCTTGATCCCTGAAAGTTTGGATCTTCTTCCTCTTCCACCGTTTCTTCTTCCTCGATTACCTCCTCTTCCTCTTCTACGACGTCCTCTTCTTCATCTTCAACTTTGTCGTCTTCTTCTACGACCTCTTCTTCTTCTTTGGTTTCTTCTTTTGCGATGCTTTCTTCAATCGCTTGTTCATCACACGCAGGAGCAAATATCAGTAGCGTGAAAATCATAAAGAACATTGTTATTGCGTTGTTTGTAAACTTTTGTGTCATATCATGCTTTGTTAAGAAGTAATTATTTTGTTTTAATCGTATGTGTGTTGACTTATGCAGAGCCAACTTTTACAAGGTTAAAAACAAACTCAAATGAGAGGCTGTGTGTATGTTGCCAAACTACAGGGGGGAGGTTACAATGGTTAGATCTGGGTCACAAATACACCTGTTTCATGTTACCACTCTTATTGAAAACTTCGAATTAGCTATGGGTAGAGGTGTTTGTTTTTTTTGAGTATATAACTTCTCCTGTATTTTTTTGAAAGGGCTACCGTGTGTTTATTTAGTACTATACCTTGCGTATGAGAGATATTTTCAAATTCTTTGATTGGTTTTCCTTTCGTTTTTAATATTTTTCCAAATCGATCAAAGGCTATCTATTTGCTTCCTTCAAAAGGAGAATTATACGGCACATCAAAAAGGAAGAACGGGTGCAGCTAGAAGAAGATGGCTTTAGTTTCTCTTTTGCAGAAGCACCGTTTTCTATTTCTAGCAACTTGAAGGAGTGTGATTTTAAAATCATCTATGAAAAACAAACTTACTATCACCCAGTCAGCGTGAAGTCATTTTTCTCTATTTCTATGAAGGGCTGTCTTATGCTGAAATTTTGGATGTGAAAGTGAGCTCGGCCAGAATACTTACTTATAGAGATGTGAACTCGTATGTAAAAGAAAAAAATCGCCGAATTCTGTAAGATTTCGGCGATTTTCGTAAAGGATTGTGGAGTCGGAGGGAATCGAACCCTCGTCCAGATAAGGCCATATTGGACCGTCTACATGCATAGTTGAAACTTAGGATCTCACAGGAGAGCTGGCGTTCAACAACCCACTTTTCCTGCCAGTTACTTTAGCTTCGCTATCGGTTAGCAACTTCGCCTCAAGCTAGTCTTACTAGGTGACACCCCTTGATCCTGCTCATAAGACAAAAGCCTGGAGGGATGTGTCTGTCCCGATTCTTAATCGAGATTAATAATTTTTGCTATCGCAAAAAATTAAGCAGCCATGGCGTAATTAGATTCGCCAAATAAAATAGGAGTAAATTGATCACGCGTGCTTACTCAACACCCGACACGCAAGTACAATATCCACACTTACTGTCAAAACCGGTCGACCCCATACATCAATGAACGGCAAAATTTCTTTTGCGTCTGCAAACATACGAGAATAAAAGAAAACAGTTGAAGAAGGGCTTACATTTTCTCAATCCATTCTCGGATCAATGCGATTCCTTCGTCATGGGGGAGACTTCTACCCAGTTCGGGCATCATCGTGCCTGGCTCAGTGGTTTGCATACGATGTATTAAAATAGACCCCCCGGGTTTCTTAGGTACAATACCATATTTTAGATTGCCAGAGCCACGTCCTGCAGCCACAGGCTTTTTGTTGACCCCTAGCCGATATGGGTCGGTTTCGAAATAGGTCAGATTCAATCCAGAATTTTTAGCAGGGCCTTGATCATTGTGGCAATGCGCACAGTTGATATCCAGATAAGCTCGGGCGCGTTCGTTAAGTGAGCCACTGGCAGGGTCGTTCCACACGGCGAGTTGGGGAAGTGTGTGATCGGGTAGGCCTATCCATCCTTTGTCAGCCAGCAGGAGCATTTGGTTGGTGTCGGAGGCCACAGCTTTTCGGTTGAGCTGTCTTACCGTAGGCCCGATGGGTGTCATTGTACCACTTTTGTCGTGGCAGCTTTTGCATTGGTTCATATCAGGGACGGTATAGTGTACTACCCCTTTGTTTTGGAGTGATGTAGGGAGAAGTCCGCCTGTGATTTCTAGATAGGCTTCTGTCTGTTGGGTGTTCCAGATATATGGCAGAGCCTTCCATCCATCTCTTTCGTGAATGAGCAATCTGGTTTCTAATATTTTGTCAGCAATGTTACCTAGTTGACGAGCACTGTAGTAGAAGTTTTTGATCAAAACTGTGCCCACAGGAAAATCGAGTACATTTTTTTCTTGATAGCCTATTTTTTCCCCTTTCGGTAAATAAATGAACCGTTTCTTTAAGGCATAATCAGAAAATAGAGGTGTATTGAGTTCATATGGCATGACCTGCTCACTTGGTTTCAGGTCTGCCAATCGCCCCTCAAAAAAACCATAGTCAGATAGTCTGGTTTTGCCCACGGAGGCATATTGTATTTGCTCTGTAATGCTTTGATCTGTGCCTAGAGGGACTGGGATTATGGTTTGTTTAGTTTGTTTTTGCTGACAAGCAAAAAAGAAGAACGACAAAGCGAATAGTACACTTCTCATATCAATTGCAATTGAAAATGGCGGGGTTTTCCTCCAGTCCAGCAAACTCATTCGAAGCATCAAGGTTTACGGTTTTTACTTCTTCGGCCTCATTCACACAAATGACATAGGAAGGATTGATACTACCATCCGCTAAGTAGTAATTAGGACTTTGTAGTCCGTCCCAAGCGACTTGAGGGAGGCTTGCGCCAAATTTTAACAGAAACAATTTGCCAAAGTCATTGTTCAAATTGGGTAAGAGGTAGGTGTTTTCGTAGGTGTTGTCATATACATGGATATTGCCTACATAAGGGTCGTAGTTTACATCTAGCTGATTTTGCTTTTCGAGTTCTTCGCGACTACCACCACCGCCTGTATTTTGATCGCCACCCATGGCTTCTAGCAAGGCATAGCTGACCATGCCTACGGCTATGGTTTTATTGTTGCGAATGGTATTGTTATGAATTTTCACCCCTTTAGTTGCAAGAATTAGGATGCCAGTACCTGGGGGAGTGACGCTGACCATATTGCCTAGAGGGGCAAAGTTCTCTCTGTTGTTTTCATAGACATTGTTGCCATATACTTCTATATTGTTGCCATATTGTGTTAAGCCTGGTAGGTCAAATACGAGTATGCCACCTGTATTGTCATACGAGATATTGTTTCGTACAATGACCTCTTTTGAGTTTTCACTTTCTATACCTGCCACATTCCAGTAGGTGGTATTGCCTTCGATCAGTACGGTGTCGGATTGTCCTACATAGATGCCAGCATCACTAGCTCCCATTACGATACAGTTTCTTACTGTTACATTGGAGCATATCACGGGGTAGAGGCCGTAGGCACCATTGGTAGAGTCTACTTTGCCAGTCCAACCCACCATTAGTTCTTCGAAGAGGATATGGTCAGTATCTGTTACTTTGATGTTGTCGCCAGCAGCATCTTCGATACCAAAGCCCCGCAGTGTTATGTTTTTGCAATTGGCCACTCGTATCCCTTCTGCTCCTTGTGTTTGGTTTTTGAATGAGAGTATCGTTTTGTCTTTACCTTGTCCTTTGATGGTTACGTTTGACTTTCCTTCCAAAATCAAACTTTTGTCAAACTGAAAATGCCCTGCTGGTAGTTCGATAACGCTACTGTCTTGGGCTAAGATAAATGAGGTTAAAATCGACTTTTGATTATTGGAGAAATTTCGTTCGGGGTTGTATTCAGCGGTTTTGGTACATGAGACTAAGCCCAGTAGGATAAGGGCGAAAGAGGTCGTTTTCATAGCATGAGTTGATGTGTTTTGTATAACCAATTAAGCAATTATTTGCCTGAATCCGAAAGGAATGAGAGAGTATTTGAACAAAAAACTGTTATGTTCGAAATACGCGCTGATGCTAAATGTATTATTTTTCAACTATGGGCTATATCGGATTTTCTATGGATGGGCTTTGTGGAGTGAAGGCTTCATAACCATCTTCGGTGATGTAAAAACAATCTTCCAACCGGACACCTAATTCACCATAGATATAAATTCCAGGTTCGTTTGAAAAACACATGCCAGGTTGCATGATCGTTTGATTCCCTTTTACAAGGTACTCCCACTCGTGAAAATCCATACCGATACCATGTCCTACACGATGGAAGAAGTTTTCATAACCACCACCAAAACCATATTTGTTTACTATCGCTCTAGCTGTTGCATCGAGCAGTTCACAGGGCACCCCGGCTTTGGCTTGTTCATATACTGCGGTCTGTGCTTCTTTCACTATATTCCATATGTCTTGTTGGCGCTGGGAGGGTTTCCCAAAAATAGTCGTTCTGGTAATGTCTGCTTGATACCCGTCTAGCTTGCACCCTCCATCTATCAAGACCAAATCACCTTCCTTGAGCTGTTGGGCAGTTTTGCTACCATGTGGGAAAGCCGTGAATGCACCAAACATAGACCCTGCCCAGCCTGCATCTGTAGCTCCGAGTGCAGAACATGCTTCGGCTACGGTGGCACTTAGGTCATATTGCGACATGCCTTCTTTTAGTTTTGAAAACCCAATTCGGTAGCCTTCTAGCGTTATTTCGTTGGCTTTTTTCATCAGTGCCAGTTCTTTTCGGGTTTTGATGGCTCGACACCCAGCGGTAATGGGTTTGGCGTTGATGATAGTGGCTTGCGGTAGGTGTGCGGCTATGCCGTCGGATTGGAAAAACCTGACGTTTTCTTCGATGCCTAATGTGCCGAGAGCGTGACCTTTGTCTTTGATGAGCTTGGCTACTAGCGCGAAAGGGCTTTCATGCTCCTGCCAGATGTAAATTTCTCCTTTGATGGTGATCTTCTCATGCAATCGCTCTTGTTCAAACGCTGGACATACATACTGAATGGTACCGTCTGAGAATAAGAGTAGGCCAGTCATTCGCTCGCTAGCCCACCACTGTATACCAGAAAAGTAGTCGAGTGATGTGCCAGATTCTATAAAAATGGCATCAAAACCATTTTTTTGCATGAGACGGGATGCTTTTTCTACTCGCTGGATTCGATCTTGTGTGTTGATAAACTCCACCCCGTCGGTCATGGGTTTGAGGTTTAGTTTGCTTGCGGTAGTTGGTGCTTCACTTGCGCAGGCAGTAGTGCCTACTAAAGCCAATGCAGATCCTGCTAGGGCACTATTTTCTATAAATTTTCTTCGATTCACGGTATTAATGATTTGCTGTATGAGTCATACAATTTAATGAAAATACCAATGAGGGGAATGAAGAAATTGATGAGCGGTACAGAAATTCAGGGAAGTGCGTAGTTAGTATTCCTCCTTTCCAAAGTTATTTGGGGAGTTTGATGAAGCAGTTAGCAGCATACAAAATCTGACTTAAACCAAAGGAAGACGGTATAAAAAAAGGAGCCGAAACTCCTTTAAATATTTTTTAGAAATAGACTGGGCAAAGGCCGTCTTTTTTACCAAACTTCAATGGTATTCTATAATTGATGAATATCTCATGAGATCCAGCAGTGTATTCTCCCAGACTTCCTGTAGGGATGTCGTAGGCATAGCCAAGTCTAAAATTTTCATTGAGTACCAATTGCGTCATGATAGAAAAAGAATCTTGATAGCGGTAAGAAACTCCTGCATAGACAATCTCATTGATAATGAAATTTAAATTGAGGTCAAATGCAGCTGGAGAATTATCTTGTAATCGAACCAAGATAGAAGGATTAATTTTCAAATTACGATTAAGATCCTTTACAAATCCTGCTGTGATATAATAATATCGGGAAGCCTTTCCGTCAGAGGGAATGGCACCATCTCCACCACCATCGATCACATCTGGAGTAAGAAAATAGGGGATTGAAGCTCCAATAAAATAATCTCTGTTGGCAAAATAAATCCCCATACCAAAATTAGGATTGAAAGTTTTGGTATAAACAGAAAGGGGATCGGATTGGTCAAGCCAATTGATGTCATCCAGATTGGAAGCCCGCTGATCGAACCCTCCTTGTAGTCCCATGGATAGGATACCTTTTCGCATTCTGATCTTATAGGCAAAACTACCATATACACTATACTGCTCATGTACCCCCACTGCGTCTCGTACTACATTCAAGCCAACACCTACATTTTTTTCTTTCAATGTAGTGTGTGCCGTGAGTGACTGAAATACAGGTGCGCCGTCGATATTGACCCATTGATTTCTGTTTGTCAGTATGGCCGAAAACATGTTTAAGCTCCCTGCGTAGGCAGGATTAAGTGCGAGCCCATTGTACGGGTAAGTTGAAAATACGGGTCGCTGCTGAGCTATCGCCAGCTGACACATACATACCAATACTACTATATATAATCCTTTTATCAGTTTCATCTATCGTTATCTGACCAATTCCAAATATCCTTGGTAAACATCTCCTTCTTGTCCTTCTCCTTTGTCAAAAATATAGAAATAAGTTCCAGATGGCAAGCCATCGCTACCACCACCTAGTCCAGTATTTCTTTTTCCTGTAAATACGTTCCCAGTTACATCATCTTCATATCCATCAGTTTCATATACCAATGTTCCTGATCGAGTATAAATTTTAACATGGTTGGATGGGAATCTATCCGCACAAGAGATTCTAAAGTAATCATTTAAACCATCTCCGTTGTCAGAGACACCGTTAAATATTTCGATGTCAGTGGCTATGACGAAAGAGGCTTCGTATGAACAATCATTTACATCAGTCACCAATACTCTGTATTCTCCAGGACTCAATCCACTCATTTGCTCGTTGGTGCTGATAATTGTGCTGGCATCAGCAGGATCTATTTCTATGCCGTTGTCAACTGCCCAGTATTGGTTTTCAATGCTTGTGTTATGGTCAAATGCCAATACAGCTTCTCCATTTCCAGCATATCCATCTCCGAACTCTGATACCTCAGAGCATCTAGACTCAGTAGTGATAACTGTGAACGAAGGATCTACTCTAGCATCGGTTACCTGAACTGTAGCTTCGTCAGATACACAACCAGTACTTAGACTCGTCGCTTTAACACTGTATTCTCCGATGTCTAATCCACTAGCAGAGAATGTAGAGCTAATCACCGCATCGGAGGCATCTTGCCATTCGAATGCATAGCCTACTACAGTACTGTCTACCTCTGCAGATATAGCTCCATCAGGAGTGATACAATTCATTCTGTCTTGTAGTACAGTAATGAGAGGTGTCGGTATATCTAAGGCTTCGTTGCTTATTGTGATATTATCTGATATCATACACCCTGTATATCTGTCTGTCATTTCGATTGCGTAAGTCTTGTCTACCAACTGATTTAAGTTGAGTGCTGAGTCCAAGATAGGATCAGATAGACTAGAGCCATCGTGCCAGTAGATGGTATAGGTGCTTGGCGTTTTCGGTAGAGGTGTGATAGTCGCTTCTCCATCCGCACGAGTCAAATCACATTTGGTTAAAGCGTGATTTTGAACAATGTTCATGGCCATATCTCCAGTGTTTCTGAAATCTTCGATCTCTACATAGTTGGGTTCTGACTCACAACCCCCGTCGATATCTTCTACCATTACGGTGTATTTACCATGTACCAAGTCGTCTACATAAGAGCTGCCCAACTGATTGGCTGCTACAAACCCAGGGTTGGCAAGTTCGCCAGAGTAGAGGTAGTAGTTAAATACCGCTGTTGGGTTTTTAGAGTTCAATACGTTGATGACCAACTGACCATTTTCATCGATACAGTTGTCGTTACCATCGGCTGAGAGTCCAAGTACCAGAGGGAAGTTAATGTCATTCACCATTGGCAATGACTCTGTAGACACACATCCCGTAGCGATGTTAGTTACTTCGATGTTGTAATTACCTTCTCCCAAGCCTGAGTAGATCTGACCAGCGGCTGGTGCAGGCGTACCTAGTGGAGAAGACCAAGCGAATGTATAATCTGCTTGATTGGCTCCAGCGGTAGAATCGGCCATGACTTTTAGCACCCCGTTAGGATTACCTAGGTCACAGTTGAATTGTTTCTGACTATATACTTGGGTGATTATTGGGTTCAAGCCAAGGTCGCCAATTTCAAATTCGAATACTCCTGAAGTACAGCCAGATATGGTACTGGTCGCTTCGGCGTAGTAGGTACCAGGCGTTTGATTAGACAAAGTAGCAGTAAACTGTCCTGCAATCGCGAGGGAAGGATAGGTATCCTTATACCAAGCAAAGTCATAATCAGCGTTAGTGTCTGGTGACATCGTCGTGATTTCAACACTACCGTCGGTAGAGGTACTACATGAAGCGTCTGTGATATTGACAGCAGTCATATCGATATCGATCAACTCAGATTTGAGCGGTATGATAAATGAACCAGTCACTGTACATCCAGTGATGCCATCTTGTACAGTAACGGTGTATTCTCCATCTGCATTAAAATCATTGTCTAAGCCAGTGACTTGCGCTGTAGCAGGGCCATGATCCCAAGTATAAGTAGGGGTAGTGGCATCCGTGGCTGCAGTTAACTCTCCATTTCCTCCTACACAGTACTGATCTGCTTGATCTAGTGTGAATGTTAAACTTGGAGTTACTGATTCATCCTCTATTTCAAAGTCAAATACATCTAGTATACATTGATTTGAAGTATGCTCAACAGTGACTTCGTAAGACCCCGGATCTAATTGATCTACATGCCCATCGGCGACATTGTTGAATACATAGCCTGCGTCATCTTTATTCACAAACGTGTAAGTAAAGTCGGCCAGTGCTCCACCAGTGATCGTTGTGATTTCGAATTCTCCGTTGGAGAAGAAAGTCAAATTATCTTCACAATGGGTATTGTTAGTCAAAGAGGATGCCGTGATTTCGTATGTAGTGATAGATTCTGACAATTTGAATGTAGACTCAACAGTACAAGTACTATTTGGAGTAGAAGTATCGGTAATCAGTAAAGTATATACTCCAGCATCTAACCCTGAAATTGTACCTGTGTATGGTCCGCTTACTGTACCTGTTGCTCCTGTAATTGTAGCACCATCTGTTAGTATGGTTCCAGTAGCTACAGATCCGCCAACATACCATTGGTAAGTGTAATCTCCTGCAGGGGCAACGCCTCCATCAGTATCTCCGATAGTCCAATCGAGAGCACCGTTGCCTTCGTTGGCATCAGGGTCACAACTGGTGTCAGGTGTGTTTTCGGTAATGACTATCGTAGCAGGTTCTGCTTGATTTTCTATTACAAATCCAATCTGACCTGAATTACAACCAGTAGCCTTGTGTGTTGCTTTCACATAGTATTGGCCAGGGGATTGACTTGTGATTGCAGTGGTGTTAGCCGCTAATCCCATGTCAGTCAAAGGACCATCAGTATACCAAGTGAAGTCATAGTCTGCCAATACACCTGGATTGACGTCAGCGTCAGTAAGTGTAATAGAACCATTGTTGTTATTACAATCGGTCACATGTACAATTCCTGTGTCAACATTAGCATCGTCTATAGTGATGGTTGTTGGTGTATTGGTGATTGTAAATGTAGCTGTACTTGAACAGCCATCATTGGCATCATCTCCATTCGAGTCTTCAATGACCAAAACGTATTGGCCTGGAGCCAATCCTGTCAGAGATTCTCCTACACCTCCTATGACCGCAGAGCCAACTTTATTACCCAAAGTAATATTGTTTGCAGGGTCAATAGATCCTCTGTACCAAGTGTAATCATAGTCAGCAACAGCGGCACCTCCTTGTAGAGCGACAGTTAAAGTACCGTTGCCATCTTCAGGAGTAGGGGTCGTACAATTAGTATCTGGTGTCTTAGATGTTAAAATAGCAACAGGATCAACAGTAGTGTCTTCGATGGTGAACAAGAAGGTAGAACTTGAACAAGTAGAAATATCACTACTAATCGTTACTTGGTAGTCGCCAGCTGGTAGATCATCAATTCTATTATCATCTGTAGCTAAACCAGTCATGGATGGAGTAGATGCTACAGGCAGTGCTCCTCCTCCTGCTACTTCGTAAGTGAAGGTGTAATCAGCAAGTCCTTGAGCAATACCATCTTCTAATACATCTGTAATTTCGAAAGAACCGTCATTTGAACAGTTGGTTTTATCTGTAAGTGTGTACTCAGAAGCTGAGATAGATACGACCGGCTGATCTTCAGTCAACACAAATTCAGAAGTAGTCTGACAAGTATTGTTCGGATCAGTGTTGTCCGTGACTCTGAGGGTATAAGTACCCTGAGGCAATCCTGTAGCAATGTTGTCGGTAGCACCAGCGACATAAGAAGCGATCTGGGTATTGTCCAATGGGGTAGTAGTCTGCGCACCGTAGAACCATTCGTAGGTATAGTCTCCGATAGGAGCGCCCCCTTGAACAGTCGCAGTGATTGAGCCATTACCGCCTTCGGTAACAGGATCACCACAGAAGGTATCTACAGCATTGACAGTGAAGTCGATGGTAGGGTCTACAGACTGGTCTTCGATAGTGAAGTAGAACTCAGAGCTGCTACAAGTAGAAGCATCGTTTTCGATGACTACTTTATAGTCACCTTCTTCCAATCCAGAAATTATGCTGTTGTTGGTACCAGAAAGCGTTCCGCCAGCAGCAGTACCATCTTGTTTGGTGTAGGTGAAGTTATAGTCACCCAATGCACCAGTAACGATACCATCTTCTTTTACTTGACTAATTTCAAAGCTACCCGTGTTCGTACAGTTTAGCTTGTGTGTTAAGGTGTAGTCAGCCGCAGGATCGTTGATGGTAATGACTGGCTGATCTTCAGTCAACACAAATTCAGAAGTAGTCTGACAAGTATTGTTCGGATCAGTGTTGTCCGTGACTCTGAGGGTATAAGTACCCTGAGGCAATCCTGTAGCAATGTTGTCGGTAGCACCAGCGACATAAGAAGCGATCTGGGTATTGTCCAATGGGGTAGTAGTCTGCGCACCGTAGAACCATTCGTAGGTATAGTCTCCGATAGGAGTGCCCCCTTGAACAGTCGCAGTGATTGAGCCATTACCGCCTTCGGTAACAGGATCACCACAGAAGGTATCTACAGCATTGACAGTGAAGTCGATGGTAGGGTCTACAGACTGGTCTTCGATAGTGAAGTAGAACTCAGAGCTGCTACAAGTAGAAGCATCGTTTTCGATGACTACTTTATAGTCACCTTCTTCCAATCCAGAAATTATGCTGTTGTTGGTACCAGAAAGCGTTCCGCCAGCAGCAGTACCATCTTGTTTGGTGTAGGTGAAGTTATAGTCACCCAATGCACCAGTAACGATACCATCTTCTTTTACTTGACTAATTTCAAAGCTACCCGTGTTCGTACAGTTTAGCTTGTGTGTTAAGGTGTAGTCAGCCGCAGGATCGTTGATGGTAATGACCGGCTGATCTTCAGTCAACACAAATTCAGAAGTAGTCTGACAAGTATTGTTCGGATCAGTGTTGTCCGTGACTCTGAGGGTATAAGTACCCTGAGGCAATCCTGTAGCAATATTGTTGGTAGCACCAGCGACATAAGAAGCGATCTGGGTATTGTCCAATGGGGTAGTAGTCTGCGCACCGTAGAACCATTCGTAGGTATAGTTTCCGATAGGAGCGCCCCCTTGAACAGTCGCAGTGATTGAGCCATTACCGCCTTCGGTAACAGGATCACCACAGAAGGTATCTACAGCATTGACAGTGAAGTCGATGGTAGGGTCTACAGACTGGTCTTCGATAGTGAAGTAGAACTCAGAGCTGCTACAAGTAGAAGCATCGTTTTCGATGACTACTTTATAGTCACCTTCTTCCAATCCAGAAATTATGCTGTTGTTGGTACCAGAAAGCGTTCCGCCAGCAGCAGTACCATCTTGTTTGGTGTAGGTGAAGTTATAGTCACCCAATGCACCAGTAACGATACCATCTTCTTTTACTTGACTAATTTCAAAGCTACCCGTGTTCGTACAGTTTAGCTTGTGTGTTAAGGTGTAGTCAGCCGCAGGATCGTTGATGGTAATGACCGGCTGATCTTCAGTCAACACAAATTCAGAAGTAGTCTGACAAGTATTGTTCGGATCAGTGTTGTCCGTGACTCTGAGGGTATAAGTACCCTGAGGCAATCCTGTAGCAATATTGTTGGTAGCACCAGCGACATAAGAAGCGATCTGGGTATTGTCCAATGGGGTAGTAGTCTGCGCACCGTAGAACCATTCGTAGGTATAGTTTCCGATAGGAGCGCCCCCTTGAACAGTCGCAGTGATTGAGCCATTACCGCCTTCGGTAACAGGATCACCACAGAAGGTATCTACAGCATTGACAGTGAAGTCGATGGTAGGGTCTACAGACTGGTCTTCGATAGTGAAGTAGAACTCAGAGCTGCTACAAGTAGAAGCATCGTTTTCGATGACTACTTTATAGTCACCTTCTTCCAATCCAGAAATTATGCTGTTGTTGGTACCAGAAAGCGTTCCGCCAGCAGCAGTACCATCTTGTTTGGTGTAGGTGAAGTTATAGTCACCCAATGCACCAGTAACGATACCATCTTCTTTTACTTGACTAATTTCAAAGCTACCCGTGTTCGTACAGTTTAGCTTGTGTGTTAAGGTGTAGTCAGCCGCAGGATCGTTGATGGTAATGACTGGCTGATCTTCAGTCAACACAAATTCAGAAGTAGTCTGACAAGTATTGTTCGGATCAGTGTTGTCCGTGACTCTGAGGGTATAAGTACCCTGAGGCAATCCTGTAGCAATGTTGTCGGTAGCACCAGCGACATAAGAAGCGATCTGGGTATTGTCCAATGGGGTAGTAGTCTGCGCACCGTAGAACCATTCGTAGGTATAGTCTCCGATAGGAGTGCCCCCTTGAACAGTCGCAGTGATTGAGCCATTACCGCCTTCGGTAACAGGATCACCACAGAAGGTATCTACTGCATTGACAGTGAAGTCGATGGTAGGGTCTACAGACTGGTCTTCGATAGTGAAGTAGAAAATAGAGCTAGCACAATCAGAATTTTTGTTTGTTATCGTCACTTGATAGTCGTCAGCATCAAGCCCAGCTATTGTTTGTCCATTCAGACCTGAAGGTGTTACACCTAGTGGGTCTCCACTTTGTCTAGCGAATGTATAGGTGTAACTAGCCAAGCCAAATGATACAACTCCGTCTTCTTTTACTTGAAGGACTTCAAAGCTACCTGTATTACTACAGTTTAGTTTGTGAGTAAGCGTATAGTCCGCAGCAGGGTCATTGATAGAAATAACTGGCTGATCTTCGGTTAATACAAATTCAGAAATAGTCTGACATGTTGCGTTGTTTGGGTTGTTGTCTGTTACCCTTAAAGTGTAAGTGCCTTGAGGTAAACCACTAGCAGTACCCGCAGTAGCCGTTTGGCTTACAATTCCCGAAGCAGCGAGAGTGGTAGTTGTTCCAGACCCATAGAACCATTCGAAGGTATAGTCTGAGCTAGGGGCACCACCTTGTACGGTAGCAGTGATAGACCCATTACCTCCGTCAGTGATTGGATCACCACAGAAGGTATCCACAGCATTGACAGTGAAGTCGATGGTAGGATCTACCGATTGATCTTCAATAGTGAAGAAGAATTCAGAACTTGTACAAGTAGAAGCAATACTAGATATAACTACTTTGTAGTCTCCTTCTGATAAGTCAGAGATGATATTGTTGTTTGTTCCTGAAAGGGAACCTCCAGCAGCCGTATCATCTTGTTTGGTGTAGGTGAAGTTATAGTCACTCAAATTGCCAGTAACGATACCGTCTTCTTTTACTTGAAGTATTTCAAAGCTACCTGTATTGCTACAGTTTAGCTTGTGAGTCAGCGTGTAGTCGGCTGCTGGATCGTTGATTGAAATCGTAGGCGTAGCATCTGGCACCACAATAGTTGCTATTGAAGAACAAGCATTATTTGGAGGACTAGTGACATCAGTAACTTCAATGGTATAAGTACCTGCATTAACATTGGATAATACATCTCCAGTGATGTTGACATCAGTACCAGATTTACCTGTAATAGTCACATCTGTAAGTTCCTGACCAGGGGTAGCGGATGCTCCTTTGTACCATTGGTAAGTGTAGTTATCAGTTGGGGCTCCGATGCTCCATGTCACCACTCCATTTCCTTGATCACCACTTAAACAATAAGAATCTTCGGTAGTTACAGTAAGTGTAAGTGCAGGAGGGGTAACATCTTTTTCAATTTCAAATTCGAATACTGAAGTAGTACACCCTTTGGTTACATTTTCAGTGGCTTCTACAAAGTAGGTGCCCTCAGTTTGCCCAGCCAATGTAGGTCCGTTTTCCAATGCGATGATGCCGCCTGGATAGGTGCCTTTATACCAAGTATAGGTATAGTTGGCTGCCGCGTCAGTGATCAATGCATCAGTGATCGTAGCGTCAGAAGTGCCATCACAGTCTACAATGGTTGCCACATCTACGCCAGTGATTTCATGGAGTTCAGGGTTGTCTTGAATGGTGTATGTGGCAATCAGCTGACAACCGTTTGGAGCAGGTCCTACTAGTCCTAAGCGATCAATGTATACGATGTAATCACCTGGGGCTTGGTTAAGTAGGGTGGAAGTTGTAACATTTTCATCAGCAGCTTGTAGTTCATCTCCTGGGTTTTCAGCTCCTACTTTATACCAAGTAAATGTAAAATGGTCTGTTTTGGTTTGGGTAGTATCTGCCGCATTTTTTCTTGCCGTTACCGTAATAGATCCATTACCAGTATAAGTCACAGGATCGCAAATAGTATTTTCAGTAATGGAATAAGAATCAATTAAAGGAGCATAAGCATTTTGCAGGATTTCGTCAGTAGATGCTGCTGAGTAACATTCTCCGCCTCCTAGTACACCTGTTCTTTCCCTAGCTACTGCAGTATATGTTCCAGCTGGAAGTCCTGTGAATTCTACTTCTTCCCCAACTAGCACTGTATTCCCTGGAATGACTTGATGAACTGGTGTATATCCTGCAGGAACGCCATCTCCTACAAATAAATAGATGTCATAATTCGTAATATCGTCTACGCTGCTTGCTTCGTTCCCTATGCCACTTATTCCATCAATAGTAGCACTTGCCGTAGAAAAACTACCAGTAATGACATCTCCAATAGAAAATGCACTTGGGTTGGTAGTTGAAGATATTTGCATGGTATGAGCTCCATTATCAAAGCCTACAATACCTGTTGCTCCACTTGGTGCAGTGACCTCTTCTCCATCAGAGAAAGTTCCAGCCAAGGTATTATAGGTGATTGTGATGTTGTCTCCCATACCTACTTTGGCTACTCCATCATCTGGACACTGCTCTACATGCTCTACGGATAGGGTAGTAGTGGCTTGCTGGCCATTGAAAGGCAGATCAAATACTTGCTGATAAATACAGCCCGTAACTAAGTCTTCCATTAACAACGAATACAACCCTGATGGGTAGCCATTGCCAGCACCTGTAGCGCCTAAGGCTGCATAGGCGCTTGTACCAGTGCCATTCACATTTGTGCTATTGGTAGTCAATTCTGTTCCTGACCCATCTGTATAATCGTCAGATCCACCATACCAAGAAAGAGCCAATTCATTGCCATTGGCGTTGGCTGTAATATTAGCGATGATGATGCCATCATTAGCATTACATGAGCCTGGGATATTTCCTGTAATTCCAGATATAGGTTGGGTTCCAAGGGCTCTAATATCCGCAACTGGAGCGTTGGCTGATACGCCATCTCCAATCTCAATCGTTAGAACCGAGCTTTCACATCCTGCAGCCGTATTGGTAGCGACTACTGTATAAAAACCTGCGACTTGAGAGCCGAGTGTGGCAGAAACCTCTGCAAGAGGAGTGGTAGAATCATCTTGCCCTTCATACCATTCGTAGGTATAGGTGGTAGGTATACCAGTTCCTCCGTCATATCTTGGTGTTCCATTGGTGTAGGTGATCGCTTGTGGTGTAGCTGTGGCCGAACCATTAGGAGCACATGTGGTTTGATCGATGTCTGATCCAGTAACTGTGATTATAGGAAGCGTTCTAATAATGGTTACTTGTGCCGTTTCATAACAGAATGTAGTCTTATTAGTCACTTTCACAGTGTAGGTTCCTGATGAAAGATTATCAAGCGTGTTAGTAGCTTCGTCAGTTTGCTGTAGCGATGCACCCAAAATATTAGTACCTAAATACCAGTCAATCAGGTAGCCAGTGTTTCCTCCATTCACATCAGCAGTTATTTTTCCTGTTGGGGTTGCAATATCACAACTGTAGTCATCTCGATCTACAACTGCATCTATAACGATAGCAGGGATGTCGTCTCCAATAGTAATGGTAATTGGGTCAGATACACAACCTGTACCTTGATCAATTGACCTTACAGTGTAATCACCTGCATCTAAGTTTAGAATGTGGTTCGTAGTAGCATCTGCTACAACACCAGATCCAGTACCAGTTCCCTTTTGATCAAGAATGTTTGTACCGTCAGCAATCAACTTAGCAGCGTCTATACTTGTGCCATAGTACCATTCGAAAGTATATGTGCCTGTTCCTGTAAGGTTATTCAATTGAATAGACCCATTAGGGTAGGTGGCAGCACCTATACAAGCTGTATTGTTGTTTTCAGCTACATCAGCCAATACAGCATTCGTAATTACTGGCTTAGTCTCGTTGTCATTGATATTGAATGAGAATGTGTTTTCACAATTGGTTGTATTGTTGGTGAGTCTGAGAGTATAGTCTCCTCCCGGTATTAGACTCAATACACCATCGACAGAAGCATCCGCAGAAGGGACAGCAGTCGCAATGGCATTGGCCGCATTTACATTAAGTCCTGCGAACCATTCCCATGTGTAATCCCCTACGGCATCTGGCCCTGGTGTTACCGTGATTTGTCCATCGTAGTTGGTGGCAGTAGCCAAGTCACACACGGTGTTGTCGTTAGACCCAGCTCCATCTAGTGTAGCAGTGATCGGGATGAGCGTTTCTACCACTTCGATGGTGACAGGATCCGCGACACATCCAGTAGCCGTGCTCGTAGCGACCACGGTATATGAACCTTGGTTCAACCCAGAGAGTACGTTGTCGGTTTCGAGAACAAAAGCGGCAGCCGTTTTAGTAGCGTCGTTTTTGTGTGCAGCGTCGAATATGGTAATCGAACCATCGGTAGTCAATATTTTGGCAGGATCTACGCTATTACCCCAATACCATTCATAAGAATAGTCACCAGTACCCGCAACAGGGTTTCCGTCAATGGTTTCGAGTGTTACCGACCCATTGGCATATCCAGTACCACCATCACATTCAGAGACAGGGGTAGCCGAAGTAGTAGGGGTAGTCGTGCTACCTGGTTTGTCTTGATCGTCATTGATATTGAATGAGAATGTGTTTTCACAATTGGTTGTATTGTTGGTGAGTCTGAGAGTATAGTCTCCTCCCGGTATTAGACTCAATACACCATCGACAGAAGCATCCGCAGAAGGGACAGCAGTCGCAATGGCATTGGCCGCATTTACATTAAGTCCTGCGAACCATTCCCATGTGTAATCCCCTACGGCATCTGGCCCTGGTGTTACCGTGATTTGTCCATCGTAGTTGGTGGCAGTAGCCAAGTCACACACGGTGTTGTCGTTAGACCCAGCTCCATCTAGTGTAGCAGTGATCGGGATGAGCGTTTCTACCACTTCGATGGTGACAGGATCCGCGACACATCCAGTAGCCGTGCTCGTAGCGACCACGGTATATGAACCTTGGTTCAACCCAGAGAGTACGTTGTCGGTTTCGAGAACAAAAGCGGCAGCCGTTTTAGTAGCGTCGTTTTTGTGTGCAGCGTCGAATATGGTAATCGAACCATCGGTAGTCAATATTTTGGCAGGATCTACGCTATTACCCCAATACCATTCATAAGAATAGTCACCAGTACCCGCAACAGGGTTTCCGTCAATGGTTTCGAGTGTTACCGACCCATTGGCATATCCAGTACCACCATCACATTCAGAGACAGGGGTAGCCGAAGTAGTAGGGGTAGTCGTGCTACCTGGTTTGTCTTGATCGTCATTGATATTGAATGAGAATGTGTTTTCACAATTGGTTGTATTGTTGGTGAGTCTGAGAGTATAGTCTCCTCCCGGTATTAGACTCAATACACCATCGACAGAAGCATCCGCAGAAGGGACAGCAGTCGCAATGGCATTGGCCGCATTTACATTAAGTCCTGCGAACCATTCCCATGTGTAATCCCCTACGGCATCTGGCCCTGGTGTTACCGTGATTTGTCCATCGTAGTTGGTGGCAGTAGCCAAGTCACACACGGTGTTGTCGTTAGACCCAGCTCCATCTAGTGTAGCAGTGATCGGGATGAGCGTTTCTACCACTTCGATGGTGACAGGATCCGCGACACATCCAGTAGCCGTGCTCGTAGCGACCACGGTATATGAACCTTGGTTCAACCCAGAGAGTACGTTGTCGGTTTCGAGAACAAAAGCGGCAGCCGTTTTAGTAGCGTCGTTTTTGTGTGCAGCGTCGAATATGGTAATCGAACCATCGGTAGTCAATATTTTGGCAGGATCTACGCTATTACCCCAATACCATTCATAAGAATAGTCACCAGTACCCGCAACAGGGTTTCCGTCAATGGTTTCGAGTGTTACCGACCCATTGGCATATCCAGTACCACCATCACATTCAGAGACAGGGGTAGCCGAAGTAGTAGGGGTAGTCGTGCTACCTGGTTTGTCTTGATCGTCATTGATATTGAATGAGAATGTGTTTTCACAATTGGTTGTATTGTTGGTGAGTCTGAGAGTATAGTCTCCTCCCGGTATTAGACTCAATACACCATCGATAGAAGCATCCGCAGAAGGGACAGCAGTCGCAATGGCATTGGCCGCATTTACATTAAGTCCTGCGAACCATTCCCATGTGTAATCCCCTACGGCATCTGGCCCTGGTGTTACCGTGATTTGTCCATCGTAGTTGGTGGCAGTAGCCAAGTCACACACGGTGTTGTCGTTAGACCCAGCTCCATCTAGTGTAGCAGTGATCGGGATGAGCGTTTCTACCACTTCGATGGTGACAGGATCCGCGACACATCCAGTAGCCGTGCTCGTAGCGACCACGGTATATGAACCTTGGTTCAACCCAGAGAGTACGTTGTCGGTTTCGAGAACAAAAGCGGCAGCCGTTTTAGTAGCGTCGTTTTTGTGTGCAGCGTCGAATATGGTAATCGAACCATCGGTAGTCAATATTTTGGCAGGATCTACGCTATTACCCCAATACCATTCATAAGAATAGTCACCAGTACCCGCAACAGGGTTTCCGTCAATGGTTTCGAGTGTTACCGACCCATTGGCATATCCAGTACCACCATCACATTCAGAGACAGGGGTAGCCGAAGTAGTAGGGGTAGTCGTGCTACCTGGTTTGTCTTGATCGTCATTGATATTGAATGAGAATGTGTTTTCACAATTGGTTGTATTGTTGGTGAGTCTGAGAGTATAGTCTCCTCCCGGTATTAGACTCAATACACCATCGACAGAAGCATCCGCAGAAGGGACAGCAGTCGCAATGGCATTGGCCGCATTTACATTAAGTCCTGCGAACCATTCCCATGTGTAATCCCCTACGGCATCTGGCCCTGGTGTTACCGTGATTTGTCCATCGTAGTTGGTGGCAGTAGCCAAGTCACACACGGTGTTGTCGTTAGACCCAGCTCCATCTAGTGTAGCAGTGATCGGGATGAGCGTTTCTACCACTTCGATGGTGACAGGATCCGCGACACATCCAGTAGCCGTGCTCGTAGCGACCACGGTATATGAACCTTGGTTCAACCCAGAGAGTACGTTGTCGGTTTCGAGAACAAAAGCGGCAGCCGTTTTAGTAGCGTCGTTTTTGTGTGCAGCGTCGAATATGGTAATCGAACCATCGGTAGTCAATATTTTGGCAGGATCTACGCTATTACCCCAATACCATTCATAAGAATAGTCACCAGTACCAGCAACAGGATTTCCGTCAATGGTTTCGACAGTCACTGACCCATTGGCATATCCAGTACCACCATCACATTCAGAGACAGGGGTGGCCGAAGTAGTAGGGGTAGCCGTGCTACCTGGTTTGTCTTGGTCGTCATTGATATTGAATGAGAAGGTGTTTTCACAATTGGTCGTATTGTTGGTGAGTCTGAGTGTATAGTCTCCTCCCGGTATTAGACTCAATACACCATCGACAGAAGCATCCGCAGAAGGGACAGCAGTCGCAATGGCATTTGCTGCATTTACATTAAGTCCAGCGAACCATTCCCACGTGTAATCCCCTATGGCATCTGGCCCTGGGATTACCGTGATTTGTCCATCGTAGTTAGTGGCAGTAGCCAAGTCACACACGGTGTTGTCGTTAGACCCAACGCCATCTAGTGTAGCAGTGATCGGGATGAGCGTTTCTACCACTTCGATGGTGACAGGATCTGCAACACATCCAGTAGCCGTGCTTGTAGCTACCACGGTATATGAACCTTGGTTCAACCCAGAGAGTACGTTGTCGGTTTCGAGAACAAAAGCGGCAGCCGTTTTAGTAGCGTCGTTTTTGTGTGCAGCGTCGAATATGGTAATCGAACCATCAGTAGTCAATATTTTGGCAGGGTCTACGCTATTACCCCAATACCATTCATAAGAATAGTCACCAGTACCAGCAACAGGGTTTCCGTCAATGGTTTCGACAGTTACTGACCCATTGGCATATCCAGTACCACCATCACATTCAGAGACAGGGGTGGCCGAAGTAGTAGGGGTAGCCGTGCTACCTGGTTTGTCTTGGTTATCATTGATGCTGAAAGATTGTAAAACAGCACATTGTGAAGTATTGTTAGTGATTCTGGCGGTGTAGTCACCTCCAGGGATTTCACTTAGTACGTTGAGCGCTACGGTAGCTGTAGGAACGATTGTAGCTATCTCATTTCCTGCATTGTCATTGAGTCCAGCGAACCATTCCCAAGTGTAATCAGAGGCAACTCCAGCAGAAGGTGTCATAGTGATTTGACCATCATAATCACCGCCGCCCGAAACACTACAAACGGTATTATCATCTGTGCCTGTTCCATCTAGAGTGGCACTGAAGGAAACAAAATTCTCCGTCACTTCAATTGTCACAGCATCAGAAGTACAACCTGTAGTTTTGTTGATAGCTTCTACTGTGTAGAAACCAGCATTAAGGCCTTTTATGTGATTAGTCGTAGCATCGGACACTGTGATGGCAACGGCCGTCATTCCTTTTTTAGTGCCGATGTTGTCTCCGTCTGCTAACGTTTTAGTAGGGTCATTTGAAGATCCAAAGTACCACGTATAATCATAGTCTCCTACGGCTGTCGGGTTTCCTGCTTCAGTCATAGAAGTTATTTCTATAGCTCCCTCAGGGTGAGATACGCTGCCTACACATGTTTGTACTTCAGTAACATTGTTTGCAGCAATGATTGCTTGTACGGGTGCATTTGTGATTGATATCGTAGCCGTATTGGCACAAGCCGTTGCATTAGTTACCCTTACGGTATAGGTGTTATTGCCCGAAGGAGCATTAAGGCCTGATACTTCGTTTTCATTCGCTCCAGCGATTACAGGCATAGAATTATTACCAGGATCTACACCATCTATGAGTTGAGTTCCTGTAGCATCTGGTCCAATAAACCATTCTACGGTGTGGTCTGCTGGAGGATCGATCGGAGTGCCATTGCCGTCATCGATTAGAACTTTAAGTTGACCATTTCCTACTGTACAGCTAGTGTTTTCAGCTTCTTGGGTTAGTGTAAGTGTTGTGAACTCCCCTGAAGGATCGTCATCTATTGTAACGGAAAGCCAACCAGTTACACAGCCAGTGAGCGTATGGGTAGCGTGTACTTGATAAGTACCTCCTGCTATATTGGTAAGGTTGTTGGCTGTGCCATCAGCTGCTCCGTCTGCATCTGTTTTGTCTGGTGAAATAGGAAGACCACTATCGTCTAGCCATGACCAAGTATACTCGCTTTTTGGTTCTCCAAATACGTTGGCAATGATGCTGCCAGTAGGAGAGGCAGGGTCACAACTTGTATTGTCCACTGTAATAGGAGCAGAGAAGGATGGAATTTCTGAATCGTCAACAATCGAAATATCAGTATATGAACTACAGCCATTGTCCCTATTGATGACCAAAATTCTATAATTAGGATTTTCTTCTAGGTCTGTGAATTTGTATGTAGTGCTAGGTTCTCCTCCAACTACTACGACAGGGGTCGAATATGGTGTTGTAGTCGTATCAGCAGTAGGGTATATTTCAAATTTGTAACCGTTGACGGGCTCATCATTTGCTTCAGTACCTTCTGTTGTTACTTTGATTTGCTGTGAACCGTTACCTCCTACGCAATAATCGTCAGACTCTTTTAATTGACGAACTAGAAGGGGGGCCTGCTCATTAACTTTTACATTAACTACAATGTCTTTGGCAGGACAACCTGTGATGTTATTGATAACAGACAGGGTATAGGTGCCTTTGTCAAGACCGTCAAAAATACCAGTAGTGTTTTCTGCAATAGGAGTTCCTGTAGAACTGTTTCCAGAGAAGAGTTGAAAATAGTAATCAGCAACTTCAAACACAATGTCATCAATGAAGTTACCTACAGATAAACTGTTACCTGCTGTACTAATCGCTTTAAAAGAAAATCTTGAGATAGTCTGACCTGCAGGGATTGTATAGTCTCCAGAGTATACCGCCCATGCGTTTTTATCTGTAGAGAATCGCCCTATTTCAGTAGGGTTTACTGCCGCGGGATCATCAATTTGCAAAGCCATTTCATCTACTCCGCTTCGGCCTCTGTGTCCGAATGACCAGTTCATACGAACGCCTGGTTTGGTTACTACATCAAAGTAGAATGCACCAGGGTTGTTGGCGTTGATTTCTGCAAATTGATTGCCTTCCAAAGAAGGGACACCATTGAATCCACTTCTCCAATATTCTAGTACGCCATCTGTGGATGACCAACCATCTGCTAATGCTTGATCAAAGATTTTATATGTACTAGAACCGAATTCTGTTTGGATGTTTGGAACTTCAAAACTGCCATTTTGAATAGCTTCGAATTCATCGGTATCAACATCTGCGGGATCAATACCACTGGCATCGATAATACCTGAAGTAGTATCGAGTACACCATTACATGAAACTATATTTGCAATTACAATTTTATCAGCGGCATCTACAGGCAGTGTAATGGGTTCTACAGAGTCGTCTGCAATGGTGAAATTAGCTCTACCTACACAGCCTACTCCAATCTCTTCGGCAGTAACGAGGTATTGTCCAGCACTTAGTAATTGAGCAACTTCTTGTTGTGTGCCGCTTACAGTAGTAATTTTATTTGCGGGCAATGCATTAGACCCTTTGTAGTAAGTGAAGATATAATCATCTATATCTCTACCAAAAATCTCAGCAGAAGCTAATCCATTTCCGTTTTCGGTACATGAGGTACTGTTGGTAGGAGACACTACTATGTCTGGAGATGTCGAATTGTCCAAAACAGTAAAAAGTATAGGGTCTGATATACATTTACTGCTCTCATCCTGTACTTCAACCATATAATCGCCAGGCTCTAGATTGTCATAAGTAGCACCAGCAGCTCCTGACGCTGTATAGTCTGGGACTAGTTTTACTCCATTTCCATTATACCAGTTGAAGGTATAGCCGTTTACTTCAGGACTACCATCGGATCCTGAGCTTACCGTGATTGATCCGCTAGCAGAGTTAGTACAGTCCGTGATGTGGACAATACTTTCTTCCCTTAAATTAGGTTTTATTTGATCTGTAGTAATTTCTTGAGTGGCATTACTAAAACAGCCTGAAATATCATCAGTTACAGTGACTTGGTATGTTCGGTCAAGTAGATTTTCTGCAGTAGCAGTGATAGACACTGGCGTGGTAGGATCACTGGCAATCGTCCAGAAGAATGAGAAACCAGAGGTGACTTTAACACCATTTACAATGGCATAAGCTTGAAGTTCCCCGTTGGGAGACTCACAATTGTTGAGGTTACTGATTACATCTATGCCGATAGTCGGTGGGTTTTCTTGTTTCTCTATGGTGATGTGTTCCACATTAGAGATACAAGAATTACTTTGAGATGCTCCTACTACTTGGTAGTTGCCATCAGCAAGTGCAGAGTATCTATTCCCTACATATATAGTATCGTTGAAGTTGTTGTTTTGAAACCAGTAAAAGTTGAAACCTGCAGTGATTTCACCATTTTGGGGATCTTTTACTCCTTCAATTAAAATATCATCTACGTAGTAAAGTTCGTCGTTGGTGTTGTTCTTTGCCTTAATTCTGATTTTTAAAGAGCTACCGGTGATATTTTCGGCAGTAGCTACTACAGTTCCTGTTTCTGCAACATGGATGCCATTGGTCATGGCTTCTTGATCACCATCAATGACATAATAGACCTCTATAAAATCTTTTCCATCACCACTATTCTCAAGATTACTACTTGAGCTTAAACTCAATGAAATCTTTGCAGATTCTTGACCTGAAATATCAATAGCTTCTGATTCCCAAACTGCAGTAGCTGAATTACTTACACCAGCAAATACCAACTTGTTACTAGTGCCTGTAAAAGATACTTCTAGTTTGTTGGCTCCAGAAGGAGCTGTAGTGAATTCCCATGCAGTAGACCCATTGTCAATCTCAGTTCCTTCAGCTAGGTTGTCAAAATTCTCGCTCCAAAGTGTAGTTATTGTTTCGGATATGGTACCGTAGTAGTAGACTCTGGCGTCTCCATTATCTAGTGCGTCATCATCACACTTCACGTTGTGACTGATGATTTCATGTTGTAAGTCAAAATTTTGCGCTGTAACACTTGTAAATGAAATATTATTGCTGTCGTCGCATTCGGGAATAGGTCTTACAAAATTTGAAACAGGAGGGTTCTGAGAACCATTGTCGTTGATAGATATATATAAATCAAAATCTCCCCCATCACTTTTTACAGTTTCGTTGACTGGCCAGTCTGTACCTACATTAAAGTTGATAAGTTCTACATATACTGTGTTTAATTTGACTGAAGAAGCTAAGTCAGGTGCACCATTATAGAAGGTGATAGGGAGTGCGCCAGTCATGTCTGTGTCACCTGTGTTTCTTATTTTTAGACTAACAGGAAAATCTCCTTCAGGGCATTGTGCAGAGCCTACACTAGTTACTTCGATAAACTCTATGTCTGGAGAGATATACGAAGGACACCCCGATTCATCGAGGTATGGGGCTTGATTCAAAAAGGCATTAAGTGGACGGTTTTCTCCTGTTGTACAGACGTTGCTTGAAAAGACTTTGCCTGGGTCTTGCTGAATAATCGGAATGGTAAGGTCGTCATTGATATTTACATTGAAATAACCATGTTGGTTCCATATAGGTCTAGATGGCTGCCAGTTTTCTCCACCGCCAGCTTCGAATACTCTGATGTGTGCATATTGACCAAGAGAGTAAGGAGAAAATGGTGTATTGTTGTCATACGAACAGGATACACAAATTTCACTAGCTCCGTCGCCATCTACATCGGCTACAATTGGATATTCTTCATAAGTTCTTGAAGTACAGAAAATTTGCTTCAAAGAAACGCCCGTCTTTCCATCTATAATATGCACATATTTTTCGCCTCGATAGATAACTTCAGCAGCTTTGTCATCATTAAAGTCAAATACGGTACATCCAGTAAACCCAGAAGACCCCTCAGTAATGTCTTTATAGCCTTTTCCCCCATTCCAAGAGGTGAGGGGGGTCATGTTTTCATCTAGTGCGTATAGCCTTTGTTTGGATACAAAAGTACAATTGAGCTTGCCGTCACCATCGATGTCTGCGATGTTGATTCGTCCTGTAGCATTGTTGTGGTTTTGGGGAATAATAAAGGTTGTAACGGTAGAATTGGCAACATCCCAGAAAAAAGCAGCAGCTTTTAGGCTACCACTTACATTTTGTCCTCCACTGAAAACAACGTCTATATTTCCGTCTTGATTGTAATCGGCTACAGCAGCGGCATTTTTGTTCCACCCGCTGTATTTGATGGCAAAGTCTACACCATCAATGTCGTTCATGTCCCTTACTAGGGTACGTGTTTTTGTGCCAATATTGACAGAGTATATTTTACTGCCTGCGACTATTTCAAGGCCACTACAGTCTGCACAGGCGGCATCTGGTAAGATGTCTACTGCTAATGACCCGTAAATTACCTCACTACTAAAGTTTCCACTTTTTGCAACGATGACATCACCTGTATGTGCGTTTCTGATTTCATTACCATGCAACAGCTCGACTTGACCGTCACCATTGAAGTCGGCAAGTGAGATGAGGTTTACTTTATTGCCTGAGACTGTTTTGCTCCATATGAGGTTCAAATTACAATCATAGGCTCTTAATGCTCCGTTGTTGAATCCTCTGACAAAAATTTCTCCACATTCGTCGTCATCTAGGTTGGCAATAGCTACTGTTTTTGCAATATCAAAACCTACGTTTAGAGGTCCTTTGAGTGTGACTCCATCCGAACCTCTTAGTACGGTCAGTGTGTTTAGTTCTCTGTTGGTTACTACTACTTCTGGTGTGCCGTTTCGGGTCAAATCTCCGATAGCAGGCGTCATAGAGTTGAAAGCGGTTAGCTCATCCGAAGCCCATTGAAGTGAAATATCAAAGGCTGGACTCTGTGTGGCTGGGTCTTGACAGAGTACGGCATTTCCAAAATAGAAATCGTCGCAAGCGTCTGTTCCAGAACATGCATTGTCATAACAGTCAATAAACCCGTTTCCATCATTGTCTATTCCATCGTCACATATCTCTTGAGCCCAGAGTGTAGCAGGAAATAAACACAGGATAAGGACAATAATCTTTCTATAGCTATTCATACAATTGTGAAAAAGTTCTACTTTTTAATGCCTCTAAGTTCGAAAAAGTAACCATTGATAATATCAGTTGGTTGGTAATATACATCGATCTCAATGTGGCTAATTATGCTTTAAAGGTAAAATAAAAAACGTACGGTGTATTATTTTTATAAATAATATGACTTATTAAAGGTCGTTTTTCGATGAATTTACGGATATCTCTTATAGACTAGGTAAAAAATACGTCGACTATCTAGCCATAAAAATGGATCCGCTTCCTTCATTATCTCCATCTGAGCATTTTATGAAATAATAATACACGCCATCAGGAAGAGGAGAGCCTCCAGACTTAGTGCCATCCCATACACAGTCGTCCGTAGTATCGCCATTAAATGCGATGTCTCTGATGCGTCTTCCTTTACTGTCGAAGATAACTACTTCACAGTCTGTACTTCCCACATTGCTGATTTGCCAGCAGTCACCTATGCCGTCTCCATTTGGGGTGAAACTGCGATCTGCTCTTACTCCTGGTGTAATCAGGGTTACAGAGTCTTGTACATTACACCCGAGTACGTCTGTGCCGTATACTTTGATGAGTTGTTTTCCACTAGTTCGCGATACAGTGACATCGACAGCTGTGGTGTCGTCTATATACGCAGCAGGCTCCCATGCTGGATTTGCCGTATTGCTCACGCTCAACGAAACAGTAGTTTGGTTGTCTTCAAGATTGATGATTTTTCCTAAATCTATGTCATCTTCTATGCTGTTTGGGTTGGTGGTGGAAATTTCTATTCCTCCACCTGCGTAATTGATTACGTCTATGGAGCTGCTTCTAAAGGCACAATTGTCGTCGTTGACCAATTCCACATACACTTCGGCTTCCGTTGAAACTTTGGCTACAGCTGTAGTGCTCACCGTGTCGGTACCGTTCACTACCCAATCATAACTCATATAACTGTCGGCCAGTAGAAGAGTAACCTCATTTTCTGGACATTTGTCATAGGTCAGTGGGTCGCTATTGGTGGATTGGATCAAGTCAAGTGCTGCTCCGCTAGGAGGCGCAACAATAGTCATTTCTTGTGTAGCAGCTGTATAAGTACAGTTAGCTATGCCGATGTATTTGGCAGTTACGCTTACGTCATACGATCCATTACTGCTAAAAGTGTGGCTGAGGCTGTTGCTAGTTTCTGGAGTACTCCCATCTCCAAAATCCCAAGTATTTTCTATGTCGAATGCCCCTGTTGAACTGGCTGTAAATATTGCTGCTGTGTTTTCACAAAAGGTTAAATCTGCATCTGAGACAGTAAAAGAAGATACAGGAGGGGCTACTTCACTTAAGGTACGAGCCTCACTGGTGTATGAGCACCCACTTCCTGTAACGGTCACACTATAATCTCCTGCAGCCGAGGCTTCTAATAAAGAAGGATCGGTTTGGGCAGTGGGAGTAAAACTCGCCCCATCTAATTTCCAATCATAAGTGTATCCAGAAAATTCATTGGTAGACAAGTCTAGGGTAGACCCACTACAAAATGAATCCGGTAGTGGATTGATAACGGATACTACAGGGGTAGTTGTGACTGTCAGTGTTACTTCGGCTGAAGTTTTTTGACAACCAAATGTATTGGAAGTGGTCGTCACCGTATAATTACCTGAATGCTGTGCAGTGACCCCTGTGAGAATTGGGTTCTCATCTGTACTGGTAAAGCCATTTGGCCCTGACCATAAATATGATGCTGTACCTGCTCCTGCGTTCACATTTAATGTAATGTCGTCGCCAGAACAAGGAGTGGCATCTGTGAATGTAAATGATGGGCTGGTATAAGACTCTCCAACTACTTCTACAGTAACTGCAGCAGAGGTAGTAGAACAGCCATCTTCAATGGTTACGGTATATACACCAGCTGTTGATGTGGATAGTGTATTCGTCGTTGAAGGTTGGGGTACATTATCTTTTTCCCATAGATAAGTATAGCCAGAGCCTGGAGCTATTAAGTCGATCGACTCAGCATCACAAAGTTTGATTGTGCCAGAAGGGGATATTACGGGGGTAAAACAGTTTTGATTGAGCATTACTCCTAGATTTCCCACAAGACCTGATTTGGATTTACTTATATAAAGGAAATCTGGTTTGCCATCATGATCCGCATCTGCTATAAGAATGTTTTTGGTGTCATTGGTATCGCTAATTTTGGCTACGTCAAAGTCGCTAGGACTTAGTGTATCTACGCCGTTGTTTTTGTTCATTACAGCAAAGTAGCCCTGAACGCCGTATGAGGCTATTGCCAAATCGAGCTTGCCATCACCATCTATATCTCCGAAGTCTAAACCCCAGTTGGATGTGATGCCAGTGACTTTGAAAGTTGTGTTGAATGAGATGGTTCCACCTGAATTGCTGGTCGTATTTTGAGCTATTTCGATGTAGTTTTCACTTGGTAAGTCACCGTTGGTTAATACGATGTCCAAAAAACCATCATTGTTCAAATCACCTGTTTTTAGGTTGTTGATGTTCTTTATCGTAGGGTAGTAGTCTGGTTGGTCAAACAGTAGTACGCCAGGCGAACTACTGTTTTTGAAAATGTAATAGCCATTACCAGAGAAGTTTGAGACAACTAGTTCAGGCATGCCGTCATTGTTGAGGTCTGCTACGTCAAAGCCTCCAAGACCTACTGCTCCTGCATTTTCGGTAGCAGTAAGAGGTTCTGGGTCTTCTAAATCAATGGTGCCTACAGTGCTGCTGTTTTTAAAGTAGTAAATGATATTTTCACCTTGTGTAACTACAGAAATTTCAGGTTTGCCATCCAAATCTAAGTCATGTATTACCATTCTGCCAGGCTTTCGGATGTCATTACTGGGTGTTCGTGGTAACTTGTACGTTTTGATGGGGTCAAAAGTGATAGTATTGGCTACTGTAGATGTATTGTGATAGATATAGATAGATGCGTCATCGCTTAGTGCGTTGGCAGTGAAGTCTGGCTTACCATCTCCGTCTATGTCTCCACAAGTTACGTTGGTTACAGGGGATGAGTTGATGATAGACGAACTTGAAAATGATACCGTACCTACTGCAGAAGTGGTATTTGTAAATACCGTGATGGAGTTGCCTTCTACGTTGGATACGATCACATCCAAATCACCGTCATTGTCAAAATCACATGCACATAAGTCTTGAGATTGGTTTTGTCCAGTAGAGAACAAGTGTTGACCACTTTCTGAAGCCATAGCCAGTGCTACATTTGCGGCTGTAGTGGATTGCCCACCATAAGTTGGGTTAAACTTCTGACTAGAGTAGCCTGCCCCGTTAGTAGGGTGGAGGACTACTATTTGATCGAAAGTAGCTCCAAAAGGAACTGCAACAGTTATATAATTTGGACTGACGGAAATCGTGGCATTATCCGCCAATACACCGCCAAAATAAATTTTATTGACACCAGTAAAGTTGCTTCCTGTGATGTTGATCACCTCACCTACGCCTGCGGATGATGGACTGATGCTATTAATGTATGGCGCCTGAGCATGGACATAAGTCATAGACGCTATAGATAATAAGGTGGTAAGGATATATTTGGTCATTGTATGGATGTTCTTATTCATAGCTGATTATTCTACCACATTTAATATGTACACGTGACTTAGGCCTGGGAGCTTGCTCCATTTTCGCTGCTCTTCTTCGGCAATTCCCATGGTGGCTCCTTTGTGTACGACTACAAAATACTGTTTCAATGCAGTAACGTACCCTACGATAGTTCCATGAAAGCCTCTTTCAAATAGGTCGTCACTGTAATCTTCAGCTGTTTGGAATTCAGGAAACTCAGCTGCTACTACGTGGTGACCAGCAGGTAATTCTAGAAAGTGATTTCCTTTTCTTACCGTGTTTTTTGGTAGTTCTTCATGCTCTGGTGTGTCAGTCAATGCATCGTGCCATTTTACGGATTTCGTTTTGGTGCTGTCCACTCGTGTTTGGATGTAAGTAGCACCAATTTCCCAAACGCCTTCATTTGTGGTTCTGTGTTGCAGGGGAGTATCATGGTCAATGGCCTCATGTACAACCATCGCTGTCGATGTGGCAGTTTCTGTTGGTGTAGTAGTTGGTGTTGTTGGTTCTACTTCGGTAGGAGTTTCTACAGGCGTAGCTGCTGCTACCTTGGCCGCTGCTGCAGCAGCGGCCGCTTCTTGTGCTCTTTTCTCTGCTGCTTTAGCTCGTTGTTGAGCTAGATACTGGCTGCGAGCTGAGCTCTTTGATTTTTCATTTCTTGATTTTTTGAAGCTATGAATAAACGAAACTGCTTGCTTTTGATTTTTCTTTTTGTCTCCCAGTTGTAGGCCTAGGCTGACTTCAAAAGTACCAGAAGAAAACCCGTCCAATTCAGTTTTTCCATATTCATAAGCAAAACCAATGGCTCCTTTTTCTTGAATTTTGATCCCGAAAAGAGCGCCCATACCTGCATCTTGTCGGTAATTGAGTCCTGCCCAGACTACGTGGCCTATGTGAGCGATCACTGCGGCTTCATACTGTGGCATATCTTTGGTGGCAAATCTATATATAAGGTGTGGTTCAACCGCGAAATTTTTATTGACCAGATGTTTGTAATTGGCTTGTAGTGTAAGATTTTGGTAAGGAGCTACTTTGATGTCGCTGAATGCGTTTGCGTCTACAGTGTTGCGTCCGATGAGGTTGGGGATAGCAAGTGCTATATTGAAATTTTCATAGTAATAAGAAACCCCAAGGTCTGCCATCAAATACGAAGTACTCTCTAATGCAAGCAGTGTAGGGTCTGCTCCTGCATCTACATCGTAACTGGTATAGCCGCCACCGATAGACATCCCAAACCGGATGAATTGCTTGCGGTCTAGTTGTAATAAATAGCCTCCTGTGATTTTTGCTCCTGAAGTCTGTAATGGTGTCTCGGTATTGTTGTAAGCCATAGCTCCGATTGAGATGTTGTTTTCTAACGGTGCGCTGAAGCTGAGGTGAGAATAAGAAGGAGCGTCTTCTAATCCCAACCATTGCTGGCGATGAACGCCAAAAATAGTAGTGTACCCCGTGGATCCTGCATAGGCTGGATTGATAACATAAGGGTTCATGAAAAACTGACTATAAACCTTCTGATCTTGTGCTAATAGATCATATCCTGCAAAAAAAGTTGATAGCAGGAATACCAATATAATTTTTTTCATACGTTACACACCTGTTGGTTCAATAAAAGTAGAATATCACTCTCTTTTATTTAGACATTTGTAAAGTCAAATCTAATTGAAAATTAACAAACTACGTAAATTGGATTCGACACAATACAATAATTCTGAAATTTCAATATTATTATCAAAACACGAATAATTTTTATGGCATTGTAGGTTAGGATTAATGATAATGATTTAATTATTGTAATTTGCAAGCCTTGATACTTACAATGATTATCAATAGTAGAAACATGAAAAGATTTTTAATACTAGCCTTCGTATTCATTTCATATTCCAGTCAGGCACAGTTCTGGTTTGGCCCCAAATTTGGCACTCAGGTGATTATACCGCAATATCAAGCTAAAGCACATGCGGACTCTTTCAAAGTGTCTAATGAAATTAACTGGCATGCAGGAGTCGCTATGGACTATAGTACTGAGGGGCACTTCGAGGTACATACTGAGTTGGTCTATGTAAGGGTAAATAATAGAACGCAGTCTAAGAGTCTTTATCCGGATCAGAGTATAGATAGCAAGACTGTTAATCACTTTCTGACAGCACCTTTGATGGCTCGAGTAGTTTTTATGCAGAATAGTCGATTTAAGGTGTTTGTAGAGGCTGGCCCTCGTTTGAGTTGGTGGTTAGGGGGTAAAGGCACTTTAAATTCTGATGAAATTGAAGAGAATGCTTCGGTGCCAGGGCAGCCTGCTGATTTTAAAGTGGAATTTGTGAAAGCCGAAATGGGAGATATAGAAGTGACAGACTATACAGATAAGCTACTAGTGACCAAACCTAATAGGTTGCAATACGCCTTAGATTTTGGGGTAGGTTGGTTGTTTGATATTACACCTTCTCAACGTGTGATTGTCGATGCTAAAGTGAGTTTTGCGCATTCGAATATGGCTTTTAACGACGGTGTTGCCTTTTCTAGTATTACAGAATATAATGAGGATTTAGAGTATCGCTCCCATATGGTCATGGTTTCAGTTGCCTATATGTTTGGATACAATCCAGCACTAGCAGCTAAAGGTAAGAGTACCTTGAAAATAAAGACTAAGAGAAAATAAAAGAGGGGGTGCTGCTGATCGATCAGTCAGCAGCCTTTGTTGAATGTTTTTTATTTCTTACGAGGCATTAAATGCTCGTCTACGATGCTTCTAAGGAAGGTTTTGCTAGTGTTGATCGTGGGGTCACTATATACATAAGCAGATAAGTCAGCAATTACACCAGGCTTGTAGCCTAATTTTAAAGCAATCTTTTCGCAAAAATCAATTTCAGATTGGAAAACCTTGCCATCGACCTTCATCAATTGTACAATGTTGAATAGGTATTCAAACTTGGTATCAGGATGTAGGTCGTGCAAATCAGCGATCGGCATGGGGTTGTCTATCACCGTTTCCACGTCGTCTTCTGTAAGACCATGCAAATTGCCAAGATAATGGATCATCTTGGACTCAGGCTCTGCGATAAAATTATCGACCTTTGACAGGTGAACGAGCAAACTTAATTGTTGCTTTACATCTAACTCTGAAGACATATATAAATTGATTTAGGCTGTGTTCTTGATTGTAAAATAAAGTACAAGTTCAGTAATTTGTTTCTAATATTCAAATTAATTGAATTTTTGAAATATTAAAATTACCAATGCCTGTGTCGAGTAAAAATAATTTTTAAAAATTCGAATATAATTTTGGTTCTATTTGATTCCTGAAATATTATTGCAGTCATGAAAATGATAAACAACAATACAAACTGGTGGTGGAGCATTTTGCAAGCGAAATGTGATCGGAACTAGTATGTATTGAAAAATATAGATAACAAAAGCCCCGGTCATCGGGGCTTTTTTTTTGCCAAAAATCGACATGAAAGAAATTAAAATTTATTCTAAGACACGAGAGATTCTAGGAGATATACTTACACCAGTGAGTATTTACCTGAAAATCAGGGACCGATACCCTAATTCGTTTTTACTCGAAAGTTCGGACTACCATGCTAAGGAGAATAGCATTTCATACATTGCGTTTTCTCCTCTGGCTGAATTTAAAGTGGACAAAGGTCAAGTAATTAGTCAATTGCCAGATCAGAAATCAGTAATGAGTGATTTGGGAGATGTAGAAGCCATTAAAGAGTTTCATGATTTTATTGAGACTTTTTCGGCAGAGCGAGTAGAAAAAGAAGGCTATACCAAAGCTGGTTTGTTTGGGTTTACTGCTTATGAGGGCGTTCAACTTTTTGAAAATATCACCTTTGATCAGGCCAAAATCAAGGAGTTTGAGGTGCCGCTTATGCAATACTTCTTTTTTGAATATGTGATTGCATTTGATCACTTTTCTAATAAAATTTTCATTACACACAATGCGCTGAAAGACGAAAGTCAAGAACTTAGTCTGGATGCTGTGGAAATGCTAATCTCCTCTAATAACACGCCCGAGTACTCATTTCAATCCAATGGCGTGGTGGAGTCTAATATGACAGATGCAGAGTATAGAGCTAGTGTGGTCAGAGCTATAGAGCACTGTCAGCGTGGTGATACTTTTCAGATGGTGCTTTCCCGTAGTTTTAGTACGGAGTTTAAAGGCGATGAATTTTTACTCTATCGTGCGTTGCGTAGCATCAATCCTTCCCCTTACTTGTTTTACTTTGATTTTGGCTCTTTTAAAATTTTCGGTTCTTCTCCAGAAGCACAGTTAGAGGTTAACGACGGACATGCGGCTATTTTTCCTATAGCAGGTACGTATCGTCGTACTGGAGACGATGAGCAAGATGCTGTAGCTGCCAAGGCTTTGTCGGAAGATGAAAAAGAGACCTCTGAACATGTGATGCTCGTGGATTTGGCTCGAAATGATTTGAGCAAGTCAGGAGACCGGGTAACGGTAGAGAAGTTTAAAGAAATTCAATTTTTCTCTCATGTGATCCACTTGGTGTCCAAAGTGACCACGTTTTTGAAGGATGGTAAATCAGCTATAGACTTGGCTGCGGACACTTTTCCTGCGGGTACGCTGTCTGGTGCGCCTAAGCATCGGGCGATGCAGCTGATCGATGAGTATGAATCGACACAGCGAGGTTATTATGGAGGTATGATTGGTTTGATGGATTTTCATGGCAATTTTAATCATGCTATTCTTATACGCTCTTTCCTTAGTCAAGACAATAAATTGCATTTTCGAGCAGGAGCAGGAGTAGTGGCCAAATCTAATCCAGATAGCGAAGTGCAAGAAGTATACAATAAAGTTGGTGCGCTACAGTCGGCCATCAAAAAAGCAGATAGTATCAATCAAAAATTAGAAGCACAGAAATAATGAAGACTTTAGTTTTAGATAATTACGATTCCTTTACCTACAATTTGGTGCACATCTTGCGTGAATTGGAAGGGGATGAAAGCATGGATGTCTTTAGAAATGACGAAATCAGTTTGAAAGACGTAGCTAAATATGATAAGATACTGCTTTCACCAGGGCCAGGCTTGCCATCAGAAAGTGGGATCTTGTTGGATGTAATCAAAACCTACGCAAAAGATAAGTCTATTTTTGGTGTTTGCTTGGGGCATCAGGCCATAGGGGAGGTTTTTGGTGGAAAACTCTACAATTTGCCTACTGTGTTGCATGGTATTGCTACCAATGTGAAAGTGCAACAACCTGATTTGATTTTCAGTGACATGCCTGAAAACTTTAAAGTATGTAGATATCACAGTTGGGCAATAGATCCCAAGCAGGTAGGTGATCTGCAAGTAACAGCTGTGGATGATAAAGGAGAGGTGATGGCGGTAGCGCACAAAGAATATCATGTGCGAGGGGTGCAGTTTCATCCAGAATCTATTTTGACCGAGCACGGCATTAAACTCATGGAAAACTGGATCAAAGGTTAACGAAATGAAAGAGATACTTCAAAAACTAACGAATAATTACATACTGACGCAGCAGGAGGCAAAAGATTCTCTTGTGCAGTTAGCTAATGGACATTGCAATGAAAGCCAAATGGCAGCTTTTATGACTGTTTATTTGATGCGCAGTATTCGCACACATGAGTTGGCAGGCTTCAAAGAAGCGATGTTGGAGCTTTGTACGCCGATAGATTTGCAAGGCTACGATGCCATGGATATGTGTGGTACGGGTGGTGACGGCAAGGATACATTCAATATTTCAACTACTTCATGTTTTGTGGTGGCAGGTGCAGGCCAAAATGTAGCGAAGCATGGTAATAATGGCGTATCGTCTATGTGTGGGTCTTCTAATTTGTTGGTGCATTTGGGCTATGAATTTACGGCCAATGAGGGTGAGCTTAAGCAAAGCATGGACGAGTCTGGAATCTGCTTTTTGCATGCGCCGCTGTTTCATCCTGCGATGAAAAATGTAGCACCTGTTAGGCGTGATCTAAGTTTGAAAACATTCTTCAATATGCTGGGGCCACAATCGAACCCTAGTCGCCCAGAGAAACAGCTCGTAGGTGTGTATAGCCTAGAATTGGCTCGTTTGTACCAATATTTGCATCAGAGCGAAAATCGTGATTGTGCCATCGTACATGCTTTGGATGGGTATGACGAAATTTCCCTCACAGGAGCTTTTAAAGTGATTACCAATCAAGCCGAAACAGTTTATCGTCCTGAGCAGATTGGGTTGATGCAGGTCACACAAGATCAAATTAGTGGTGGGGATAGTATTGAGGCGTCTGCGCAGATATTTTTGAATGTACTCAAGGGGGAAGCTACTCTCGCACAAACCGAGGTAGTGCTGGCCAATGCAGGTTTGGCACTTACGATAGGTAAGGGGCTATCAACTATCAAAGAGGGGGTGGAGATGGCTCGTGAGTCTATTGCTTCTGGTGCTGCTTACAAATCCTTCAAGACATTTTTAAATCCGAGTAAAACTCAAATTCCAATCACATAAGTCATGAATGTACTAGAAAAAATAGTTCAGACCAAAAAGGAAGAAGTGGCTTATCAGAAGTCACTAGTAGCTATTGATAACATCATCAAATCAAGCTATTTCGATCGAAAGTGTTTTTCTACTGTGCAAAACCTGGAGCAGGCAGCTCCTTATGGTATTATATCTGAGTTTAAACGGCAGTCTCCGTCCAAGGGGATTATCAATGATCGTGCAGAGGTGACTGAAGTAGCTAGGGGCTATTGTGAAGCTGGTGCATCGGCTATTTCCATTCTTACGGATAGAGATTATTTCGGAGGAAGTATTGAAGATTTGCAGCGCGCTAGAAAACACATGTCGTGTCCAGTGTTGCGCAAGGATTTCATTATTGATGAATATCAGATTTATAAAACCAAGGCGATAGGGGCAGATTTAATGCTTTTGATTGCAGCTATTTTGACTAAAGAAGAGATTGTAAGGTTTACAGATTTGGCACATCAACTTGGTTTGGAGGTGCTTTTGGAAATTCACAACGAAGAGGAGTATCAAGAGGGTTATTATGAGGCTGTAGATATATTAGGTGTAAACAACCGAGATTTAAAGCGATTTAAGACGACTATTCAAAATTCTATTGATCTCGCAAAGATTCTACCTAAAGATCAACTCAAGATCTCAGAAAGTGGAATTTCGTCTACCAAAGAAATGGATATTCTCGCGGCAGAGGGTTACAAAGGCTTCTTGATCGGGGAGCAGTTTATGAAGCACGAAGACCCTGCAGCAGAGTTGAAGAAATTTATGACTACTCAGATGGCCAAAGGATGAAAATCAAAGTCTGCGGCATTCGAACCCAAAGCAACCTTACTTTTCTGAGTAATTCAGCGGTGGATTTCATTGGTTTTATTTTTTATGATAAATCCGGTCGAAATTTCAATGAAGGAGAATTGCTGAATGGTATAGATACCCAAAAACAGAAAGTAGGGGTGTTTGTTAATGAAAGTATAGCGCAAATAGAGACGTTGGCTAGGATGTATGGACTTGATTATATCCAGTTGCACGGAGATGAGTCTCCTGAGTTTTGCCAAACATTGAAAACGAAAGGCTATAAACTATTCAAAGCATTTGCGCTCAAGGATCAGTTGCCTGACGGGTTAGAGGATTACGAACCGCATATTGATTGTTTTTTGTTTGACACCAAAGGCAAAGCGTATGGTGGAAACGGTGCTCAGTTTGATTGGTCAGTTTTGGATCAGTACAAGCTAGAAAAGCCGTTTGTCTTGAGTGGTGGCATTGGACCAAAGGATGTGGAAAGTATTAGAGCTATTCGACATCCTCAACTTTTTGCAGTGGACATAAATAGTCGATTTGAATTGGCTCCAGGCGAAAAGGATGAGCAAAAATTAAAAGTATTTATTGAAGAATTGAAGAAATAAAAAATAGATGGAAACCAAGTTGATACCAGACGAAAGGGGCTATTTCGGTAGTTTTGGAGGTGCATTTATCCCAGAGATGATGCAGGCCAATGTGACCGAACTGCGCGAGCAGTACGAGCAAATCATGGCCAGTACGGAGTTTAAGGAAGAGTTTGAAAAACTACTCTCTGACTATGTGGGGCGTCCTTCGCCGCTTTATTTAGCCACTAGGCTGTCTGAGAAGTATGGAGCCAATATTTACCTAAAAAGGGAAGATCTGAACCATACAGGCTCTCACAAAATCAATAATGCACTGGGTCAAATCATCTTAGCTAAGAAATTGGGTAAGAAGAAGATTATTGCAGAGACAGGTGCTGGTCAGCATGGTGTGGCTACTGCTACGGCTTGTGCGCTAATGGGAATAGAGTGTGTGGTATTTATGGGAGAAGTAGATGTAGCTCGTCAGGCACCAAATGTTGGTCGGATGAAGATGTTGGGCGCTACCGTAGTGCCTGTGTCATCAGGTAGCAAGACGCTCAAAGATGCGACCAACGAGGCTATGCGCTACTGGATTAGCAATCCGTTCGATACGCATTACATTATTGGGTCTGTGGTAGGGCCACACCCTTATCCGGATATGGTGGCGAGATTTCAGTCCGTGATCAGCGAAGAAATTAGAAAGCAATTGCTAAAAGCTACGGGGACAGAGTTTCCGGATCGAGTGATCGCTTGTGTAGGTGGTGGGAGCAATGCCTCGGGTGCATTTTTTCATTTTATCAAGGAGGAACAAGTGGAATTGATCGCGGCGGAAGCGGCAGGCAAGGGCTTGGATTCTGGCTTTACAGCAGCAGCGACATTCAAAGGAAAGAGTGGGATTTTACACGGTAGCAAAACTCTTTTTATGCAAACTGATGATGGGCAGGTAGTGGAGCCTCATTCGATTTCTGCGGGCTTGGATTACCCTGGGATTGGACCTGCGCTGGCGCACTGGTTCGAATCAGGTAGAGTAAAGTATGAAGCTATTACAGACGCTGATGCCTTAGCTGCAGGGAAGGAACTCTGTCTGCTTGAGGGCATTATTCCTGCAGTAGAATCCGCTCATGCTTTGGCTGCTTTAGATAAGATCCAGGTCAAATCAGGAGAGACCATTGTGGTGAATCTGTCGGGTAGAGGAGATAAGGATTTGGAGACGTATCTTCAGTCGTTGTAATTTTTTACTAACACTTACTTTGAATTAATTTCTAAGATGGAAAATAGAATAAATAACTTATTAGAAAAGAAAGATAATCTCTTATCTATCTACTTTACGGCTGGCTATCCTAACCTTAATGACACGACTGATATCATTAAGAAAGTAGTAGATTCAGGTGCTGATTTATTGGAAATTGGTGTGCCGTTTTCAGACCCAGTAGCGGATGGTCCTACGATCCAACATAGCAATACAGTAGCTATCGAAAATGGGATGACTGTCAAATTGCTTTTTGAGCAATTGAAAGACATAAGGAAGTCGGTAGATGTTCCATTGATTATGATGAGTTCGCTGAACCCAATCATGCAATATGGCTTTGAAAATTTCTGTAAGAAATGCAAGGAAATAGATGTTGATGGGTTGATTATCCCAGACCTTCCAGTCGAAGAATATATTGAGCATTATAAGTCTATGGTAGAAGAGAATGGGTTGCGAAATATCATATTGGTGACACCAGCTTCAACGGACGAAAGAATTCGATTAGTGGATGAAAATACGGACGGATTTATCTACATGGTATCTTCGTCTAGCACCACAGGTGAAAACAAAAAGTTCACCTCTGATTTTGAGCATTTCGCCAAACGACTGGAGGCTATGAGCTTAAGGAATTTTTTGATTACGGGATTTGGTATCAAAGACAAAATGTCTTTTGATCAAGTATGCAGGTACTCGAAAGGGGGGATTATCGGGAGTGCTTTTGTAAAGGCAATTGCAGCATCTGATGATGTGATGACTAATATTGAAAAATTCATGAAACAGTTTAATTAATGAGCTTTTTTTGATTTTAGTCTTGTCTAAAAATTCACTTATAAATACTTATAATTCAGTGTGTTTATATGTTTATATATTAGGTGTTAGATGAATTAATAATTGAATGGAGGCTTGATGGGTGGGAGGAGTTTGTTAATTCACTTTTCTTACCCTGATTGGTGATTCTTGGAATGTCAAAAGTGCTCTTTCACGCTTGTCTTTTATTTCTGTTCTGTTTTTGATTCCTAGGTCAAGGCCTGATGCTTTCTATATATCAGGTCTGAATAAAACAGTGCTTCTATTTGTTTTAGGATTATTCTTTTTATTTTGGTGTTTCGTACAAGACCAAACAACACCCAAAATTGATTAACCTTTCCTGTTCACTTCGTTTGTTTTTAGCTAACTCTAGTGGTACTTTTCTAGAGACTTCTGTATGGATGAGCGGTGAATGATGTTTCATTTTAAAGCATGAAAGTAGGAGATGAAAGTGTGGTTGGTAGTAGGAGATTTGAACTAGAATTCTAAACAGGAAAATGAGAGAAGAACAAGAAATTTTTGGACACCCCAAGGGACTTTATATTTGTTTCCTTACAGAAATGTGGGAGCGGTTTTCATTCTACGGAATGAAATTTTTACTACTACTTTACCTTACTAAATATCATCTTTTCACAGATGGCGGTAGTCTCGATGTGTTAGGTGCTTATGCTGGTTTGGTCTATGCTTTGCCAGTGATTGGAGGCATGCTTGCAGATAGGTATTTGGGTATGCGAAAGGCAGTGATATTCGGAGGGATTATGCTTTGCTTTGGGCATCTCGGTCTGGCATTCGAAGGGGATCAAGCGACCATGATAGATGGGATAAGGGTACAAGATGATTTTGCCTTAAATATTTTCTATTTATCACTTGCACTAATTATTGTTGGTGTAGGTTTTTTGAAGCCAAATATTTCAACTATTGTAGGAAAACTTTATGAGGTAGGCGACAAAAGAAGAGACTCTGGTTTCACTATTTTTTACATGGGGATCAACTTAGGTTCGTTTACTGCCACTTTACTTTGTGGGTATTTAGGTGAAAATTATGGCTGGGGATATGGCTTTGGTCTAGCTGGTATTGGTATGTTGTTTGGCCTTGTTGTTTTCTTGTGGGGACAGCGCTTTTTGCATGGACATGCAGAGCCCGAAAAACCAGAGGTTTTGAAAGAGAATGGTTTCCTTGGGCTAAACAAGGAAGTAACTATTTATGTGGGTTCATTGATTTCTGTACCAGTGATTTGGTTTCTTGTACAATCTAATGCCATCGTACACAACACACTCAATGCGATGGCATTTGGTGTATTGGTTTGGTTAATATGGTTTTTGTTTAAAGAATGTGATAGGGTGGAGCGTGGCCGCATGACGGTACTGGCTTCTCTAACTTTATTTACCGTAGTGTTTTGGGCTTTGTTTGAGCAGAGTGCTGCTTCTATGACATTGTATGCAGATAGAGTAGTAGATAGAGTATTGATAGATACTATCTACTTGCCAGGCGAAACACTTGGACTGTATTTAATGGCGGTAGCTTTGATCGCTATTCCTATTTTGGTGGTGTTTTTAGGAAGGACGAAATTCAGTACAATGAATGATTCTGAGAGAAAAATCACAGGAAGTATTTTTGTTGCCATTTCGGGTGTTTTGATCTATTTAGGGATCGATACCATTCTATTTGCAGGAGCCGTGGCAGAGTCTGCTGCAGGCTTGCCTGTGCGGTGGGAAGTGACAGCAGTACAAACAGGTTCGCTCAACGCAATGTTTATCTTCCTGCTTGCCCCTTTGTTTGCTTGGTTGTGGACATTTCTTAGTAGAAACAAAATGGAACCAGGTACGCCTTTGAAATTCGGGCTGGGTATCCTTCAAGCAGGTTTAGGGTTTGGTGCACTCGTGCTGGGAGCTACCATGCCAGATGCATCTGGCAAAGTGGCTTATATATGGATCGTATTGGCCTATCTATTACATACCACAGGAGAGTTATGTTTATCTCCTGTTGGATTATCGGCAGTGACTAAGTTGTCCGTACCTAAGGTTGTAGGGTTTATGATGGGTGTATGGTTTTTGGCTACTGCTTACTCGGAACTAGTAGCAGCACAGTTAGCTAAGTTTGCGGCGATCGACACAGAAGGAGGAATAGTGACCGATGTAGCTGCAGCAAGTACTGTCTATGCAGATTTTTTCTCATCACTCATGTGGGTAGGTGTGGCTATTAGTCTTGTGCTTTTTGTACTGACGCCACTCATGAAAAAAGGCATGCATGGCGTGAAATAAGAGTAAAACGCTTTTAATAAAATATATAGATCCTCTTAATCGGTCAGTAATACTGTCAGGTTGAGAGGATTTTTTTGTTCAATTTCCCCACTCAAATGGTAAATGAGCCAATGACATCATGAATTCAAATCATGTAAGCCATTCTTCTTATATTCGATAAATTTTTAATTTAAGATATGGAAGCAAAACAACAACCCGAATTATTTGGTCATCCCAAAGGCCTGTTTTATCTATTTTTCGCCGAGCTGTGGGAACGATTTAGTTTTTACGGCATGCGTGCGCTACTTACGTTATACATGGTCAATGAGATGTTTAGTGCCTATGCTGAACGCGATACCATTGCATTTGGTATTTATGCCTCGTATGGCATGCTTGTCTACGCCACGCCTGCTATTGGTGGTGTGTTGGCAGATCGTTTATTAGGGTTTAGAAGATCGGTGATGTTGGGTGCTGTGTTTTTTACGTTAGGCCATTTCGTTTTGGCTATAGAACATCCTATTTTCTTTTACACGGCATTGGCATTGTTGATTGTAGGTAATGGCTTTTTTAAACCCAATATATCGTCATTTGTGGGTACGCTTTATGAAAAAGGCGACGTAAGAAGAGATTCGGGTTTCACCATATTTTATATGGGTATTAATGTAGGAGCAGCCGTGGCGCCTATTCTTTGTGGATGGTTAGGGGTTACTTATGGATGGCATTATGGTTTTGGTGCTGCTGGTATCGGGATGCTTACTGGCTTGGTTGTGTTTTGGCAGGGCAATAAGGCAGGCGTGTTCGGAGATCATGGATTGCCACCATCAGAAGGAACTCTTAATGAAAAAGTATTTGGCATAAAGAAAAAGCACATGGTGCCAATAGCGGCAGTGCTTATAGTTCCAGTTATTGCTTTTTTAATTCAATTTGGAGAGATCGCTCTCACTGCCTTTGGAGAAGTGATGTTTGAAGGTACGATTGTATCATTTATATTCAATATTCTAGTGCTAGGTGTTGCAGGTTATCTGCTATGGATGTTTACTCAGATCTCTGGCAAAGAAAGACAGCAGCTAGTTATGGTGTTGTATATGACGCTTTTGATGACTGTATTTTGGGCTTTTTATGAATTGACAGGTAGCTTGCTAACCCTGTTTGCCGATCGAAATGTAAACCTTGTCATGTTTACCGCAGCAGGTACTAATGGCATCACCGCCATATTTGTTGTGTTGCTGGCTATACCTTTTTCAGCATTGTGGATTGCAATGCAGCGCAGGAATCTGAACCCAAGAACACCGTTCAAATTTGCATTTGGTTTAATATTGATAGGCACTGGGTTTTATGTGTTGTCACTTAGTGGAGCATTTGCGGACGAAGGAGGGCGTGTGCCTTTTTTCTTTTTGGTAGCTGCTTACTTCCTTTTTGTAGTGGGGGAGCTGAATATGTCGCCAGTAGGCTTGTCTAAGATTACAGAATTAACACCTAAACGACTAGTAGGTTTTATGATGGGGATTTGGTTTTTGGCTGTAGCCTATGCTTTTAACATTGGTGGATGGATTGGTCGTAGTATGGCGATCAATACTAAGGATATGTCTGAGGCATCAGGGATGGATTCTCTTCAAATATATATCGAGGGATTTGAAAAGATCGGATTATTTGGATTAGGACTAGGAGTAGTGGCCTTGGTACTTGCGCCATTTCTAAAGAGACTCATGCACGAAGTGCATTAGCATTGTTAATAGGGGGATTTTCAGCATTACTTTGAGTAATCTCTTGATGAAAGTGTAGAAATCACTATTTTTAATATAAACTTATTCCTTAAGTTGTTGTATTATTCAATGAAGCGAGGCTTTTTTGCGGCTTCAATTACTTAATCTTTAAAATATCTTAACATGAAGAAATTAATAGTTTTATCGGCAATTTTTATTGCTTCTATGTCTGCTGCTAGTGCGCAGGAATTGGGTATCAGGTTTGGTGACGTTCTAGGTAACGACGTGGCTATCGATGGTATTTTTTCATTAGGCGAATTCAGTAGATTACATGCTGATGTGAGCTTTGGAAACGATGTAGGAATTGAAGTGCTATACGACTTTTTGTATAGACCTTTAGGTGACGTGCAAGGGTTGGATTGGTATGTAGGAGCAGGACCTTCTTTGTACTTAGGTGACCCTGTATGGTTAGGAGTAAGTGGTGAAGTAGGATTGGAATATCACTTTGATTTTCCTTTGGCTTTAGGGCTTGATTGGAGACCTACTTTCTGGATCATCGACGATACTGATTTTAACGGGAGTAGCTTTGGATTTAATGCTAGATACGTATTTGGCAAATAAACCAACCAAAAGAAATAATAAAAAAAGGTTCGTTAGAGTATCTAACGAACCTTTTTTTATTATATAGCAGATTTGTTATTCGAAGTCTACAGAGCCTGTGTCTAAGTGATAGTAGCCTGTTACTATTTTCACCCCATCGCTAGCCACTGCATTGGCTATAATGTCAGACTTGGCAGTTAGCGTGCCAGCAGCGATGTTTGCATTTTCTTTTACGATATCTCCTACAGGAGCATCTTTCCCTAGTTTTTCTACGGCAGGTTGGATATAACTCACAAGCTTATTGAGATTTGGTCCTGCGTCGCCGCCTTGTATGGCAGCACCTACTGCACCACAGCTCTGGTGTCCCATTACTACAATCAGCTTGGTGCCTAAGTGTGCTACAGCATATTCTATACTTGCTATAGATGAAGTGTTGGCTACGTTTCCAGCTACTCTTATTACAAATACCTCACCCAGACCAGTATCAAATGCAAGCTCTGGCGCTACTCGACTATCAGCACAGGATAGTATGATGGCGTAAGGTGCTTGTCCATTCGCCAAGCCTTTGATTGTTGTTTGATCCTGTGCAGGGGTAGAGGGCTTAGTGCCTACGAAACGCTCGTTTCCGTCTTTGAGTCGTTGCAGTGCTTCTTTCCAGTTCATATTTTTAATGTTTTTTGAAAAATGACAATTGTAATTTTAAATGAAAATAAATCGCCAGCGTCTATACTCAAAGGATAACTGGAGTTTTAATCATTACTTAACAAAGATGCCTCCTCAACAAGGACAAGTTCAATCCGTATTTTCCGCAATTTTTTCTATCTAAAAATACTAAGAGGTTGTTTGTCTCTTTTGAGATAAACTTATCTGTAGTAGGTTTTAATCCTGTCTCAAAGAATCTACAGGATTACTTCTAGAGGCTTTGATCGTTTGGAAGCTAATGGCTAGACTGCCAATAAAAACCACAATGAAAGTAGATCCTAGATATATCCAAGGACTGATTGATAGACGGTCTGCGAAATTTTGTAACCAGTAGTCCGTAGCCAAATAGGCCAGAGGCCAAGCGATCAGCGTAGAGATTACGATTAGTTTGACAATCTCATTAGATAGCAGTTTGATCAAAGTACTCGTACTAGCTCCGAGTACTTTTCTGATGCCTATTTCCTTCTTTCTGATAGCTGCAGTGTAGGTCACTAAACCAATGAGTCCCAAGCATGCAATAAAGATAGATAGACTGGCAAACACTACGAAAACTTGTCCAGTAGTAGATTCAGAGTTGTAGAGATTAGCATAGTCGTCGTCAAAGAAAAAATACTGAAAGGGTTTGTTATACGAATGATCAAACCATGTGTTTTCAATAAATTGTATTGTCTCTCGGACATTGTGTGTGTTGCTTAGTTTTACCGTGACGTAGCCTTCCCAATTGCCAGCCATCAGTCTCAGCATGGTCGGCTCTATGCGCTTATGTAGAGATTCTATGTGATAATCTTTCACTACGCCTATGATGGTCATTGGTTTGCCTGGGCCATCATCATCTGGGTTTAGAAATTTCTTTCCAATAGGGTCTGTGTAGCCTATGGTTTTTACAGCCGATTCATTGATGATGACGCCACTAGAGTCCGACGGATGATCTTTGGAGAAAAACCTACCCTCGACCAATTCCAAATTCATCAGCTCCGCATAGCCAAAACTGACATGGTTTTCATACAGTAAATAAGGAGAATCGGGACTTTCCTCAGTCATATGTGCATTGTTGTTATACCGATCTTTGCCAGGCAGCGACATGGCGTTGGCTACTTCTTTGATGTTCGGATTTTGCAAGAGGTCGTTTTTGAAAGTTTCTAAATTGTTTCTTAATACATCTGACCGCCTGATGACCACGATTTGTTCTTTGTTGAACCCCAAGTTTTTGTTGAGCATAAAGTCGATTTGGTTGTAAACCACTACCGTGCCTATGATGATGATGATGGCTGCCGTAAATTGAATAACCACTAGTAGATTTCGCATCCAGCTAGCTTTGGCTCCAGCGCTCATAGTGCCTTTGAGCACATCTACAGGCTGGTAGGCCGCAAGGATAAAGGCAGGGTAGAAGCCAGCCAATACCCCAATGAGTATAGCGAGACATCCAAGCCAAAAGAAGCTCCAAAGGCTACTGGTCAGCTGATAGGCAATTTCTTTTCCTATCAGTTGGGTAAATGCAGGCGTAAGGAAAAATACCAAAAGTCCAGCTACTATGGTAGCAAAGCTTGAAATCACAATAGATTCGAAGATGAATTGGCCGATGAGGCGCTGCTTGCTAGAGCCTACTACTTTTCTAATGCCTACTTCTTTTGCCCGAGAAGAGGATTGGGCGGTAGCCAAATTCACAAAATTGATAATGGCTATAAAAAGTAATATAATAGCTATTAGTGAATAAATATAGATGTAGGAGATGTCGCTATTTGCCTCGAGCTCTTCATCTACATTAGAGTAGAGATATATGTCTTCGAGCGGCATCAGGTAGTATCCGAAAGAATTGCCTGCACTTTCCCAAGCATCCATCGTGGTGCCGAGGTATTGTTCTACCTGAGGACCTACATATTTGTAAACCAAGGCTTGCAATTTGTCTTCTAGTGCGGAGATGTTTGCATTTTCATGCAAAACCACATAAGTATAATTATTGTGGCTGACCCATTGCTGGTTATTGAGCCAATGGGGATAGGTGCTCAGAGAGCCCATCATATCAAATTGTATGTGTGAATGGTCAGGCACGTCTTCCATCACGCCTGTTACGGTATAGAAAATAGAATCTTGTTCTACGGTGAGTTTTTGTCCTATAGGGTCTTCATTGCCAAAATATTTTTTGGCGTAGGACGCTGTCAGTACGACCGACCTGGGGTGAATCAGTGCTGTTTTTTTGTTTCCAGACAGAAATTTAAAATCGAAAACATCGAAAAATGTAGAATCGGCAAACAGTACGCCATCTTCATTGAATTTTTTATTATCTCTTCCGATAAACCATGCTCCGCTTTCTTTGACTCTAGTCACTTTTGAAACTTCTGGGTATTCGCTTATCAGTGCTTGAGCCATAGGCGTGGCAGTTACGGCCATGTCCATGGTTTGACCCATCATTTGACCTTTTACATGTACGCGGTGTATGTTTTTCGATTGGCTATGAAATTTATCATAACTCATTTCATTAATAATGTAGAGCGCTATGAAAATGAAACTGGCAATACCAATAGCCAAACCGCAGATATTGATCAGAAAATAGCTTTTGTGCTTGAGCATATTTCTGATAGCCGTGAGATAAAAATTTTTAAGCATGAGTTTGAGTTTTTTGATTTGAGTTTTCTTATTGAAATTGCAAGGTCACTGCAATTTCAAAGTAAGATGCCTTTGCGTATCTAATGGTTGCATGGTTAGACGTAAGAAACTAGAATTTATTACATCAACAATACGATTGACTATGTACACAGCTTCATTGAGCGAAATCAAAAAGGAACTCAAGTATTTGCCTGAAGAGAAACTGTTAGAAATTTGCTTAAGGCTGGCCAAGTATAAAAAAGACAATAAGGAATTGTTGCATTATATGCTATTGGAGGCAGGGAATGAATCTTTCTATATTGAACAAGTAAAAAGTGATATCACCGAAGCTTTTGAAACGGTCAACGCATCGAGTATGTATCTAGCTAAAAAAACCATTCGCAAGGTGTTGAGGTTGGCTACTAAGCAAATTAGATTTTCTGGGATTAAACAGACCGAAGTGGAGGTTCTGATATTTTTCTGCCAGTCTTTGATCGATCTTGATCTTAACCTTAGTGATAGCAAAGTCATGATGAACCTATTGGATAATCAAGTCAGGAAGATCGAAAAAGCGCTATCCACCATGCACGAAGACTTGCAGTATGACTATCAGGAGAGTTTGGATAAAATAAGAAACGCTTATAAATGAAAGAGACAGCCTTAAGTTGGCTGTCTCTTCATACTTAACAAAACAATAATGATATTTTAGTTGGCGGTATAGGCTTCAGTGTTGGTGCTGAGGTTTAGCATGACACCTTTGCTCGCTCTTAGTGATTTACCTTTTAGGATAATGGCTTTGTTGAATGGCTCTACATTATCTGCTACAGATATCACCATTATACGATTGATCATAGAGTCTGCACCATTCTCGAATGCTACGGTCACACCATCAGGCAGGGTAGAATCAATCACAAGATCAATAGTCGTTTTTTTGTAAGACTTTGATCTGTTTAAAGTCACTTCGTATTTTTTGGTTTCACCTGGCTTTACCGCTAGGTCGTTGTCGGACACCGAAATGGTAAATTCCTTCTTAGGAATTTCTTGTGCAATTGTCACGATAGAAGACCATGCCACTATAGTGAGAAGAAGTAGTATTTTTTTCATGATTTAGATGTTTAGAACAAATGGGTTAAACGTTCGAATTTCAATCAAAATAAAATCCCAGAAAGGGATAATTACAAATCTAAACGATGATTCGAACAAAATGTTGTTTTGTTCGAAAAAGATTAACCGCTACCGTCGGATACCGTCTAAGACTAGGCTGATGGCAAAAAGAATTTGCTCTCGAATATGCGTCCAATCGGCTTCTGTAGGGTAGGTATGTATAAACATGCTGAGTTGGTCGTACTGAATGGAAAATTTTATCAAGAATAGGGATTCGGCTACTTTGTTTACTTCGCATGCTTTGAAGTCACCGTTTTCTATGCCTTCGTTGATGGCTTCAATATAAAATTCAATCCCTCCTCTATTTATTTTATTGATGAATGATCGGTACAGATTTCTGGTTTCTATTAGGGATTTGACAGGGATTTTGTGGTGAATGACCACCTTTTCGTAGTAGTTGAGCGACTGGGTAATGTAGGTCAGTATTTTACGAGTGGGGGTGTTTTCCTTGTTGGCTTCGGCTTCGAAGATTTTGAACTTTTCATGCCAGTCATTTCGAAATGAGCACATGAAAAGGTCTTCTTTGTTTTTAAAATAATAGTAGAGAGAAGACTTGCGCATGCCCACGGCCTGAGAGATGTCATCTACACTTGTTTTGGCATAGCCTTGTCTATCAAAAAGTTGTTTGGCTGCGTCTAGTATTTGCTCTTTCTTATCTGCCATTTGGCTATTCTATATTATTTAAATAAATGTAGACCCCCTGAAATAGATCCTATTTAGGGGGGCTACATTGGTATTTTATTTCGTCAGGAACGCATATTTTTCACTATAACCTAGCATCTGCTTGGCAAAATCATCAGGGTAGGTCACAGTAATGTCTGTGATGTTGCCAGATTCATCCATTATTGGCACGAGCTCGGGATTGATAAACCCTCCATATGGAGCCCCTTTGAGTTTGGCTGTTCTGTTTAGTACTTCCTGATGCAACTCAGGGTCTACTTTTACTCCGTAGCCTTCTACGAGTGCTTTAGCGGCCTCATAGTCGCCTTCAGATTTCATGCGCTGTGTTTCGCGCAACAATCTACCAAAGATTTCTCTTAGTTTTTGATAGTCGTTGATCACAAAATAGGTATTGCCCTCTTTTTGTTTTCTTTCGATTACGTTGTCTGCCTGACCTTGCTCATACGCCCAGGCAGATACCCATGCTCGATTTCTCATGTGGGCTTCTTCGATGTCTTCTCCTAGTTTCAATCTTCTAAGTTGCGACATCATACCGTTTCTGATATAACCATCGTATTCTTCCTTGCCTACTTCTAGGCTTTCGATCAGACCTAGTTCTACTAGTTTGTTGTCCATCAAAAAATACAAGCCTACCAAATCTGCTCTGCCTTCTTCTATCGTAGAAGCGTAGTTTTTCAAGGTTTCTTTTGGAGTGCCTACACCTGGGTTGATTCTTCCAGAAGCATGACCGATCACTTCGTGCAAAGCAGTGTGCATTTTGTCACCTATTTCACCGTGTTTTTTTGCCCTTTCTAGTTCAGCTTCGTTATATGAAAATTCGGCTGTGAGGCCAGAAGAACCTCCTTTGTCATATGCATCTATGATATTACCTAAGCTTACCGACTTAGAGCCATGCTTGGCTCTGATCCAGTTGGCGTTAGGTAGGTTTACCCCAATCGGAGTAGATGGGGAGGCATCGCCTGCTTCGCCCGCTACGTTTACTACTTTGTAGCTTACACCTACTACATTTTCTTTTTTGTGCTCATCCATGATAGGAGAGTTATCTTCAAACCATTGGGCATTTTCAGACAATACTTTCATGCGTGCTGAGGCATCAAAATCATTGATTTGAATGATGGATTCGTAAGACCCTCTATAGCCCTTGGGGTCGTTGTAAACCTCCACAAAACCATTAATATAATCGATGTCGCCAGCTGTTGCTGCTGCCCAGACTACATTGTAATCGTCCCATGTTTTGAGGGAACCTGTTTTGTAATACTCGATCAATAGCTCAAAGCCTTTTTTCTGTGCGTCGTTTTCGGCTACAGTTGTGGCTTTTTCTAACCAACTGATGATTTGATCAATCGCAGATCCATACATGCCGCCAGATTTCCATATTTCTTCTCGCAATTGCCCATTTTCATCACGGATCAGTTTCGAGTTTAACCCATAAGAGATGGGCTCTTCTGCATTTTTGTCTGTAATCTGTGCATAGAAAGCATCCACTTCTTCGGCAGTTATATCAGCATCATAAAAGTTGGTAGCCGACCCAGTCAAAAGCCCTTTTTCTGGGTTGAGGTTCACTTTTTTGTTGTCGATCACTGGATCAAAAATAACCTGAATAATCTCTTCGTCTAAAGTCGTGTTTGTGGCCGATAATAGACTTTGGAAATATTCCTGTCCAAATTCTGGTTCTATTTTGGCCATTGAATAATGGTGGTGAATACCATTAGAAAACCAAACTCTTTTGGTATAGACCAAAAAATGCTTCCATTCATCGCTGTTTTTATCTCCTGTGTAATTACGAACGATATTTTCCAGTGCCGTACGAATAGTCAAGTTATGACGGTAATTTTGATCCCAGATAATATCTCGACCTGACAGGCCAGCTTGTGTGAGGTAATAAACTAGTTTTTTTTGATCTAAACTGAGTTTGTCGAAACCGGGTACTTGGTAGCGAATCATTTTGAGATCTGCAAACTGTTCGGTTTGCCATACAAAGTTGTCTGTTTCTTCTGTAGTTTGTTCTTCTTTGGCGGAAGGGGTACATGCCCACGCCAACGGGATTAATAATAAATAAGCTAACTTTTTTCTCATGTCTATAATGGGTCTGTTTTTATTGTTATTGATTTTCGCAATATACGATTCGCAACGGAATTCATACCATCAAATTTTGAGGAGTGGGGCTATGGGTTGATGATTAGCTGAATAGTCCATGCAACTCTACATCGATTTTTGATACAATGGATGCAAAGTCATCAGGGTTGTTTACAAAATCGAGAGGGTTTACATCTATCACGAGCAGTCGACCTTCTTTATAGGATGAGATCCAATCATTGTAATGGGTATTTAGTCCTTGTAGGTAGTCTATCCTAATGGCACTTTCATATGTTCGGCCACGCTTTTCTATATTCCTGACCAGTTTATCAATGTCGGATTTGAGATAGATGAGTAGGTCAGGTGCCTTTACAAATTGAATCATAGATTCAAAAAGGGAGAGATAGTTATTGTAATCGCGGTCGTTGAAATAGCCCTGATGATGTAAGCTCTTGGCGAAAATATAAGCATCTTCATAAATGGTTCGGTCTTGAATCACCGTATGCTCACCCGCTCTTACTTTATTTACCTGCTCAAAACGACTATTTAGAAAATAGACTTGTAAGTGAAAAGCCCACTGGCTCATGTCGCTGTAGAAGTCAGACAGGTAGGGATTGTCATCTACGTCTTCGAATTCGGCTTGCCAACCATAATGTTTAGCAAGCATCTCGGTGAGCGTGGTTTTTCCAGCTCCTATGTTGCCAGATACAGCAATGTGTTTGGGATGAATAGCCATGTGAGCAAAGGTAATGGGTGGGTGGAGAAATCTAAGGATCAAAATTGGAAAGTGGATAAATTCTTTCAGCCCTTTAGATCTACCAATTTGTATATATTTTTGAATCAAAATTGAACCTCAGATCAGCGAAGTAGATTGGATTTTATACAAAAAGACATTCAGGACTATTCGGCAAGGCACACCGCTGCAGCCAATGACCTGTTGGAAAAAATAGATAGAGAAACTCATGTGAATGTACTTAGGCCTCGGATGCTATCGGGTCATGTACAAGGGCGAATTTTGTCTATGCTTTCACATATGATCAGGCCTCATCGCATTCTTGAGATAGGCACTTATACAGGGTATTCGGCGTTGTGCATGGCGGAAGGGTTACAGGGTGATGGGGAGCTTATTACAATAGATGTTAATGAGGAATTGGAGCCTATTGTTGAGGGGTATTTTCAGGTCTCGCCGTATGCGGACCAATTGAAATACCTGATAGGCAATGCCATGGATTTGATACCTACGATAGAGAAAGGGTTTGACCTGGTATTTATCGATGCGGATAAAGTTAATTACCTCAACTACTATGAATTGATACTTCCTAAAATGAATGCAGGAGGTTTTATCATTGCGGACAATATTTTGTGGAGTGGAAAAGTTACTACCACACCTAAGTCTAACGACAAAGACACTTTAGCTTTGATAGAGTTTAACAAGAAAGTTCATGAAGATACGCGTGTAGAAAATGTATTGCTGGCAGTCAGAGATGGGTTGATGATTTTACGTGTATTATGAAAAACTATTTGTTTTTATTTGTTTGCCTCTTTTCAACGGCGATCTATGCAGACGATGATGTGAGGCGAGTACGAGTACCGTCCGAGATCACACTCGGAGACATGAAACTCAAAATATCTGAAGGTGCCCGAAGAAACATTCAAAAAGATGTAGATGCTCTCACAAAGAGTCCCAGGTTTATGGAGATTAAGGCGGATCGGGCTCGTATCTATTTTCCTATCATAGAGCAGGTTTTTAAAGAAGAGGGTATTCCTTCTGATTTCAAATTTTTGGCTCTCCAAGAGAGTGCTTTGATTTCAGATGCGGTCTCGTCGTCTAATGCTGTGGGATTTTGGCAGTTCAAGGATTTTACTGGGAGGGAAGTAGGTCTCAGGATCGATCGTAGTGTAGACGAACGTCTCAATATTGTGGCTTCCACACACGGTGCTGCCAAATATTTCAAAAGACATAACTTCTATTTCGACAATTGGGTATATACCATTTTGGCGCACATGACGGGTCGAGGTGGAGCAGGCAAGTATGTAGATAAAGGCAATTTTGGAAAGAAGCACATGACGCTGGATGGTAAGACGCATTGGTATGTGATTCGGTTTTTGGCACACAAAATAGCCTATGAAGGTATTACTGGAGGGCCTAGTACGGAAGGGCTGAGCTTGGTAGAATATAGAAATGGGAAAGGGAAAACGCTTTCGTCTATAGCCAAAGAAACCAAAGTAGATCAAGAAGAGCTAGTTAAATACAATAAATGGCTAAAGGCCAATAAAGTACCAGACGAAAAGCCCTATTCAGTGATGCTGCCAGTGAGGGGCAAAGCACCGAAAATAAGGACAGATCGGACAGTGCCTCAGCAAAAGGGTGAAGAAGGTGGTAATGATGGGTTGATCGCTGTGAAGATATACCCTACTATAGATAAGGATCTGAATATCTCAGGAACGATCTATATTAAAATCAATGGTTTGCCATCTATTTTGGCTAAAAGAGGAGATGGTATCAATGCCTTGGCTAAAAAAGCCAATCTCACACCGGAGCGGTTTGCCAAATACAATGACCTCAATATGAATTCAATCATCAAAGAGGGAGAAATTTATTATACTCGATCGAAAAGAAATAGGGCTAAGATCTATTTTTATACCGTACAGCCTAAGGAAACCCTGTGGGATGTCTCTCAGAAGTTTGGGATCAAATTAGTGAAATTGGCTAAACTCAATCGCATGGCTACCATCGATGAGATTAAGCCTGGGCGAGTGCTGTGGCTGCACAAAAAGCGCCCTGCAAATATGCCAATAGAATATAGGGAATTGCCAAAAATGCAAGTGGATGAAGCCGTTCCTGTGAAAAAAACAGCTCCTGTAGCAGTCGTCCCAATACCACCGATAAAGGAAGCACAAAAGGAAGCACAAAAGGAAGTGAAAGAGGCTAGTGATGAAATAGCAGAAACAGTAACTGAACAAATAGATGAAGTGATAGAGACCGTGTCTGAATTGGATGAACCTATGGAAATTACCAGTCATGTAGTGGCAAAAGGGGAAACACTGTACGGTATTGCCAAAAGCATGGGCGTGTCGGTAGAAGACCTAGTAGAATGGAATAATCTGTATGATACCTCTCTTAAATTAGGACAAAAGTTAATCGTACATGGTACAGTAAAAGAAAATACCCAAAAACCAGACAAATCAGAAGTCAATTTCCATATAGTGGAGCCTGGAGAAACGTTGTATGGAATTTCTAAAAAATATGGTGTTTCAATTCAGCAGATTTTGGATATGAATCAAAAAGATAATCTCAATCTGGATATAGGAGAGCGGTTGAGGGTGAGATAGTGAATGGGGTTTGGACGTTATTTCTAATCTTTGCAGGGACTACTGATTTCTGCATGATGAATGAAATCCATAGCCGTTGGCTTGTTCGTATATTTAGTTATATTTAGCTAAGCGGAAAGAAGAATGGGCTTCTGGTCGCTAAAACCGATAACAACCAGCGAATGATCGAACCCGAACTACCCAGTAATGAAAAATTTAGGCAAAAGGCCGTAGAAAAATACCAACTCTTAGATACTATCCCTGAAGAAAGCTATGACAATATCACCTCGTTGATGGCTTATATCTGTCAGACACCTATTTCTTTAATTACTTTGCTCGACCATGACAGAAACTTTCTTAAGTCGCATCATGGTGTAGACGTTAGCGAGTCTCCTCGCTCTATTTCTTTTTGTGGGCATGCCATCAATGCCGTTGAAGACATCACCATTATAGAAGATGCTCGACAGGATAAACGATTTGTAGATAATCCGCTAGTAACGGAGATGCAGGCTGTTTTTTATGCGGGGGTGCCTTTAGTAGACCCTTCTGGGTTCAAGCTGGGGACGCTTTGTGTCTACGATCATAAGCCTAGAAAACTCAATGCTGATCAGCTCAAAGCCATGAAAGCCATGTCGAAGCAGGTGATCAATTTGTTTGATCAGCGATACAAAAATCTCCAACTGATGCGACTACAGGAGCAGTTGATTGGTAGGAATATGGAGTTGAAAAAGTTTGCAGCTACAGTCTCTCACGACCTTAAGTCTCCTTTAGCTAATATTAGCTCACTAACGGATTTGCTGGAAGGAGAGAGCAAAGGTAAGCTGACGGAAGACGCCCAAAGCTATTTGGTGCATTTGCGTTCGTCTTCCAATCAGCTACGTCGGTATGTTGATGGTATTTTGGAATTTTACCATAGCGAAGAATTACTTCATCACAAAAGTGAAAAAGTAAGTGTAGCAGACCTGATGACTGATTTGAAAGAGATCACCATCACTAAATCCGCTTCTAACTTAACCTACGAAAGTAATGTGGATACCATTGCTGTTAACCGAGCTGCTATTATGCAAATAATGCTGAATCTAATTGTGAATGGGTTGAAGTACAATACTAAAGCTGAACGTAAAGTACATATCTCCATTGTGGGAAAAGAAGAGCTTAATACTTTTATTGTGTCTGATAATGGTGACGGCATGCCTGAAAAATTTATTGCTCGTGCCTTTGATCTGTTTGCTGTATCAGGAATGAAAGATCGAAGAGGAGAACTGGGTACAGGTATCGGACTGGCTACAGTTAAAAAACTAGTAGAAAGTTTAGGAGGATCAATTAAAGTGACCTCTAAAGAGAAAGAAGGCACCACTTTTACTTTTTATACTACAAACCAGTTCTAGAGGTTTGCTTTGAGGCTTCATGAGCCTTAGATGAGATATACGAGTATTTTCACGGCTTTAATCGCAGGGCGATAGCCCATTGGGTTTAATTTCCCAACCTTCGGGTCGAAGTAATTAACCGATTAGAAAGTTAATGCGTCGTGGGCTTGCCTGAGGATCATTTGTTTTTTACTTGAGAAGGGGTGACGTAAAAATGTGGAGACAAAAAAATCCCGCTGTAGGCGGGACTTCTAATATTTTAAACTTAGCAATAGCTAATTAGCTAGCGCAGAACTCTTTCAATCGCTGATTTTTAGATGGCTCTCTTAATTTTTGTAGTGCCTTTTCTCTGATTTGTCTTACACGTTCTCTTGTTAAGCCCATAATGTCGCCAATCTCCTCTAGGGTGAAGGGGTTGTCAGATCCAATGCCAAAGCTCATTCTTACGACTTCTCTTTCTCTAGCTGTCAAAGTAGACAAAGCTCTGATGGTTTCTACTTTCAACGAATCGTTGAATACCATCTGTCCATCTGTAGGTACAGTCGTTTTGTTTTCTAATACATCAAGCAACGAACCAGACTCGTCTTCACCGAAAGGAGCGTCCATAGACATTTGCTTCACTTCCGCACCGAGTGTGTTTCTTACTTCACTAGGCTTCATATCCAAAATTTCAGCCAATTCTTCTTCAGTAGGCTCTCTTTCGAATTTTTGTTCTAGTTCAGCATAAGCTCTTCTGATTTGATTGATTGCACCAGACTTGTTCATTGGCAATCTTACAATTCTGGATTGCTCAGCTAGTGCTTGCATGATTGATTGACGAATCCACCATACGGCGTATGAAATAAACTTAAATCCTTTCGTTTCGTCAAATTTCTTAGCTGCTTTGATCAGACCTAAGTTTCCTTCGTTGATCAGGTCATTCAAAGGTAAGCTTCTGTTTTGATATTGCTTAGCTACTGACACTACGAACCTCAAGTTTGCTTTTACTAATTTTTCAAGAGCAAGATCATCTCCTTGTTTAATTCTTTGTGCTAACTCTACCTCCTCATCAGGAGTAATCATTGGCACACTACTAACTTCAGTAAAATACTTCTCAAGCGTATGACTTTCACGTCTGTTAGTAATCGATTGTGTGATCTTAAGCTGTCTCATATGATTTTTTTTCCTTTAATTAGGGCAATACCCGCTAATAACGAGCGCGCAAATTTAATATTTTATACGGTTTATTTCTAATAAGAGATTAACTATTCTGATATAATTAATGCATCTCTTTAAGATAAAGTTCCCATTGCAATCTGAGTGCCAGACTCATGACCTTGTGTCAAACTACAAAAGTTAATGCAATAATCCTATCGGAATTGTATTTTATAAGGAATTTACTTGCGAATTGATGGAATTTATGGTAATATAAGAGTTCGTCTAATATTCAACCTTAAACTAAATCAACCATGGTAATGAATTTTAAAGGTGCACGTGTAGCTTCAGATCAAGCAATTAAGTATGAAACTATTGCTGACTATATGGCTACAGATTTGATCACTTTCACTCCAGATCAGGAGATTGCTCAGGCTATAGATATTATGCTGACTAAGCGAATCTCTGGTGGGCCAGTGCTCAATGAAAAACGTGAGTTAGTAGGTATGCTGTCTGAAAAGGATTGTTTGAAAGTACTCGTGCAGTCTTCATATCATAATATGCCAAGTGGAAAAGGGCTGGTCAAGGATTATATGTCTGAGAATGTAAAAACATTAGAAATGGATACTGATGTGGTGGCTTGCGCTAATGAGTTTTTGAATACTTATTTTAGGAGATTTCCAGTCACTCAAAATGGAATTCTCAAAGGTCAGATTAGTAGAAGAGACATTATGCGAGCTGCTCAGAAAATCAAAGCGACTACTTGGTAGTCACTTTACCCTGCCAGGGTTGTCGGACAAGAAGGCTTTCCAGCTTTTAGCAGAGGTCTGAGGTTTACCTCCTTGGTAATGATGGCACAGCGCAACGGCCAGGGCGTCTGTGGCATCTAATAATTTTGGAATTTCTTTAAATTTCAATATTGATTGCAGCATTGCAGCTACCTGCTCCTTGGAGGCATTTCCATTGCCTGTTACAGATTGCTTTACTTTCTTTGGTGCATATTCAGTGATAGGAATGTCACGAATTAGTGCGGCTGCCATAGCTACTCCTTGCGCTCTACCCAATTTGAGCATGGATTGAACATTTTTCCCAAAGAATGGAGCTTCTAGTGCTACTTCATCTGGGCCAAATTCCTCTATGACATGGGTCACCCTTTCGAATATCTTCTTTAGTTTCAACTCATGAGAGTTATATTTGCTTAGGTGAATAACGCCTAGTTGCAAAGTGGTGAGTTTACTGCCTTCTGCTAGGATCACACCATAACCCATCACGTTGGTGCCAGGGTCTATTCCTAATATTATTTTTTCTTTTGGTTTCTTCATGGGGTTGAATAGCATTGCAAGATAGAAATATTACCTTTCAAGCTGTGTGAGATTGATGAAATAACTACGAAGAACCTCTTACGAAAGGGAATTAAACAAAAGGCATTGTATTCATTTCTTTAAATGATTAGAGTTTTAGCTAAAAGTAGGAATACTGGATGGGGAAGAGCCTTGAACTGGGCTTGGGTTTGGCTATTGCCAGCTTTTATTTTAGGGGTTGTTGCTTTGAAGTTGATCAATGACCCTGATAAGCTGAATCAGTTGCTACAAGTTCGATTTTCTAACTGGGCAGGATTGGCGTTTTGTCTGTTTTTGCTTCCGTTCAATGTAGTTTTGGAGGCATGGAAGTGGCAGTCGATTCTTAAACCAATTGAATATAAACCTCTCCAAGATTGCGTGAAGGTGATTTTGAGTGGAAAAAGTCTGAATGTGATTAGTCCTTTGGGGATAGGAGATGCTTTTGCCCGGTACTTTGGTATTGCCACGGCACGTCGAAATCAAATATATGCAGCGCTTTTGATGGATCGTTTCTCACAGCTATTGCCAACGCTGGTTTTTGGAGCAGGATCTGTTTTTTATTTATTGGCTCATGGATTTGTTGTTCCTGTCAATTCAATTCTGTTGACCGTATCTGTAGCAGGTGTTTTGTTTTCATGCTTAGGGCTTTGGGGTTGGTGGTATAGGGCTGACTTGCGAGAATATGCTCAGTTGATAATGCGACTAGATACACGACAAATTCTTAAGATTATGACGCTTGCTGTGGCACGATATGCGGTGTTTTCTATACAATTTCTGCTCATCTTTTGGAGTTTGGGTGCAGATCTGTCATTTACAGTGTTGTGTTTAGGAGTGGCGTGGATATTCTTGATTAAAACACTAGTTCCGAATATCTCCGTGCTGGGCGATTTGGTCAAGCGACAGTTGTCGGCTGTATTATTCTTTAGTTTTTTCACACTAGATGTAGGACTGGTCATTGTAGCTAGTTTTTTGGTTTGGTTGGTCAATATTGTTTTGCCAGCTTTAGTGGGTATTCCTTTTGTTTCACAACTCAAACGCTCGTTTTGATATATTTATTGGCCATTGTTGTTACGGTAGTTTATGGTGTGCTTGTACTGCTTATGCTTTGGAAATGGGTCAAAATTCCGCAGAGCCAAGCCAATGTAGTAGATGATTTTTTCACAACGGTGCTCATTCCCGTAAGGAATGAATCTATAAACCTAGATCGATTGATTCGTTCGATTCAAGAAGGTACCACTCGTTCAGCTCTTTATGAAATTATCGTAATAGACGATCATTCTACGGATAATACGGTAGAGGTAGTGAAATCCTTGAAAAACAAATATCCTAATGTGCAACTGGCACAACTGCCTACAGGCAGTGAAGGTAAAAAAGCAGGAATAGCCTATGGAGTAGACCTAGCAATGGGGGAGTGGATCGTATGTACCGATGGCGATAGCGAAGTGGCGGAGGGGTGGCTTGTAGAATATCGCCAGATGTATCAATCAGGTGCTCAATTGGCTTTCGGTCCTGTAGTCTTATTTAATGATTCTCGAAAAGTGGGTATTGAAATACTCAATCAAGAGCTGGCGGCATTAGTGGCCATGGGGGGCGCTACCTTGCAGATGGGTAAGCCTACCATGATCAATGGGTGCAACTATGCTTTCGCAAAAGGAGTGTTTGGTGAAGTGGGGGGCTTTGATGGGAATCAAAAAATAGCGACAGGAGATGATGAGTTTTTGCTTCGGAAAATCTTCAAAGCCTACCCAGATCGAATTCGCTTTATCAAGAGTAGACAAGCATTGGTGGTAAGTGAACCCCCTGCTAGCCTATCTGCATTCTATCACCAACGTAGGCGATGGGCTTCCAAATGGAAATTTCATCAAGACTGGTCTTCTTGGGTGGCACCTGTTTTTATGTTTTTTGCATATGCAGTCTGGTGTGGTTTTATTGCGACCTCCATGTATGAACGAAATTGGAGTTTTATAGGGATTTTATTCGTGAAAGCCGGAATAGATTATGCTTATATATCGACAGCAAGTCGGATTCAAAACAGAACCATATCCATATTCAATTTTGTAATACTTCAAATTATTTATCCTATTTACGTGGTATTCTTTGGGGTAGCGTCTAATTTTGGGAGCTATCGTTGGAGAGAAAGAAGCCATAAAATCTAGCACCAATCTAAAACAAACCTTCTGCCATGAGTGACCTCGAATTTGATATACTAGACGAGTTGTATTTTTTGATTCATTACAATGAGTTGAAAAGTGCTTTAGGACTATCTGATGAGGACTTGAAGCCTATCTTGGCAAAAATGCTGAGGAAAAATTGGCTGCGCTGCTACGAAGAACCAGACGTCGAACTCGACCCAGCTAGCATTGACATAGAAATTAAATTTAGAAATTATTATTACCTCGCTTCCAAAGAGGGACTCAAGGCTCACACAAGCTAAATGCTACAAACCAAAATCATAGAATCGAATCTTAAAGAATTGGAATTGAACGCACTGTTGGAAGTAACAGAAGCAATCAATAACAACTTGCCAGAAGAGTCTTTATATAAGATTTATCATTTCACATTATTGGCTAATCTCAAAGTGAAAAAACTGGCCTTGTTTGTAGAATCCGATGATAGATGGAGTTGCAAGGTTTTTTTTGGGGTGGATGCTAAAGTCGTAGGTTCGATTCCTGTAGACCGATTTGAAGAGGAGATGAAAGTCAAATCGTTGCGCCAAGCAGAGTGTGCGGATTTCGATCATATCATACCTGTGAGGCACAAAAACAAATTGCTAGCTTTGGTGTTTGTGGGAGATGTTGCTGAGATGGAAGTAGGCATTAAAGGTAGTTCGGCTACCACGTTTTTGGAGGCACTGACTAATATCATATTAGTAGCGATTGAAAATAAAAAGTTGGCGCGCCAACAGTTGGAACAAGAAGCTTTTAGAAAGGAATTAGAAATTGCGAAACAGGTACAGAACTACTTGTTTCCTAAGGACTTACCAAGTTTGGAAGCCTTCGAGGTAGCAGCTTATTATCAGCCTCATCATAATGTAGGGGGCGATTATTATGATTATATTCAGATCGATGAAGGTAAGTTCTTGCTTTGTATCGCTGATGTATCGGGAAAGGGTGTGCCAGCTGCGTTAATGATGTCCAATTTTCAAGCCTCGCTGCATACCCTTGTTAGGCAAACCAATGACCTGACAACAATTGTGTCTGAACTTAATCATCAGATCAAAATTAGTGGAAATGGTGAAATATTTATCACGTTTTTCGCAGCGATTTTTTGTCGAGCAGAAAACACCATGCAATATGTGAATTGCGGACACAATCCGCCTTGGATAGAAGCCAATGGTAAGGATCTGTTTGAGTTGACTAAGGGCACTACCGTACTGGGTATGTTTGATCCATTGCCTTTTGTGGAAATAGGAAAAATAGAGCAATTGGACTCGTTCTACTTGTTTTGCTACACAGATGGGCTGAATGAAGCTATTAACCCTAGTGAAGAGGAGTTTGGTGAAGGAAAAATACTAGAAGTGATCGAAGCTGGTCGAGATACAAAACCGAATCAACTCAATCAGGCCATGATGGATGCTGTAAATAGTTTCCGACAAGGACAGGAATATCGTGACGATGTGACCATTCTCTCTGCAAAATTTAAATCGTAGTCCTTGACTTTCTATTTTCATAGAATACCGTCTCTATTTCAAAAACTTTTGCCCAACCATTTGTGGCGTGTTCCCAGTAAGAAAAAACAAGTTTTTCTTACTTTCGACGATGGGCCAGTTGGGATAGCTACAGATTTTGTGCTCCAAACGCTGAAGGAATTTAAGGTGCCGGCTACCTTTTTTTGCCTGGGCCAACAGGTGGAAGCATATCCGTCATTGACCCAAAGAATAATAGCAGAAGGACACCTTTTAGGTAATCATGGCTATCATCATCTCGATGGGTGGAAAATTTCAAAGCAAGTTTATCAAGATAATTTGACCAAAGGAAATCATGCTATTCGATCCGTAAGCGGACAGGATAGTTTGCGGTTTCGTGCGCCCTATGGCCATTTTAGAGGCCGAACGTCAAGTGTGATGTGGTCGCTGATGAGTGGTGACTTTGATTTGCAATTGACCAAAGAAAAATGTTTGAATCGTTTGATTTCCCTTACGAGGTCTGGGGATATTATTGTTTTTCATGATCATGAAAAATCTCATGAGAAGTTGAAATGGGTGTTGCCTAAGTATCTGAAATATTGTATTGATCAAGGATTTCAATTTGAACTTTTACCTCAAGAGAAATGATGAGCACTGTGGCCGTTATTGTTGTATTGATTGGGCTGTTTTTTTGGCTTATGCTGAGTGTATATCCAATTCGATCAAAGGAATATATGGCAACTCAATCACCTTTTGTTTCCATATTGATCGCTTTGCGCAATGAACAGAATAACGTGCCAGCACTTTGCCAGAGTTTGAAGTCATTGACCTACCCAGTCGGTCAGTTTGAGATCCTTTTTGGGAATGATGATTCGGAGGACGATACGCTAGAAGAATTGAAAAAGCATAAGCCTGATCAGGCAAAAATATTTTCCTATAGTAATGATGATACTGGTGCTTACGGGAAGCAAAGGGTCTTGTCTGCTTTGGCGACTCAAGCCAAAGGCACTTATGTTTTGTTTACCGATGCAGACATGATTTTTGATCCAGAGTGGGTTCAAGCAATGTTGATTCGTGCGGACTCGAAGCAGGCATTGACCGTAGGGTTAACAAAGGTCGATGGTGAGGGTTGGTTTGCTCAGATGCAAAACATGGATTGGCTTATTAATGAATGTGTGTTGGTGTTTTTCTCCAAATTAGGTGTAGGGCTGACTGCATGGGGAAATAATATGCTTATAGCCAAATCAACCTATGAAAGTATAGGGGGACATAGTCAGCTCGATCCTACTATTGTGGAAGATGTTGCGCTGCTTCAGCGGCTGAAAGCTAATGGTGGACAATTGGTCATTAATACATGTCCGAAGGCAGTCGCATCCACTAAGCCAGAGCTTACATGGGTGGCGTTGTTTCATCAGCGTAAGCGGTGGATGCAAGGGTTGTCTCATGCCAGTATATGGATTTGGCTTGCGGGATTTGTCAAACTTTTGATTTGGCCTTCTTTGCTATTCTTACTGCTTCAGTCACAAGTAGCGTGGGGTTTGGTAGCTCTACTTTTAGGATCCAAGTATTTGGTGTTTAATAGAATAACTCAATTAACCAAGTGTCATTTTTCTATTACACACCTTCTGATCTTCGAAATTTATGAATTGGTTTTTTATTTCCTCACATTTGCGTTCTACCTGTTTCCAACCCAAATCGTTTGGAAGGGGAGAAAATATCAGTAGCTTTTTGATCGTCAATTTGGAATGCAGTTAGTAGAGACCCACGCACACATTTATTCAGATAAATTTAAGGATGATATCGTTGAAGTGATCGAAAGATCGCGAGAACAAGGAGTGGAGAAAATCTACATGCCCAATATAGATAGTGAGTCTATTGATGCTATGTTGGAGCTCGAACACCGTTATCCGGGATATTGTGTGCCGATGATGGGCTTGCATCCATGTTCAGTAGATCAAAATTTTGAAAAAGAGCTGTATGTTGTAGAAGATTGGCTTAATAAGAGGGATTTTGTGGCTATAGGAGAAATGGGCACTGATTTGTATTGGGACAAGACTTATTTCGCACAGCAAAAAGAAGCTTTTAATATCCAATCCAAATGGGCAATTGAAAAAGATAGACCTATTGTAATTCATTGCCGTGAATCTATCGACGAGACGATTGCGTTGGTGTCTGATTTGAAAACCGAAAAATTCAGAGGTATTTTCCATTGCTTCTCAGGCTCTGTAGATCAGGCCAATCAAATAATAGAGCTAGGCTTTCTTCTGGGAATAGGAGGGGTGTCTACCTTCAAAAACGGTGGGCTAGAGCCTGTGCTAGAAGCGATCGCCTTAGATCATTTGGTATTGGAGACAGATAGTCCGTATCTTGCGCCCGTTCCGCACAGAGGCAAACGAAACGAACCTGCTTTTCTTGAATTAGTGGCTGATAAGATAGCTGCGGTGAAAAATATTACCAAAGATGAAGTAGCGAAAGCTACCACTGAAAATGCGTATCGTATTTTCAATTAAACAACAATAATGGCCCAAACCAGTAAATTTAAAGTAGTCAACATTGCGACCAGTTCGGAAGATCCCAAATCTTCTATCCTTTTGATATATACAGGGGGAACGTTTGGTATGGTGTACGATGAAGAAGGGGCACTAGCTCCTTTCAACTTTAGCCTTGTACTTGAGAAAATTCCAGAACTGCATAAGTTGGACTTGAGGCTTACGGTTATTTCGTTTCCAGAGCCTGTAGATTCTTCTAATATCAATGTGGAGCAATGGAAAGATATGGCTTCTATCCTCAAGGATAATTATCATCAGTATGATGGATTTGTAATTCTCCATGGGACTGATACCATGGCTTATTCTGCATCTGCGATTAGTTTTATGCTCAAAGGAGTAAACAAGCCTATCATTTTTACTGGTGCACAGATCCCGATAGGTGCTACCCGGTCGGATGCAAGAGAAAATCTGATTACCGCCCTTGAAATTGCTTCTGAGCGCAATGGTGATCATGCGATGATCAATGAAGTTTGTTTGTACTTTAATTATTATTTACTAAAAGGCAACAGGGCACAAAAAATAAGAAGTAGCAACTTTGCTGCTTTCGAATCAGAAAACTACCCCTATCTCGCAGAGTCTGGTGTAGAAATCGTGTATAATGAATCCTTTTTGAAGAAATTCAAAGATGAAGAATTGACCTACAGTCCAGATTTAGATTCAAATGTGGCAATATTGAAAATATTCCCGAACATTTCCCCTGCAGTAGTAAAAGGAATGCTAAGTATTCCAGGACTCAGAGGGGTGATTTTAGAATCTTATGGGTCAGGCAATACGATGAACTACGATTGGTTTAATGATTTGCTTGAAGACGCCATCAATCGAGGGATTGTGATACTTAATGTATCGCAATGTATCGGAGGCAGTGTGATACAGGGAAGGTACGAAACCAGTAAGAAATTGACAGAAATAGGAGTAATTAGTGGACTGGATATTACCACAGAAGCAGCTGTTGCGAAAATGATGCATTTGTTAGGTGCGGAAAAGTCTCTAGATCAAGTAAAAAAGAAACTTAGCATTCCCATACGGGGCGAAATGACCATTTAATTGGCGATATCTAAAATAATATGGTACAATTTGCAAATAGTGTATTTTTATAATTTATTTGTCGCTTGGAGAAAACTAAAAAGTTCCAGAGAGGTGGCCGAGTGGCTTAAGGTGCTCGCTTGGAAAGCGAGTGTGCCCCACAAGGGCACCGGGGGTTCGAATCCCTTCCTCTCTGCACTGAATTAGTATTAGAAAAGAATAACTTTTAAACCTTTATTAAAGATTTACTAAAAATTAGACTATGAAAAGATTAGTAATTTTATTGATGTTGACTGGTGTGTTTACAATGAGCCACCTACAGACAATGGCACAGGATGAAGTAGCTACAGAAGTAGCCTCTGATTCTACTGATATGGTAGCTGAAGGAGACAGTACAGCCGTAGAAGAAGTAGCTGAAGAAGAGATAGTAGAAGAAGTAGCTCCAGCGGAGTATGAAGAAGTAGCAGTAGAAGAGCCAGGTTTTCATCAAATCGTGAAAGATCAGTTTATCCAAGGTGGATGGCAGTTCATGGGCATCGTATTGTTGTGTCTAATTTTAGGATTGGCTGTTGCCATCGAAAGAATTATCACTTTGAACTTAGCAACTACTAACACTAAGAAATTGTTGGAGCAAGTAGAAGGTGCTTTGAACGCTGGTGGTGTAGAAGCTGCAAAAGATGTATGTAGAAATACACAAGGTCCTGTAGCATCTATCTTCGTTCAAGGTTTGATGAGAATGTCAGAAGGTGTTGAAATGGTTGAGAAATCTATCATTGCTTACGGTTCTGTAGAAATGGGCAAATTGGAAAAAGGAATGGTTTGGATTTCACTATTCATCTCATTGGCTCCGATGCTTGGTTTCATGGGTACAGTAATTGGTATGATCGACGCATTTGATGCGATCGCTGAAGCTGGTGATGTATCTCCTGCCTTGGTTGCTGGTGGTATTAAAGTTGCACTTTTGACTACTGTTGGTGGTTTGATCGTTGCGGTTATCCTACAGTTGTTTTACAACTACCTTGTTTCTAAAATTGATTCACTAGTTAACTCTATGGAGGATGCTTCTATTTCTTTAGTAGATATCTTGGTTAAGCATTCTGCTAAATAAGATTTTCACTTAAAAAAGAAAGAGATATGGATTCTATAGATATAGCATTATATGTGTCATACACATTGACGATCCTAGCAGGATTAGCTGCGATTGTCTTTCCAATAATAAATTCAGTAAGTGATCCGAAATCTTTGACTAAAGCTGGCGCAGGCGTTTTAGCATTGGTTGTAGTTTTTGGGATCTCATATGCATTGGCCGGATCTGAAGTGACGGCTTCCGCTCTTGAACTAGGTGTAGACGAAGGTCTATCTAAATTTATCGGAGGATTGTTGACTATGATGTACATTTTGATCATAGGTGCACTTTGCGGAATTGTTTTTACAGAAGTTTCTAAAGCAGTAAAATAAAAATATGGCGAAAGGTAAAAATAGACCTGCGGCCGAGGTAAACTCGGGTTCGATGGCGGATATTGCCTTTCTTTTGTTGATTTTCTTCTTGGTTACGACCACGATTGCAAATGACAAAGGAATAGCGATGCTTTTGCCTCCGAAACCGGATCCTAATGAGCCGGAGACAGATATAAAAATGCACGATAGGAATATCTTCAAGATATTGGCTAACTCTAATGACCAATTGCTTGTAGAAGATGAGCCTATGAGAGACGTTACGAAACTCAGACCAATGGTGAAAGACTTTGTCTTGAACTTTGGTAAACCGTCAGCTGACGGAAGAAACTTGTATAACCAGCTTCCAGCTACATTGCGTAAGCATGTAAACTCAAGTGGTAGAAGTGCAAGTTCTTCGGATGAGCCTGGCAAAGCAGTAGTTTCATTCAAAGCAGATAGAGGTACCAGTTATGAATTATACATTCGTGTATTGGATGAAGTCAATGCTGCTTACAATGAAATATACGGCGAGCGAGTGGGGATAACGGCAGAAGAATTTTTGCAATTGGATAAAAAAGATCCTGAGCAAAAAGAAATGTACGACAAAGCGCGATCGGGTATTCCTAGAGCGATATCTATTGCTGAACCAAATAAAATAGGAGGTTGATATGGCAAAGTTTAAGAAAAGTTCAGGAACTACTCAGGAAATTCCAACAGCTGCATTACCAGATATTATCTTTATGTTGTTGTTTTTCTTTATGGTGACAACCGTATTGAGAGAGACAACAATCATGGTGGAGCAGAAGCTTCCTAAATCTACTCAGTTGAGTAAATTGGAACGAAAATCGTTGGTGAGCTACATTTATATTGGTAAACCTAAGAGAACAGCCGTATACGGTGTTCAGCCTAAAATTCAAGTCAATGACGTGTTTATTGAAGTGAAGGATGTGGTTAGGTTTGTAAACCAAGAGAAGGATAAATTGAGTGAAGTAGAAAGAGATCAGATTACCATGTCTATGAAAGTAGATATAGATGCTAAAATGGGTATCGTAACTGACGTTCAGCAGGAGTTTAAAGAAGCAAATGCGAGAAAAGTACTTTACAGTTCTTCGAAGAGAGTTGATTAACTTACTAATCTTTAATAATATAAAAAGGTCTCGATTTATCGAGGCCTTTTTTTTGTCCAACCCATGAACCCTGTCAGGGTTGCTTGATCCTATGAACCAAACGAAAAAAACACAGAACGCCTGGTGTATGTATGACTGGGCCAATTCAGCCTACTTGCTGGTTATTTCCTCTACTTTATTTCCTATCTATTTCAACGGTGCTACGCGCAGTGCTTTTGATTCTGAAACAGTGCGTTTCTTTGGTGTAGAGGTGATTAATTCTGTGCTTTATTCTTACGCAGTGTCGGTAGCCTTTTTGATTGTGGCTTTTATTTCTCCATGGCTTTCTGGAATGGCAGATTATGGCGGAAAAAAGAAATTCTTTCTAAGGTTATTTACCTATATAGGTTCGGTATCTACAGCTGGTTTATTTTGGTTTCGTGGTGAAAATGTAGAATATGGGGTTATTTGTTCTGTTTTAGCTGGTATAGGCTATTCAGGAAGTTTGGTGTTTTACAATTCATATTTACCAGAGATATCTTCTGCAAGTGAGTATGATAAGCTGAGCGCTAAAGGTTATGCTTATGGTTATATAGGAAGTGTATTGTTGCTGTTAGTGAGCTTTGCATTGGTGCAATTTCATGTGCCATTAGGCCTCAGTGCTAAATCCGATGCTGTACGCATTTCATTTTTGCTTGTAGGTATTTGGTGGTTTGGTTTTGCTCAGTATAGCTTTTACTACCTGCCTGATAATAAGGACAGAAAGAAGAAAGATGAAAGTTTGTTTTGGAAAGGAGTGAAGGAACTTAAAATTGTTTTTCATTCGCTAAAAGAATTGAAAATGATGAAAGTCTATCTGTTGGCTTTCTTCTTTTATAGTGCGGGAGTGCAGACTGTCATGCACTTGGCAGCTATTTTTGGGGAAAAGGAATTGCGGTTGGAAGCATCTAAACTCATTATTACTATTACGATTATTCAGATTGTGGCCATTGCAGGAGCTTATCTATTTGCTGCATTATCAAAGAAATTCAGCAATGGTATTTCCATATTAATTATGCTTATGATTTGGATTGGTATATGTGGATATGCGTATGTGCTTCAGACAGAATTTCAGTTTTATGGATTGGCTGTGGTGGTTGGTCTTGTTATGGGAGGAATTCAATCTATGTCAAGATCCACTTTCTCTAAGTTGATTCCTAAAGAGACGATTGATAACACTTCTTATTTTAGTTTTTATGATGTCGTGGAAAAGCTATCAATTGTAGTAGGTACGTTTTCTTTTGGTTTTATCGAACACCTTACAGGGTCAATGAGGAATAGCACCATTGCTCTAATGCTATTCTTCGTCGTGTCGGTAGGGCTTTTGCTTTATTCCAAAGTCCATAGAATTAGTCAAACCTCATGTGCTTGACAGAATCTCCTGAGTTGTAGAGCTCCAGTAGTGAGTCAATACCTACTTGAATGTGCTTGTCTACAAAGTGAGAAGTGACTTTTTTGTCTGAGGCATCTGTTTTTACACCAGCAGGTGTCATGGGATTGTCTGATACTAAGAGTAAGGCGCCTCTAGGGATTTCATTGATAAATCCAACAGTAAAAAGAGTGGCAGTCTCCATATCTACACCCATTGCTCGTATTTTCCTCAAGTACTTTTTGAATTTACGGTCGTGTTCCCATACGCGCCTATTAGTGGTGTATACAGTGCCCGTCCAGTAGTCCAATTCATGTTTTTTGATCATAGAGGAAACGGCTCGTTGCAGCCGGAAGGAAGGCAAAGCAGGTATTTCTATAGGTAAGTAATCGTTGGATGTACCTTCCCCTCGAATGGCTGCTATAGGCAAGATGAGATCTCCCAATTGAGTTTTTTTCTTCAATCCTCCACATTTTCCTAGAAAAAGGACTGCTTTTGGTGAGATGGCAGAGAGTAGATCCATTACTGTAGCAGCCATAGCACTACCCATTCCAAAATTAATGATGGTAATATTGTTGGCAGTGGCTGATTGCATAGGCTTGTCTGCTCCAGCTACTTCTACGCCAAATTTTTCAGCGAATATTTCAACGTAGTTAGAGAAATTTGTGAGAAGGATGTATTCTGAAAAGTCTTCCAATTCTACGCCAGTATATCTGGGAAGCCAATTGTCTACTATTTCTTTTTTTGTTTTCATATCGGGGTTGTGTACTTGATTGTTTGTTGAAAGTATGTCCGTGTTTTACGTAATATAACTTTCTTCGTTTATGACTTGGTTTGATTAAATGTACTTGAATTGTATTAATATTGACAATTAAATGACCGATGAATATGGAAGAATTGAATCTTCCCAAGTTTCAATTCAGAGTAAAAGAGACAGAAAAAGGGAGAGCTATTTGGGATGAATTTAGAAAAAAGTATGTGCTGCTTACTCCTGAAGAGTGGGTGCGTCAGCATTTCTTAAAATTCTTAAATGTTCATCTAGGGTATCCTAAATCACTGCTTAGGACAGAATTTGAAATCAAATACAATAAATTGAAAAAACGACCTGATATAGTGGCATATGACAATTTGGGGCAACCATTGATGGTGGTGGAATGTAAAGCACCAGAAGTGAAAATATCTAATGACACTTTTCAGCAGGCGGCTATTTATAATCAAACTTTGAAGGCTCGGTACTTAGTGATTACTAATGGGTTAGATCATTTTTGTTGTGAGCAGGAATTAAAAACCGGAACCTTCCAATTCGTAGAGAAGATTCCGGTTTATCAAAACTAAATATACTTCTCTAATGGAGTATATGGGAGATTGAAGGCGTCTGATACGGCTTTGTACACCACATCTCCTTTAATTATATTCAACCCTAGTTTCAGTTCATTGCTTTCTTTGCATGCTTTTTCCCAACCTTTGTTTGCCAACTGTATGGCATATGGCAAAGTAGCATTGGTAAGCGCTAGAGTAGAAGTGTATGGGACAGCGCCTGGCATATTGGCGACGCTGTAGTGTACCACGTCGTCTATGATGTAGATAGGGTCTTGATGCGTTGTAGGTTTTGTCGTCTCAAAGCAACCACCTTGGTCTACGGCTACATCTACTAATACTGTCCCAGGTCTCATGTCTTTTAGCATGTCTCTTGTGATTAATTTGGGGGCTTTGGCTCCTGGGATCAATACGGCACCAATAATTAAATCATGATCGGTGATCATCTCTCTAATGTTATATTCGCTAGACATCAAAGTCTTTACATTAGCAGGCATCACATCGTCAAGATACCTAAGTCTTGGAAGGCTTAAGTCTAAGATTGTGACGTCCGCGCCCATGCCAGCAGCCATTTTAGCAGCTTCTGTTCCTACGATACCTCCTCCAAGGATCATGACTTTGGCAGGGCGTACACCTGGTACGCCGCCAAGTAGTATGCCCCTGCCTTTGAGTGGTTTCTCTAGGTATTTGGCACCTTGCTGGATCGACATTCGACCAGCTACTTCCGACATAGGTACTAGGAGTGGAAGAGACCTGTCGGCCTTCTCTACTGTTTCGTAAGCTAGACAAACTGATTTGCTATCTATCATGGCTCTGGTTAGGGGCTCGTGTGAAGCAAAATGAAAATAAGTGAAAACCAATTGATCTTTTTTGATCAACTTGTATTCTGCCTCTATGGGTTCTTTGACCTTTACGATCATTTCGGCCTTGCTGTAAACTTCCTCGATGGTAGGCAAAAGTTCTGCACCTACATTGGCGTATTCCTCGTCTGCAAATCCACTGCCATCACCGGCTGTCATTTGCACAAATACTTGATGTCCGTGTTTTTTGAGTTCCTTCACTCCAGAAGGGGTCAATGCCACACGGTTTTCGTTGTTTTTAATCTCTTTGGGTACTCCGATAATCATGGCATAAATTGTTTAACTACAATAAAATGTACGACAATAATTGTTATTTATAATATACTACACCTGGCCCCTGATTCGAAATATAATTTGACGTTCCGACTCAGGGATAGAAATTTAAATTTTAAAAAACTAAATTTTTATTTGATTCAATATGGATAATTTAATTTATCCAAATTATATTCTGTTTAGTCTTTTTTATTTGCTTCAAATATAATATTATTTTGTAATCTTATTAAAAGTATTTGAATGATGTGGTGTCTTTATTAAATTTGTGGAGTAGGGTTCTTTTAAAATCGTCCTAAAAATCTTAACTTCAAATGGTGAAAGTTTCAGAAAAATCTACCAGTACCATGTCCTCTAAAAAGGAAATTTTAAATGATTATAAAATAGCGATAGAAAGTAGGGAGGATAGTTACATTGGTCGCAAGGAGGTTTTTATGGGGAAAGCCAAATTTGGCATTTTTGGTGATGGAAAAGAATTGCCTCAAATAGCTATGGCTAAGGTTTTTCGTAACGGTGATTTCCGTTCGGGATATTACCGTGATCAGACTTTTATGATGGCGATCGGGGAGCTCACTTCTCAGCAATTTTTTGCTCAGCTATATGCGCACACTTCTGTAGCGGACGAACCTGCTTCTGCAGGAAGGATGATGAATGGACATTTTGGTACTCGGTCGATAGATGAGAATGGCGATTGGAAAGACCTGACTAAGATGAAGAATTCTAGTTCAGATATTTCTTGCACTGCAGGGCAGATGCCTAGATTATTAGGTTTGGCGTATGCGTCTAAGTTGTACAGAAATAATCCCGCTTTAAAAAAGTACAAGCAATTTTCTGCTAATGGAAATGAAGTGGCATTTGGAACGATAGGTAATGCTTCAACCTCAGAAGGACATTTTTTAGAGGCGATGAATGCAGCAGGCGTGCTGCAGGTTCCTTTGGTCATGGCTATTTGGGACGACGAATACGGTATCTCAGTACCTAATGAATTTCATACGACTAAAGGCAGTATTTCTAAAGCATTGTCGGGTCTTCAGCGTACCGCTGAAGAAAATGGCTTTGAGATTATGACTACTCGAGGATGGGATTATGTGGATCTGTGTAAGACTTTCGAGAAAGCAGAGAAAATAGCTAGAAATGAACATGTGCCCGTGTTGGTTCATGTATTAGAGGTGACCCAACCTTTAGGACATTCTACTTCAGGTTCGCATGAAAGATATAAGTCTAAGGAGCGATTAGACTGGGAGGCCAAGTTTGATTGTATCAAGAAAATGCGAGAGTGGATTTTGGATGAAAAACTAGCCACGTCTAAGGAGTTAGATGCTATCGAAGATGAAGCAAAGCAATTGGCTAAAACAGCTAGAATGGAGGCGTGGCGAGCATATACTGCTGCTATAGATACGGATTTGGCTTCACTGATTGGGATGGTCGAGACTGTGGCAGAGCGTAGTGCAGAAAAATCTAAGTTGCTTTCTATTGCAAAGAATTTGAAAGAAGGTCTGAATATCAACAAGTTGGAAATGACCAGAGGTGCTAAAAAAGCACTAAGGTTGACAAGACAAGAGCCTTCAAGAAGCCGTGATTTACTTATTCATTGGCTCAAAAAGAACGAAGAAAAAAGATATGATGAATATTCATCACATTTATATAGTGAGTCGAAGTATTCTGCATTGGCGATTGGAACAGAGGCTGCCAGATACTCAGATCAGTCCAAAATGGTAGATGGGCGTGAAGTTTTACAGGCCTGTTTTGACGAGGCATTGCATAGAAATCCGTTGGTTTTTGCTTTTGGTGAAGATGTTGGGAAAATTGGTGATGTCAACCAAGGATTTGCTGGCTTGCAGGAGAAATATGGTGAGTGGAGAGTGACAGATACAGGGATTCGAGAGACTACTATTATGGGGCAGGGGATTGGAGCAGCACTTAGAGGCCTACGCCCGATAGCAGAAATTCAATATTTGGATTACTTGTTGTATGCTGTGCAGACCTTGTCTGACGATTTAGCGTCTTTGCATTACCGGACGAAAGGAGGACAAAAGGCGCCTTTGATTATAAGATCTAGAGGTCACCGTTTAGAAGGAGTATGGCATTCTGGTTCGCCTATGGGTATGATTATCAATGCGCTGCGTGGAATATATGTGCTGGTGCCAAGGAACATGACGCAAGCAGCAGGGATGTATAATACTTTGCTGGAATCTGACGATACCGCTTTGATGATAGAGTGCTTAAATGGATATCGCTTGAAAGAAAGAATGCCTGACAATGTGGGGGAGTTTAAAGTTCCTCTAGGTATTCCAGAAGTCATTAGAGAAGGTGCGGATGTGACAATAGTGACTTATGGCTCTATGTGTAGAATAGTGATGGACGCTGCTAGTGAATTGGCTAATTATGGCATACAGGTGGAGATTGTAGATGTGCAAACGTTATTGCCTTTTGATAGACATCAAAACATTATTTCTTCCATCAAGAAGACCAATCGTTTGATTGTAGCTGACGAAGATGTGCCAGGAGGGGCATCGGCTTATATTTTAGAAAAACTCGTGGTAGAGCAGGAATGTTTCAGATATTTAGATAGCCAACCGATGACTATATCAGCCAAGGAACACCGCCCAGCCTATGGGTCAGATGGAGACTATTACTCAAAGCCTAGTGTAGAGACGGTCTTTGATAAGGTATATGAAATGATGAGCGAAGTCGACCCCGAAAGCTACCCAGAGATTTACTAATCCCTTATCTGATGATCTGGTCTAGAGTGATATCACCAGTCTCAGCGATGTCACTTATATGCAGACTTCTATCAATGATTTGAAATTTGATGTTGAAAGTGTCTTTTCTTAAGACCGTACGAAATCCTGTAGAAACCATCGCATATCTAATCGTACCTTCTAGTGATCCAGAGTCGTTCATTTGTTCGGCATCAAGAATAGGAAATCTGCCGTCGAATGAAATCCCACAACCATACTCGCTGGTGAGGTATCTCCAGTCTATTTCTTCGTAGTTATTTGTGCCACGTTTTCTGTAGTATTTCACTTCTATGTTATTCCTGTATCGGTTCCTTTCTAGGAAAATAGTGTCTAAGTCATAAATATTGGGATCTACGTCATCAGGATTTGTGCCAGGGGCGAGGTATTCTTTGTTGATATAGTCCATATATAAGATGTCGTAATTGATACAATCATATGAAGGTCTAATGTCTTGGCTTCCTACAATTGTTAGTTTGTCTTTTACTGGGTCGTATATTCTAATAGGATATTTAATATTGGTTTGATTGTAGGTAATAGGAATCGAGTCATAATCGAGATAGAAGTTGTAATCCTGATACGGAGAACCATTTTCGTACCCTTCAAGTCCCAAATCCCCATCGCCGTCTTGAAAATCGAAATACAATATGAGAGAGTCGGGGTTTCCGTTTTCAAGCAGCTCTATGTATTGGATGTTATTGAATTGGATTTGTGGGGTAATAGGGAAGGGATCGGGCTCTTGGCAAGACTGGATTATTGGAATGAGACAAATAACCAAAAATATGAGTGGTTGCGAAATTTTATTCCAATATTTTGACTTTCCCTTCATTCAATAAAAATTACATTTGCTAAAATTACTGATATTAATACAATTGACCGCTCAGGATCCCTTACTTATTCTAACTTATGAAGCTTTTAAATAGTTTCAAAAAAAAGAGTGGTATAATAAATACCCAAACTTTTCATTCACTGGCTATTGAATTATTTCAATATCAATCTGATCAATGTCAGGTTTACAAGGAATATTTAGGATGTTTAGGAGTTGATCCTCGGGAGGTGAAAGAGCTAACTCAAATACCCTTTTTACCTGTCGATTTCTTCAAACACCATGAAGTAAAAACAGGTCATTGGATCCCTCAGGAAGTATATATGAGTAGTGGCACTACTACAAGTATAAGGAGTCGGCACTATATCGAAGACGCTGAATTTTATCTGAATAATACGAAAGAGATTTTTGAAAAGCTGTATCAACCACTCCATGAACAGTTGTTTTTTGCGTTGTTGCCGTCTTATCAAGAGCAGGGTAATTCTTCTTTGGTGAAAATGGTAGATTATTTCATTTCACAGAGTCAGTCAGATAAAGTGGGCGGCTTTTATTTGGATCGGACAGCGCAGTTGATTACTGATCTTTCGGAGCAGTTGCAGACCAGCAGCCGGTCTATTGTGCTATTTGGTGTAGGGTATGCGCTTTTGGATATGGTGGAGCATGTAAAACGTGCAGGTGTGCGATTAGATGGTCTTACTATTATTGAAACTGGAGGAATGAAAGGGAGGAGAAAGGATATGGTGAAAAGTGAATTTTATGCCCTTTTAAAGGAAGGTATGGGAGATGTAAAAATTCAATCAGAGTATGGGATGACAGAATTGCTCTCGCAAGCGTATTCTTTTAATGAAGTCTCGTATTGCTTGCCAAAGCAAATGAAAGTATTGATTAGAGACCCTGAAGATCCATTTAGTTATTTGGCATCAGGAAGAACAGGAGGTGTCAATATCATTGATTTAGCCAATGTGCATTCTTGTGCTTTTATAGAAACGAGTGACTTAGGGAGATTGACAAGTGAGGGTGAGTTTGAAGTGCTGGGAAGATTGGATAATTCGGAGATCAGAGGATGTAATTTGATGGTGCTCTAAATGTTCGTCGAATATGGCATCAAATATTTCAGAGAAAAACATTATTAGGCGTAAAGTGTAATATTTTTTATATATTTATGTTCTAAAATTGAAGCAGGTAATTGATAATAACAAAAGATGAAAGTAAAGATACTTATAGTAGCCCTGGTAGTTTTTGCAATGAGTGCATGTACCCAAAGAACGTGCCCTACATATGCGAAAAGTGATGTAAACTCGACAGAATTGTCTAAATAAGAAAAGACGTTAAGATATTATAATACTATGCGGATCACTTTATTGTGAATCCGCATATTTTTTTGCATCACTAGCTGTGATGGTTTTTTCAGACATGATGACTAGTCGTTCTACTACATTTCGAAGTTCTCGAATGTTGCCTGTCCAGCTTCTCTTTTTGAGATGTTCAAGTGCACCGTCTTCTATTTCCTTCTTGCTAGTGCCATAGTCTGCAGCAATGTCGTTCAGGAATTTATCCACCAAGAGGGGGATGTCTTCTGCTCTTTCATTGAGAGAAGGAACCTTGACCAGTATGACGCTGAGTCTATGATATAGATCTTCTCTGAAGCGCTTTTGGCTAATTTCTTCTTTTAGATTTTTATTGGTGGCTGCTAGTACCCTCACGTTGACCTTGATCTCTTTTTCGCCACCCACGCGAGTGATTTTATTTTCTTGTAATGCGCGTAATACTTTGGCTTGAGCCGATAGACTCATGTCTCCTATTTCGTCTAAAAATAAAGTGCCATTATCTGCTTGCTCGAATTTTCCAATACGCTGTTTTACAGCTGAAGTAAACGATCCTTTTTCATGGCCAAACAATTCGCTTTCGATGAGCTCTGATGGTATAGCTGCACAGTTTACCTCTACTAAAGGCTTTTTGTTTCTGCTGCTTAGCTTATGGATTGCGTTAGCTACTAGTTCTTTGCCTGTACCATTGTCTCCTGTGATTAAGACTCGTGCATCTGTACCAGCTACTTTTTCAATCATTTCTTTTACCTCCATGATTGGGGTAGATTCACCGACGATTTCCTGAGACTTGGATACTTTTTTCTTCAGTACTTTAGTTTCCTGAATCAAGTTAGATTTGTCTAGTGCGTTTTTGATGGTTAGGAGGAGGCGATTGAGGTCGGGTGGTTTTTGGATAAAGTCATATGCGCCTTTTTTTGTGGCGTCTACAGCTGTATCTATAGTAGCGTGAGCCGATATCATAATGAATTGTGGCGTATGATCTAATTCTCGCGCGTTTTCGAGCACTTCTATGCCGTCCATTTCGGGCATTTTTACATCACACAATACGACATCAAAATCTTCTTCTTTTAGTTTTTCTATACCTACTTTACCATTTTCAGCTTCTTCTATTTGGTACTTTTCGTATTCTAGTATTTCGCGGAGGGTATGACGAATGCTTTTTTCGTCATCAATTATTAAAATCTTTGTCATATTTGGTATTAATAAAAAAATATAGGCCTATAAGCCGGGTTCTGTATCCCGACGAATCGGGATCCTTATCATTTATCTGGCTCCGACATTGCTGTCGGAATCTATCAATCTACCCATCCTACATTCTGATTCGAAAACCAGATCGAAGCGAGCCACTTCTTGCAGGACCTATTTGATCTTTCAACTCGTAAGGTTTACCATGCCTCTGCTATCGCTACCAGAGCGGTGAGCTCTTACCTCGCCGTTTCACCCTTACCTTTCAACTAGTTCAAGGCGGTTTGTTTTCTGTTGCACTTTCTCCTTCCGACTAGGTCGAAAGACTTCCCGTTAGGAAGTACGATGCTCTACGTTGCCCGGACTTTCCTTTCCGAATTCCCGATCATGATCGAGGTCGGAACGATAAGGCAGCCTATTGGACAAAATTAATTAAATAATGCAGTCGAGAGGAGGGTTGATAGAAATTAAAAAATATCACGTCCTGTGATATTGAGTTCCCATTTATCGGCAAGTTTGGCTACTTCTTGGATCGCACATTTCAACATTTCGTTAGATGTGATGTCAGCTGGTGAGCGTGATTCTACTTTCAAAAAGTCATTGACAATGGTGAACTTGCCAAAGGTGGATTTGTGATTTTCTACGAGTAGATCTTTGTATTTGATATTGTCTTCAGCTACACATACCTTAGAAGAGATGGATATGAGATTGTTTTCCAGATCAATTTCGCCTACAACGGCTTGTTGCCTCTCCATTTCGAGCGGTACTACTATAACTGAGCGTTGATCGTCGTATTCAGAGAAGTTTCCCTTGATCTCTTCAGCGTAGGACTTCATGAAATTGTTCAATTCCATTGATTGGTGGTTTGATTATACGTAGTTAAAAATACACATATTTAGGGGTTAGATAAAGCGTTGATAGAGAATATTTTAGATTTCCTTTTCTTGATCTTTTTCCTTTCTTTTAGATAGATTTTTTTTTCTGTTGTCTGATAGAATTTGATTGAGTTGATCAAAGCTTTTGATGTATTGTAAGCTAAAACCAGTTTCAAAATTGCTTTCACCTACTTGGGTGTCTATTTCATCTAAATCTGACCGGCTATACATCTTTACCCTAAATCTCCCGTCTTCCGTAAGTAAGTATTCAACGGTCCAGTCCCCAATAATAGTGGATACATCGCCTTTGGTCTCTTGATTGGGTAGGTTGCCTCCACGAGTCACACGGAGCCTCCCGTCTAAGAATGTATAGGAGAGTCTAAGCTGAAAGGTGTTATAGGCGTCGTCTGACAAGCCTGCCAGATCTACGTCTACTTCTAAGTTTTCGTCGACTTGCGTGGCCCAGTAGCTGAGTTGGTTGGATACGAACTCACTTAAACTGTTGCCAAGAGTTTGACTATTGACTTGAAAACTGTTTTCTGGGGAGAATTTTCTTAGGATAATCAAACTAAAGACCTGGCGGTTCATTTCCTGCTCGTTGTTTTTTAATCGAGCCTTAAAAGCCGTGACCACTTCATCCAATGTGACTGATGAGTTGGGGAGTTGGTTGTTGGGTGGATAGTCTTCTATATTGATGTCGAATTTGATTTCAGGAGTAAGTAGGTTTCCTTTTAATTTGAGATCTACTATCGAGGGGTATTTTTTTCTGGTTTCAGGTGAATTGGTATCATCTGGGTCTAGAAACTTAACCATGAGTGGAGCGAGAGAAGCCAATTGACGATATGAAGCTGATATGTCCAAATTGGCTCCGTAAGGGTTTCCATACCAGGAGATGGTACTTCCTTTTTTAATGTCAAATTCTTTATTGATGATATTGTAAAGCGTAAAATTGTATCCCCCTGTTTCAATGGTATAGTCACCAAACATGGTGAAATCACCGTCTGTGTTGATTTGTAGTTTGATGTTGCTATTGCCTCGACCTCTGATAATGTCGCCAGCTTGTACGTCGAATATAAGTTCGACATATGCATCTGGTGTAAATTCAAGGTCTAAGTCGAGTTCTATCCCTTTGATTTTTAGTTTTTCTTGGGTATGTACCTCTTCAATCACTTTTTGTACGTTTCGTTCATCCTTGAGGTCGATGAATTCTATATACTCTTTTTGCTCGATTCTCGAGTCTGATGATTCTCCTAGTGGAATAGAAAGTCTTGTGCCTTTTGTCGTTTGCGCTTCAGCGCTGATCTTAATATTGTCTATGGCACCAAGAAAATTAATGTGTCCTGTGCCATAGGCCACGCCATAGTAAGCGTTATTATCTGTAGCTGCGGTGTTCAATAACTTGAAGTTCTCAAAGTCTCCACTGAAGTCTAATACGGGATTTTTGAATCCGTCATGAAAGACTCCTCCATTCAGGTGGGCAACGTGCCCTTCGCTGTCCCAGAGGGTAAGGTTTTTAGTGCTAATTTCATTTTCATCAAAAATCAGATGCCCACTAAATTTGTACCGAGTGTTCAGGTAGTTGATCAATACGGATCCATTGGATATCGTGCCCGTACCTTTTAGTATGGGGTATTTAGGAGTGCCTCGGATGGTGAATTGTCCAGAGGCAAAGCCGTTGATTTGAGTAAAGCTTTTTTTGATAAAGGGTTCTGCTATTTTCAGGTTGGCGCTGTCAAATCGAGCTTTGAGGTCGAGTTGTTCCGTTGCTCTCTTGGGGTAATAGAGTCCTTTGATTTCAATTTTTTTCTTGTCTTTTTGGATGAGATCTAGGTTCATCGCAAGGCGCTCATTTTCACTGTCCCAGGTAGAGAGCCCAAACACATTGCCGATCAGATAATCTTCTATTTTTAGAGTGTTGACAATCAGATTGCCTTCTATTAAATCATAGGTCGGTTGGCGCTTTACTTTTACCCTTCCGTCCACAGTGCCTTCTATTTTACTATTTAGGATAGATTGAATGTTTTCAATTTTAAACTCCTTGAGGTCAATGAATAGAGATTTTTCAGGTGCTTCGGCATACATGCCAGAAATCTCTAGTCTTTCGGGGCCGTTAGAAGCTGTAAATTTCTTGAAGCTCCATTCACCATTACTGTGTACGATTTTGTTTTGTTTGTTCCAAATCCATTCCTTGCCTAAAATTTCAATATCTGAATTATGAAAATGCAGCCTCGTAGAGTCTGTAAAAAATCGAACAGAAGACGCTAAGGCAAGCCGGTTGGAGAATTGGGGCTGTTCTATATTGAGCGTGACAGACATGCTGTCTTCGAACCAGATGATGTCGGTAAAGGTATTTTCCGTTTCGTATTTGTCTGACCAAAATTGCTTATTGGAAGAGGCAAAGGCTGATGCGAGCGTGTTTCTATCATAGTATTCTTTAGAAATATTCACGTCAAGATAGTTTTTTGCCCAAGTGGTCTTAGATACTTGGAGTGTGTCTATCGCACCATGTAAACTGAGCCTAGAGGTACTGTCCTGTATAAAAGATCCATGAATTTTCACTTCTTTAGAAATATTGAAGTCGGGATAAAAAGGCTGTACAAACCTATTGAGATCCCAGAAATTCAAGTCGATATTTACGTGGTAGGGTTCTAGTGTGTTGTTGATTTTGCTGGTGTAGTAGGCCTGTAGGTCTTCTTCATTGTTTAGTATATTGAGTTTGATTTCTTTATAAAATTCACTGATTGTTTTGAGGAATACGCTATTGCGAAATTCTCCTTTCATTTCACCAGTCAATCCGTCTGTTTCGAAATGTATAATCCGATTAGCACCTATCAAAGAAGAGAGAAACTTGATAGAATCCACATTTAATGTTTTTTTATCGTATGAAATGTGATTGTCATATAATGATATATACCCAACCAAGTCATCGGTTTTTAAGCCTTTCATGTCGATGTCGATCAAAGAGGATATTCCTATTTCTTCGGAGCTAAACCCTAGTGGACGTAGGTTGATGGTGTCCAATTTGGCTTTGATATTGACTTTGTTTCTTTGATCTTTAAGATCTACAGATACTTTTCCTTGAAAGATCAAGTTAGGGTCTTTGGCTGCTAGCGTACCATTAAAAAAACCCACTTTAAACTCACCATTGGTGGACAAATTGTGATAGGTGTAATTTTTAATTTTGAGAGAATCTACTTTTGCATCTAGGTTGAAATTTGCATTGTCTATGGTCAAGCCGTGTCCTTTAATTTTGCCGCTGAGTGTGATTTCTTTGAGCTGCTCTTGCTGGTGTAAGATGCTTCTTAAGTCAAAGTTTAGAAGGTCTAGTGAACCTTTGTACCAAGCCCTGTTGTCTTTTTGGATTTTAAAATTGATATCCGTTTTGACCTTTCCTACCGAAGAAGATATTTCACCATCCGCCACAAAATCAGACAAAAATCCCATGAAGTGACCGTCGATATTGGCTTTCCCAATATTTAAAACTTCTTGTAAGTATTTTTTTGAGATAAGATTAGATACATCCACGGGGTCGACGATTGATTTTTCCACTTCTAAGTTCATGAAAGTCTCCTTGAGGGTAGGGAGTCCATAAAATTCGGCATTACCCAAGAGGTAGGAGCTACCCTGAGATCTGATGTTGAAGTTTTTGACTTTGAGCCGTCCCACAGAACCATAGACATCTCCAGTAAAATCAATTTTTTTATTGACCTCCTTAAGTGAAGGACTAAATAAGGCAATGTCGTCGGAGCTAATCAAGGATTGATTCAGGTGGGAGTAGAACGAGATACTGTCCACGAAATATTTGAACTGACCCGAATGAGCGTATTCGAATACCAGCGAATTACCTATTCTACTGTTGTCTGTTTTGAGGTCCAGGTTACCAAAAGTCATGCGTTGTTTAGTGTACGAAAAGTCGCTGATGAAACGCTTGATGTTGAGCTGGTCAGTAGGATCAATAGATACGAACTGTTCGATGTTCATTCCTAAACTATCATTGGAAAAGGTGAGGTTGCTAATGTTAGACTGAATGGAGTCGAAGGCAAAATGATGGTAGTCTTTCCCATTCTGGATAGTATCAAATCGGAGGTCGTTATATGTAAACAGACCATCACGTATCGTCACTTCGTCTAACGTAAGAGTCGTTTTCTTTTTCTTATTTTGGTTATTTTTTTTAAAAATGCCTTTAAGATCAGCAATGAATCTAGAAATATTGACTTCCGTGGAATCGGTTGTTTTGATTAGGTGGACCTGTATCCTATCGAGTTCGAGTCGATCAGCATTCAGTCTTCTGTGCATGATGAAATCGTACAATTTGAGATTAATTTGTATTTTCTCAACAAAAATTAATGTGCTGTCATTTTGATGATCATATAGCCGTACATTTTTGATGATCATGTGGTCAAACCAAGTCAGATTGGCATGGCCTACTTTGATATCGAATCCAGTATTTTCAGAGATGAGAAAAGAGACTTTGTTGAGCAGCTTGGTTTGAACCTTCGGAATCTGTAATACAGAGAAGAGTAGGATGCCCAAAGCCACCAACAAAACAGGCAGCCATAAAAACAGCCTGGATAACCTACGCCTTAATTTTGAATTTTTCTGAGAATTTTCCTTCATGAAACTGCTGCTCCGCAAAAGTAATTTGGATTATTTAAATAATAATCATCGGTAATTACGCAACTTTGAATGATGGTACAAAAAATATGCCCAGATTTGTACTTTTGGTATCTCCACGAATGCAATAAAAACAAGTATTATAGTGAAAAATGTTATTCTGGCTATAGAGTCTTCATGTGATGAAACCTCCGCCTCCATTTGCATAGATGGCAAGGTGATGAACAATGTAATAGCTACTCAAGAAATTCATAGTAAGTATGGAGGAGTAGTGCCTGAATTGGCTTCCAGAGCTCACCAGCAGGCCATTGGCCCTGTGGTGAAAGAAGCCATGGCAACTGCTCATGTCGAAATGTCGGATCTTACCGCCATTGCTTTTACGCAAGGCCCTGGTTTATTAGGGGCGTTGTTGGTAGGAGGGGCTTTCGCCAAATCAATGTCCCTTGCGCTCGGAATTCCTTTGATCGGGGTACATCATATGAAAGCACATATATTGGCACATTTCATAGAAAAACCTAAACCGAAGTTTCCGTTTTTGTGCCTAACGGTGAGTGGTGGGCATACGCAGATTGTCAGGGTAGATGACTATCTGGATATGACAGTATTGGGACAAACTACAGACGATGCTGTAGGAGAAGCTTTCGACAAATGTGCTAAACTTATGGGACTCCCATATCCAGGAGGACCACTAGTAGATAAGCTAGCCAAGGAAGGGAATGAAAATGCTTTTACCTTCAATGAAACATCGATGCCTGGATTAGACTATTCGTTTAGTGGAATCAAGACTGGTTTTATGAATTTTCTGAATAAAGAGAAGATGAAAAATGCCAATTTTGTAGAAGAGCATAAACAAGATCTGTGTGCCAGCATCCAACGCCATTTGATTGATATGCTACTGAGCAAATTGGCAATGGCAGTAAAACAAGAAGGGGTGTCGCAGGTAGCTATAGCAGGCGGCGTATCTGCCAATAGTGGACTGCGTACCAAACTAGAGCAGCTGGCGGTAGAAAAAGGGTGGGAGGTTTTTATACCCCAGTTTCAATACTGTACAGACAATGCAGGTATGATAGGGATGACGGCACACTACCAGTGGCTAGCAGGAGACACTGCCCAGCTGACGGCATCGCCCATGCCGCGAATGAAATTTTAAGAAAGGCACCGTTCATTTTTTGGGTATGTGCCAGATTTAATAGATATTATCACTTTATTTTGATAGCGTAACGATGAGCAAGGGGAGGTTTTCAAATCAAGTAAACATAAGAAATAAAAAAGCGAGTTTTGAATTCGAATTTATAGATAAATATGTAGCAGGTCTGGTACTGAAAGGTACCGAGATCAAGTCTATAAAAGAAGGAAAAGCGAGTTTGCAGGAAGCGTATTGCTATATTTCAAGAGGAGAAATGTTTATCAAAGGCATGCACATTGCTGTGTATGAGCAAGGGACCTTTAATAACCATGAACCACTACGAGAAAGAAAACTTTTGCTAAACAGAACCGAGTTAGATAAGATCGACACCAAGAGTCAGGAAAAAGGGCTTACGTTGATCCCTCTCAGACTTTTTATCAATGATAAGGGATATGCCAAATTAGAATTGGCGCTAGCTAAAGGAAAGAAAATCCATGACAAAAGAGACAGCATCAAAGAGAAAGATGTAAAAAGAGAGCTAGAACGAAATCAATATTGACATGAACGAAGGTAAGGGTATCTGCCGCCTCAGCGTGGTGCCCATGAGAGCCACAGCCAAACTGGATTCAGTTTTGGTGTCTGAATTATTGTTTGGAGAACATTATACGGTGTTGAGTGAAAAAAATGAAATGGTGCAAATCCAATTGCACTTCGATCACTCCACAGGTTGGATACATAAGAACCAGTATACGCCTATCAGTGAGGAATATTTCAACCAAGTAAATCTATCAGACTACAAAGTATGCATAGACCTGAGTGGTACGATCTACTTTCAGAAAAAGCACGTCCATATTTTGCTAGGAAGTGTATTACCGATCTCTACCAATGAACTATTCAAGCTGGAAGAACAAGTTGCTTTCAATGGAGAATCAAAAAGCCTTTCGCAAAAGCGTGAGTTTGAATACATGAAAGAGGTAATTAAAAAATATTTGAATGCACCCTATCGACAAGGTGGGAAAACACCATTTGGGATTGATCATGGTGGATTTATTCAGCAAGTATTCAAAATCTGTGGTTATAAGTTGCCGCGTACTATAGCAGAGCAGTACAAATCTGGACAAGAGGTCGCAGGTTTAGAAAATATCATTCCTGGGGATTTGATCTTTCCTACCGATCAGCCAGCTGCTGGTTATGTCTTTTTGGGAGGGGACGAATACGTAGGTATATACGGTGGTGAAGTGAAAAAAATCACGGCTCTCCAAGTAGGAGGAGATCAATGCACAGCTCGAAGAATTTTACTTAAAAAAATAGTGCCTGAGCAGTCTTAGTATGCGATGCTTCTGATTTCTTTTCGGATTTAGGTTAGAATTGGCTATTTTCATTGCATCATACAGGTTGATCGAACAATCTGCATAGTCAAACAAGAACCATGTTAGGAAAAGTACTTGTATTGAATCAGGATTACAGCCCCCTTACTGTGTGCACTATTCAGCGTGCTTTCTTGCTTGTCTTTTTGGGTAAAGCGGAGTTGATAGAAGCCAGTGTAAGTAGCAAACTCAGAACGGTGTCTAAAGCCTATCCGTTACCTGCCGTAATAAAAGTCAAAAACTATGTTCATGTGCCATACCGAGGGGTAGTACTCACCCGACAAAATATTTTTAAGAGAGACCAAGGCAGGTGCCAGTATTGTGGTGTAGATCGAGACCTGACGTTGGATCATTTGATCCCCAGATCCAAAGGAGGTAAATCAACATGGAATAATCTAGTTACGGCTTGCAAAACTTGTAATGCGAAGAAAGGAAACTACTCATTAGCCGAAGCAGGCCTGGTTTTGAAAAGACCACCTTTCAAACCGTCATATATCATGTTTTTGCGAAATAATTTGGGTGCTATGAATAAGGAGTGGGCGCCTTATCTTAATGCCACAGCAGTAGCTTGATTAAGATAAATATTTCGAGTCATTTTTTTGAATAAATTTCAATATTTAGTGATGAATCCAATTTCGCACTTATATTTAGTGCAGAGGTTATATTTTTTACTAAAAGCTATGTATGAAGGTCTCAGATTTCATTGATTACTTCATCCACCCTAATTACTATTCTGATCTCAATTTATTGAGAAAAGCAAGGCTTTTTATCAGAGCCTGTTTTCTGACAAGCCTGTTTTCTCATACCTATGTATGGTTGAGTGTCTATTTTGAATATGAAAAAGGTGTAGAGTTGATGGTTTTTAATGTCGTTGGCTTTTGCTTACTACCATTCTTGTCAAAGACACGACTGCCTATCACATTTTTGGGAAATATTTATGTGTTATTGGGCGCCGTTGCTGTTTTTGTATTGACCTATTTTTCTGGAGGCCTCTGGTCGGCCATATACCCTTGGATTGTGTCTATTCCTGTTTTGGCTATTCTTGTTGTCAATAGACTATCTGGTTTGGCTTGGGGAGGCATATCATATTTAGTCATGCAGTGGTTTGGGATGATGGCTTTGGAGGGCAAAGAACTGCCAGTAGAGTACAACCCTGAAATGAGGACGGCTTGGTTTGCCTCTATCCTTCCAGGTTTGCTACTGATGGTGTTATTTATCGCTTACGTGTTCGAAACTATTCAGCGGAAGGCTTTACAAGAGCTAGAGGAGAAAAATGTTATGCTGAATCAGCAGAAAGAAACGATTGGTATGCAGTCGACTGATTTACAAAAACATGTAGAGGAGAAGGAATATATCATACGGATATTGGCGCATGATTTAAAAGGTCCTCTAAACAATATCTCAGGCCTTGTAGCTATCCTAGCTGAGGAGAAAGATCCTGAGTTGAGAAGAAAGTATGAAGAGATGATTAGTCAGTCGGCTAATAAATCTCAAGATTTGATCAATCGAGTATTGGAAATGGAGCTGACTGATCAGAAAAATCTTAAAATGGATGGAGTAGAAGTGCGTCTCAAAGAGGTATTAGAGTCGGTAGTGTCTCATATGGAAATGAGTGCTCACAAAAAAGAGATTGCAATCAAACTGGGAGTAAATACGGATCAGGATCTAATTCATGGGGATGGGATTTATTTGCCATTAATATTTGAGAATTTGATTTCTAATGCGATCAAGTTTTCAGAATCTAAGACAGAAATCAATATTGAGATAAATGTTACAGACACACATGCTCAGGTGATTGTGAAAGATCAAGGGCCAGGGATTAGCAAGAATGAACAATTGAATTTATTTAAGAAATTCACAAAATTGAGTGCTCGCCCTACAGACGGAGAGAGTTCTTCTGGTTTGGGCTTATCGTTGGTCAAGCGATATGCAGAGTTGCTCAATGGACGAGTTTGGTATGAAGGAGATGTGGGGAAAGGGTCTATTTTTGGTGTGGAATTTCCAGTAATAGATACCTAATACGGCTGCTGTCCTACATAATTGCCTGCGGGGTTGTAATTGCACACCCAGATCACAGACCCGTCGCAGATGCTTTTAGCACAGCCGACTTCGGTTGTGTTTTCCCATACGATTTGAGTGTAATGCCCGCACATTTTCCCAGTAGTACACTTGTTTTTTTTGTAATCGTAGTCTTGTTTTTCGGAGCCCCATGAGTCTACAGCATCTCCAGCTGTAAAATACCCTACAGTTCCTTTGAATAGGTTTTCGCCATAGGCATTCTGGCTATGTTTGAAGGCACAACCTTGGGATTTCAATTGAATCGCCCATTTGTTGGCGACCTCAGCTAATTCCTCTGAATAGTTAATAGGTGCTACTCCCACATCTGCTCGCCAAAAATTATGACGATCTATGAGGAGTTCTACCTCTGTTTCATCAGCTTTCTGTGCAAATGACAGGTGAGTACTACACAAGAAGACAATGACTAGAAAGGCAGAATATTTCATTGTAATTTTTTTACTCAAGTTACATAAATCTAAAGGCTACTTTCAAGTCTTTGCCACTGAAAATTTTATTAATCCGAAAGCATCATGCCTATAAATGAAGTTACTTTCTCTATAGAGGGTATCATGGCTGCTTCTAAGGTCGAATTTAAGGGTATTGCAGGCAGATTCTCAGACCCCATGGTTCTGACAGGGCCATCCAAATATGTGAAACAATTCTCTTGAATCCGTGCCGCCAAACTTTGCGCAAATGTGTTGTTGACAGGTTCTTCGGTCAATACTAGGCACTTGCCATGTTTGCGCACAGTATCAAAGACGGTGACTGTGTCCAAGGGATGCAAGGTGCGAAGATCGACGATTTCTACCCTGCCTTTGTAGTGCTTAGCGGCGTTGAGTGCCCAATGTACTCCCATGCCATAGGTAATGATGGTCATGGTTACTCCTTTTTCAATCGCTGCTTGAGAAGCCTCAAGGGCAATTCTGGCTTTGCCAAATGGAATCACATAGTCTGCATCAGGTTCAATAGTTTTGGCCGCATCGGTGCCTTTTACCTTAGACCAGTACAGGCCTTTGTGTTCAAAGATGACAACAGGATTAGGATCATAGTAAGCCGATTTCATCAGGCCTTTCATGTCCGCTCCAGTACTTGGGTAGGCGATTTTGATACCTCTAATATTGGCTACTACAGATTCTACACTAGAGGAATGATACGGCCCGCCACTACCATAGGCACCTATTGGTACTCTCAGCACCATACTTACAGGATATTTGCCATTGCTAAGGTAGCAAGACCTACTTACCTCCGTGAATAGTTGATTGAGCCCAGGCCAGATGTAGTCGGCAAATTGTACTTCTACAATGGGTTTTAGACCGACCGCCGACATGCCTACCGTACTGCCAATAATGAAGGCTTCTTGAATTGGGGTATTGAATACACGGTCTTTTCCAAACTTTTGAGCCAAAGTGGCTGCTTCTCTGAATACACCTCCTAGTCGGAGACCAACGTCTTGTCCGTATAGCAGACATTCTGCATGTTGCTCCATGAGTTCTTGTATGGCAAACAAAGCGCTGTCTACCATTACGGCTTTTTCTTTGTTTTTAGGGGCACGTTCTCCTCTCTCTTCGGTAATGGGGGTAGGGACAAAATCATGCGTAAACAAGTCCTGTGGGCTAGGGTCTTCGGCTTTCAATGCTCGGTCATAATGATCATCTACCAGTAAACGAGCGTCTTCGTCACGGTTATCTAATTCTGATGGCGGAATACCTAATTCAATCAATTGTTTTCTAAAAAAAGGATAAGGATCGTAGGCCATGTGTTCGTCCATATCGTCGCGGTACCATTCTTTTCTTACACCAGAGGTGTGATGGTTGAGTAAGGGGACTTTAGCATGTACGAGTACGGGTTTTCTTTCTTTTCTGGCATACTGAATAGCTTCTTCCATGGTTTTATAGCACTTTAAAAAATTAGTGCCATTTACTTTCATGGCCTTGATTTTAGGAAATCCCTTAATGTATTCGCTAGCATCTGCAGAACGTATTTCACTGGCATGTGCAGATATATCCCATTCGTTGTCCTGTACTAGGTAGATGATGGGGAGTTGTTTGAGGGCCGCCATTTGGAAGGCCTCTGATACTTCACCTTCGGTGATGCAGGCATCACCGAGGGAGCAAACTACTACAGGTGCTTCTTTATACTTTTTGTCCATATTTCTCAATTCCTTGTATTGGATGCCCATGGCGATACCTGTGGTAGGTATGGCTTGCATGCCTGTAGCTGATGACTGGTGAGGGATTTTGGGCTTGTCATCGTCTTTGAGACTAGGGTGTGAGTAATACGTACGTCCGCCCGAAAAGGGGTCGTCCTTTTTGGCCATGAGTTGCAGCATAAGCTCGTACGGTGTACAGCCAATGGAAAGGAGCATAGCGTCGTCTCTATAGTAGGCCGACAAGTAGTCTTGTGGTAAAAGTTGTAAACCGGTGGCAATTTGTATGGCCTCATGCCCGCGAGAGGTGGCATGTACATATTTGGATACCGTCTTGAAAGTTTCCTCATACTTATCCGCCAGTGTTTTGGCTGTAGCCATGAGCTTGTATGCTTTCAGGAGTTTCGGTTTGCCTATGTGGGTTGTTTTATCATTCGTGTTTTTTGTCGTCGCCATTATTGGGTATTTAATGTTGTTTATCGACCGTCCTTGTTTAGGACGAATAGGGTTGTTATTTGTTTTTAAATGAGTTTATCGCTTCGCGTGTAAACGCTGATAGTACCAGTTGACCACTCATGCCAGCTCTTTCAGTTAGCAACGTGTCCCAATGGTCTGTGCCTTCCCAGAATATTTGCTTAAGCAACCGCATGGCTTCAGGGTTTGATGTAGCTAGTTTTTGAGCCAATGCATGTATGGCTTCGTCCATGATTTCTATGTTGTCATACACTTCTGTGTACAGGCCTTTGGATTGTGCCCATTGGGCACTGTGCCACTCGGTGGCATTGATGGCCAACTGAGACATAGCTGATACGCCGATCTTGCGTTCCACAGCGGGGCCTACTACAAATGGCCCAATGCCGATGGCGAGTTCGCTCAACTTCACTGAGGCATACTGAGTCGCCATGCAATAGTCTACGGCGCTCGCAAGTCCTACACCGCCACCTACTGCTTTACCTTGCACTCTGCCGATAATTAACTTAGGGCACTTTCTAGCTGCATTGATTACTTTGGCAAAACCAGAGAAAAACTGTGTGCCTGTTTCTAAATCCTTAATGGCTATCAATTCATCAAAGCTGGCACCTGCACAAAATGCACGGTCACCTTCGCTTTTGAGTATGATCACCTTCACCTCTTCATTCTGCCCTGCAGATGTGATGGTGTCGGCGAGTAAGTTCAGGATCTCACTAGGCAACGAGTTGCTTTGCGGATGAAAGAAGGTAATGGAGCCTATTCCTTGGTTGATTTCAATATTTACAGTTCCGTTCATTTTTTTAGTCTTTTTTATCGAGTAGGTGATACCTGTCATAAAAGGTTACTATTCCTGATTCAGTTTTTTGACCATTGTTAAAATTGTTGCTATGGCAATCGTTTCTCCTGTTTCGTCATAGACGTCCACTAAAAACTTCACGATACCTTTAGCGATACCGTCTTTCTTTTCTTGATCTATTTTTTCCTTCACTGTTAGGCGTACGCCAATAGTCGTACCTGCATAAACAGGTTTTGTAAATCTGCATTCTTCCAATCCGTAATTAAGTAATACGGGGCCTTTTTTGGCTTGTACAAATAGTCCTGCCGCTGCCGATAGGATGAAGTAGCCATGGGCCACGCGCTGCTCGAAAATGGTGCCGTCGAGTGCGGTCACATCGGTATGTGCATAAAAATGATCCCAGCTCACATTGGCAAAGTTCACAATGTCGCTTTCGGTTACGGTGCGCTTGGCAGAGATATAGGTTTCGCCTATTTGCAGTTCTTCCCAGTGCTTGCTAAACGGGTGCGCTATATCTTCCTTGTATGCACCTCCATATTGGTACACGTTGGTGATTTCGGTGACTGTAGTGGGATGGCCTTGTACAGCGCATCGCTGCATGTAGTGCATCACGCCTCGTTTGCCACCCATTTCTTCGCCGCCACCTGCTCTGCCGGGCCCTCCGTGGGTTAAGAGTGGTAGGGGCGACCCGTGCCCAGTACTTTCTTTAGCAGAATCTTTGTTGAGTGCTAAGATCCTTCCATGGTGTGAGGCCGAACCTAATACATATTGTTTGGCAATTCGATCATCTGCCGTCACGATAGAAGAACACAAAGAACCGAGTCCTTTTTTAGAAATGGCGATGGCTTCGTCTAAATTTTTGTAGGGCAAAATGGTACTCACAGGGCCAAAGGCTTCGATTGTATGGACTTCCTCACTAGTCATTGGGTGTTGGTTAACTAGGAGCGTAGGAGAGATGAAGGCTCCTTTGTTTTTATCTGCTCCCATCACTTCGAAGTCATCGTTGCTATATACTACCTCAGATGATTTTTTCAGCGCCTCTATTTGCTGTTTTACTATTTCAACCTGTGTATGATTGATTAATGCGCCCATCCGAACCCCTTCAACATCAGGGTTACCAATGGTGGTTTGGGCTAGTGTTTTACTTAGGGCGGCTTGTACATCTTCTATTAATTTTTCTGGAACGATAATTCGTCTAATAGCGGTGCACTTTTGACCGCATTTTATGGTCATTTCTTTTTTTACCTCTTTGATGAAAAGGTCAAATTCGGGAGTGCCAGGTACTGCATCTTCACCCAAGACAGAGGAATTTAGGGAGTCTGCCTCCATCGTAAATGGCACAGCATGCTCTACCAAATTGGGGTGTTGTTTCAGTAGACGACCAGTCTTGGCGGATCCTGTAAAGGTTACTACATCTTGCATTTCTATATGGTCTAAGATGCCTTTGCCAGATCCTGCAATGAGTTGTAAGGCTCCTTCAGGTAGAATTTTCGAATTGATGATTTCTTTAACCATCAGCTCTGTGAGGAAGCAGGTTTGTTCGGCAGGTTTTATTACGGCTGGCATACCTGCAAGCCAGTTGACGGCCACTTTTTCTAACATGCCCCAGATGGGGAAGTTGAAAGCATTAATGTGTACTGCTACGCCTTCTTTGGGTACCATGATATGCTGCCCCACAAATGAACCTCCTTTAGATAAAGGAGCAGTTTCTCCATCTATATAGTAGGCTTCGTTGGGGAATTGCCTCCTGAGACTGGCGTAGGCAAAGAGGTTGCCGATACCGCCTTCTATGTCTATCCATGAGTCTACTCTGGTAGCACCAGTTGCTTTGCTGAGTTCGTAGAATATTTCCTTTTTGGCGTGTAAGTGCATAGCGAGTGCCTTGAGCATCAGACCTCTTTCCTGAAAAGTCATTTTGCGTAAAGCGGGATTGCCTACAGCTCGACCATAAGCTAAGATGTCTTTGAAATCTAAACCTTTGACTGAATGGGTGAAGATCGGTTCGCCTGTAATGGCATGATGTAAGGCTTCACCGTCTCCAGTTCCGGTTGTCCATTGTCCTTGGGTGTAGTGTTGTATTTTTTGTGGCATTTGGTTATTTAGTTCTGGGTTCATGAGTTATTTGGTTGTTGTATGTAACCTTTGCTCTTTTTTTAAACGTCTCATTATTCTAATTGAAAACTTGTTTTAGTGATCTGCTTTTTTCATTTGCTGGTTTCTTTCCAAGTTTTAAAATTAATTACCTGTTCTGGTCTGTTGGGTTCTGCTGTTGTTAGCGGTTCACATATTTTCAATGTATCCATGCATTCTTTTGGCAAGGCTTGATAGAGCTGAGTGCCTTTCGTTTTCCATGCGATCATATCGTCTGTTACCTCTTTGATTATCTTGGCGGGGTTGCCAGCGACTAGGCTTCTATTTGGGATTTTCATTTCTCCTTTTACAAAAGTGAGTGCACCTACAATACATTCTTTACCTATCACTACATGATCCATCAGTACGGCGTTCATACCGATGAGCGAATTTTCTCCTACTTCAGCACCATGAATGACAGCACCGTGACCGATGTGTGCCCCTTTTCTGAGGTAGACAGTGGTGCCAGGAAACATATGAATGGTGCAATTTTCTTGAATATTACAACCGTCTTCAATCACAATCTTGCCCCAGTCGCCACGAATAGCTGCTGCTGGCCCAATGTATACGTCTTTGCCGATGAAGACATTGCCCGTCACTGTAGCCTGTGGATGCACAAACGCACTGGGGTCAATAACTGGTTTTAAGCCTTTGAACTCGTATATCATTTCTTTGTTTTTGATTCTTTAATATCAAATTATGCCTTTTCAAGTATAGCTGCATAGCCTTGTCCCACACCAATGCACATGGTCACGAGTGCATATTTTTTGTTTGTCAATTTCAATTCTAAAGCTGCTGAATAGGCGATTCTGGCACCCGTCATCCCTAATGGGTGACCGATGGCTATGGCTCCGCCGTTTGGGTTGATCCTAGGGTCGTCGTCTGCTAAACCCCATTCCCGAATGCAAGCCAGACTTTGTGCGGCAAATGCCTCGTTGAGTTCGATCACACCTAGATCTGCCATAGTCAACCCAGCCTTGTCGAGTGCTTTGAAAGTAGCTTTAACAGGACCTATTCCCATGATTCGAGGTTCAACGCCCACGACGGCTGAAGATACGATGCGTGCCAGTGGTTTTAAGTTATGCATTCTGACGGCTTCTTCTGAAGCTACCAATAGGGCTGCTGCACCGTCGTTGAGACCAGAAGCATTTCCTGCCGTTACTGTTCCATCTTTTTTGAATGCGGGACGAAGGCTTGCCAGTCCATCCAAGGTAGTGTCGCCTTTTATGAATTCATCTTCACTGAAGATTATGGAATCTTTTTTTCTTTGTGGAATGGATACTGGGACAATCTCTTGTGCAAAGCGTCCTGAGGCTTTGGCTGTAGCTGCCTTTTGCTGTGACCGAAAAGCATAAGCATCTTGATCCGATCGGCTGATGTTAAATTTTTCTACTAAGTTTTCGGCGGTCATCCCCATGGCATCCGTGCCATATTGTTCATGTATTTTTGGATTGATAAATCGCCAGCCAAAACTAGAGTCATACATTTGAGCATCCGTACCAAATGGCTTTGCTGATTTGGCAATTACCAGCGGACTGCGTGTCATATGCTCTACACCACCAGTGATAAACAGGTTGCCGTCGCCAGCTTTGATGGCTCGGTTGGCTTGTATGATGGACGAAAGGCCAGATGAGCACAGCCGATTGATAGTTTCACCAGGTACAGAAAAGGGAAGTCCTGCAAGTAGTGCAGCCATTCGGGCTACGTTTCTATTGTCTTCTCCTGCTTGATTGGCACAGCCTAGTAGGCAGTCATCGATCAAAGCAGGGTCTAGTGATTGGTTTCGAGCCATCAATTTTTGGATTACATGTGCAGCCAAGTCGTCTGTACGAATGGTGCTCAAAGTACCTCCAAATTTGCCAATAGGTGTTCTGACTCCGTCTATGATATATGCGTCTTTCATAATTTATTCACTCCAGTGCGTGTCTTTTCTAAATACAGTTCCTTTGAATAATGCTACTATTTCATGGTGTTGGTTGGTGACTGTAATGCTGTAAATCCCTAATCGATTGGAGAGGTTTTCTTCTTTGGCTATAGCCGTAAGAAGGTCGCCTTCGTGTACGGCTTTGGTGTGAGAGATCGACGTCTCGATAGAGATGGCATGTTTGCCTTGTGAGTTGGCCGCAAAGGCAAAGGCACTGTCGGCCAGAGCATAGGTTATGCCTCCATGTGCTATGCCAAACCCGTTGAGCATGTCGCCTGTTACGGTCATACATATTTGAGAGAACCCCAGTTCGATTTTCTCTAAACGGATGCCCAGCCACTGACTGAAAGTGTCGTGGGTGAGCATGTGTTTTACTATGGATTTGGGATTTGTCATCAATAGAATTTTTTATTTTCTCTGACCATTTTGCGAAGTAATGGACTGCATCGATAGCGGTCTTCTAGATACTCGTTGTAGAGGCTGTCCATTTGCTTGACACATTTGTCTATGCCATATTCATCAGCCCATCTTAGCAAGCCTGCGGGATAGTTTACGCCCTTGGTCATGGCTAGGTCGATATCTTCTTTGCTGGCGATGTTCCAAAACAGGGCATCAGCAGCTTCATTGATCAGCATGACCAGAATGCGGTTGAATATTTTTTTGCCTAACATTTGATTGAAATCAGGCTCTGGCTGGGTTGTGCCTTCGGAGTAGTTGTAGTAACCTTTACCTGATTTTCTTCCTAAATAGCCAGCTTCAGCCATACGCTTTTGTGTGAAGGCGGGTTTGTATCTAGGGTCGTAAAAGAAGGATTTGAAAACGGTTTCTGTGACGGTGTAGTTGATGTCGTTGCCGATGAAGTCCATAAGAGTGAAGGGACCCATTCTGAACCCTCCAATTTCTGTCATGGCCCAATCGATGGTAGCCACGTCTGCGATACCTTCTTCGAGGATTCTCAAAGCCTCACCATAAAATGGTCTGGCTACACGATTGACTATAAATCCAGGAGTGTCTTTGGCTAAAACGGTGATTTTGCCCCAGTTGTTGATGGTTTTTCTAGCTGTTGAAACCACCGCTTGATCGGTTTGAATGGCAGGAATGATTTCTACCAGAGGCATGAGAGGTGCAGGGTTGAAAAAGTGAATGCCAAGTACTCGATGTGGCTTTTCGCTCGCACTGGCGATAGCCGATACAGAAAGTGAGGAGGTATTGGTAGCAAGGATGCAGTTTTTGTTGACGATGGTTTCTAGTTCTCTGAAGATTTGTTTTTTGATGCTCAAATCTTCAACAATTGCTTCTATGATTAGGTCACAGTTTTCAAAGGCCTCTAGTTGCCCCGTAAAGTGGATACGGTCTAAGATAGCTCCAGCCTCTAATTTGGATAGGTTGCCTTTTTCTACTAACCGAGCCAATATTTTATTTAAGCCCTGTTGGGCTTTTTGTAGCATGGTATTGCTACTGTCTAGTAAGACCACTTCATGGCCAGCAGTAGCAGCTACCTGTGCGATACCGCTACCCATGGATCCTGCGCCGATGATTCCTATTATTTTCATTTTTTAGATACTAGATGTTCAACTCAAGGTTTTATACAAAAAAGTTTTTCGATTTTTTGTACTTAAGTTCCAGTAAATTCAGGTTTTCTTTTTTCTAAAAAAGCCTGAACGCCTTCTTTGTAATCGTTGGTTTTTCCTGCTTTGGATTGATAGATTTCTTCTTGGTCTAGTTGGTCGTTTAGGTTGTTGGTCAATCCAGCATTCAAAAGTTTCTTAGTATAGACCAAGCCTAGTGTTGGCATTTTTGAAATGGTTTTTGCAATGTCGAAAGCTGCAGATTCAAATTCTTCTGTAGAGAATACCTTGTAGAGCATGCCTAGTTTTTCGGCTTCCATTGCTGATATTTTGTCGCCCAGCATCATTAAGGCACTCGCTTTTTGGAAGCCTATGAGTTTGGGTAGGAAGAAGGTGCCTGCGCTGTCTGGAATTAAGCCTATTTTGCTAAAAGCTTGTATGAAAGTGGCTGTTTCTACGGCTACTATAATGTCGCATGCTAGAGCCAGATTGGCGCCAGCACCTGCGGCTACACCATTGACTGCACAGATGATTGGCTTTTCTATTTCTCGAATGCGTCTAACGATGGGGTTGTAGTGCTCTGCAACTATGTTTTCGATAAAGGGTGCTTCTGAGGCGGTCACTTCTGCTAAATCCTGACCAGCACAAAAGGCTTTGCCATTTCCAGTAAGGAATATGGCTCTTACGCTTTTGTTTTTTTCACACGTATCGAGCAGGTCTTGAAAGCCAAGTGCCATTTCACGGTTGAAACTATTGAAAACGTCTGGTCTGTTGAATCGAATGATGGCAATGCCGTCTTGGATGTCGTATTGTAGGGTTTGGGTCATTGTTGTTTTAATGTTTTAGATGCATTTAAAATAATCGAACGGTTCTAAGCAGTCTAGGCATTTGTACAGTGCCTTGCAGGCAGTAGAGCCAAATTCACTCACTAGTACCGTGTTTTTGGACTGGCATTGCGGACAAGGTACCGTTTCCTCTTCGAGAAATAATGCCCGTTTCGACGTGCTGCCTTGAGGAGGTGCGATCCCATAGGCGAGGAGTTGTTTTCGTCCGTGTTCGGTGAGCCAGTCGGTTGTCCATGCTGGCTGCAATACCGTTTTCACCGTTATCTTTTCGTAGCCATTATCTATTAGACATTTTTTGATGTCCGCTTCTATACTATTCATAGCAGGGCAACCTGAGTAGGTTGGTGTGATGGTTACGGTCACATAATCCGTCACGTCTATGTGTCTGATCACACCCATGTCTACTACCGATAGTACGGGAATCTCAGGATCCATCACAGTGCGGAGCAAGTTCAATATGACGGTGGGCGATATGGTTTTCATGTCTACCATTCTGCTCCAGGGTAGGCTCGTTGTAGATGTTGCATTTCGGCCAATAAGTAGCCCAAGTGTTCTGAGTGAAGACCGTTTTTGCCTCCCGTTTGATTCCACGTTTCGGTAGGAAGGGTTAGCGTAGCTTCACGCAAATGATTGGTAATTTCCTTTTTTACGATTTCTTCTATTTTGCTCAAGTCAGCGCCAATGCCATATTGTGTCATGTTTTTATCTAATGTATCAGGAATCACGCTTTCGAAAGCGTAGGGCCAGAAATGATCCAAAGCGGCTTGCGTTCTTTCGTGACTTTCGTCTGTGCCGTCGCCCAAGCGAAATACCCACTGACCACTCCACCGTTTGTGATAGGTTACTTCTTTCTGGCTCTTTTGGGCGATACCAGCTAGTGTTTTATCTTGGCTTGTCGCCAATTCATTAAGCAAATGAAAATGAAACACATCGAAGAAGTACTGTCTTATGATGGTGTACCCAAAATCAATATTGGGTTGCTCTACCAAAAGGAGATTTTTGTACTCTCGGTCATTTCGGAGGAAAGCAATATCGTCTTCGCTCTTCTTGCTACCAGTTAGCTCAGCGGCATATTGGTAGTAGTTTCTGGCCTGACCAATCAGGTCCAAAGAAATATTGGTCAGTGCGATGTCTTGCTCTAGCACAGGGCCATGTCCGCACCATTCGGCTAGTCGCTGACCAAGAATCAGACAGTTATCTGCCAATCGCAGGGTGTAATCATAGGTGTCTTGTTGTGTAGCCATCTTACATGTTTTTTAGTTCGTCGGGTAGGTTGTAGAAAGTAGGGTGGCGGTACACCTTGCTTTGTGCGGGCTCGAATAGCTCGTCTCCTTGCTCTGGGTCAGAGGCAGTGATTGTGTTGGATGGCACTACCCAAATGCTCACGCCTTCACTTCTTCGGGTGTATACGTCTCTGGCATTTTCTATAGCCATTTCTGCATCTGTGGCGTGGAGGCTACCTACATGCTTATGGTTGATACCTGATTTGCTTCTGATAAATACTTCCCAAAGGGGCCAGTTTTTGTTACTCATGGTTGTTGTTTTTTTGGGGGTTATGCTGCTGTTTTTTTCCTTTTCTTTTCGGTGTATGCCAATGCGGCCTCTCGTACCCATGCGCCATTGTCGTGTGCTTTGTTTCTGGCGGCTAGTCGCTCTTTGTTGCAGGGGCCATTGCCTTTTACTACTGCCCAAAACTCATCCCAGTCGATAGAGCCAAAATCGTAATGTTTCGTTTCTTCATTCCATTTCAAATCAGGATCAGGGATTTTGATCCCTAGGATATCGGCTTGTGGCACCGTGGCATCAATGAATCGCTGACGAAGTTCGTCGTTGGTGAATCGTTTGATTTTCCATTGCATGGATTGTGCAGTATGTGGTGAGTCTGCGTCATTGGGGCCAAACATCATAATAGAGGGCCACCACCAGCGATTGAGGGCATCTTGTGCCATGGCTTTTTGCTCAGGTGTACCATTGCATAAGGTGAGCATGATTTCATAACCTTGTCTTTGGTGAAAGCTTTCTTCTTTGCACACTCGTACCATGGCTCTGGCATAGGGACCGTATGAGCATCTACATAGTGGTACTTGGTTCATGATGGCGGCGCCATCTACTAGCCAACCGATGGCACCCATATCTGCCCAAGTGAGTGTGGGGTAATTGAATATGCTGGAGTATTTGGCTTTCCCTGTGTGCAGCTGTTCTAGTAGTTCGTCTCGTTCTACGCCTAGTGTTTCGCAGGCACTGTAGAGGTATAGGCCATGCCCAGCTTCGTCTTGTACTTTGGCTAGGGCGGCTACTTTTCGCCGGAGCGAAGGGGCACGAGTGAGCCAGTTGCCTTCTGGTAGCATACCAACGATCTCTGAGTGGGCATGTTGAGAGATTTGCCTGATTAGTGTTTTGCGATAGTCATCGGGCATCCAATCTTTGGGTTCGATTTTCTCTTCGGCGTCTAGCTTACGCTGAAATTCCTTTTCTAAATCTATCGTGTTCATCTTTTGGGTCTTTGTATAAATTTACTGAATATCCTGTTCACTAACCAATGGCTAGTTTTCGTCGAAACTGAGTATGATACGGTCTGTTTTTGGACGAGCCTGACAACTCAATATATACCCTCGTTCTATTTCGTCTTGCTCCAAGGCATAGTTGATAGCCATGTCTACTTTGCCCTCGATTACTTTGGCTTTGCAGGTGCAGCATACACCTCCTTTGCAGGCGTAGGGGAGATCTGCCCCTTTTTTTGCGGCAGCGTCGAGAATAGAATCGTTGCTGCTGTAGTCGAAATCCATTTTTACGCCATCGATTTGGATGGTGATTTTTGCTTTTACTTCTTCGTAAGTTTCTTTTATACTATGCTCACTTTTACCAAGTTTTCCTACAGGACTGGTAAATAGCTCCATGTGTATTTTGGATTTGTCAATATCCAAATCTATCAATGCCGATTGGATGGCTAGCATCATTGCTTCAGGGCCACAGATGAAAATCTCGTCTGCCGATTTTAGGTCTACCACATTTTTGTTTAGTGCATGTACCTTTTTCTGATCGATCCGACCTTCGAATAAAGGGATTCCAATGTGCTCTTGACTGAATATATGGATGATGTTGAGTCGGTTGATATATTTGTTTTTCAATCCTTCGATTTCCTCTTTAAAAACCATGCTATCTGTACTGCGGTTTGCATAGACGAGGGTGAAGGTGCTTTGGGATTCTGTGTCCATCACGGCTTTCATAATAGAGATAATAGGAGTGATGCCACTGCCGCCTGCAAACCCAACATAGTTTTTTGCTTGTGTTGGATTCAGCTCGGTGTTGAAACTGCCAGAAGGAGGCATGACTTCTAGCACGTCACCAGCTGTCAGTACTTCATTGGCATATGTGGAAAAAGCGCCGTTAGCTATTTTTTTGATAGCTACTTTGAGTTTGTTTTCCTTTGGACTGGTACAGATGGAATAGGATCGGCGTACGTCTTCTTCATTGATGATTTTTCGCAAGGTTACATGCTGTCCTTGTTTGTGCTCAAACAAGGATTTGTTTGCGTCAGGGATATCAAACTCTAAAGAAACACAGTCGTCTGTTTCTTTGATGAGTTTCGATATGGTAAGTGGGTGAAAATGGTGCATTTTATTTCGGGATCATGTTGTTCGTTTCGATGTAGGTCTTGAGCTTGCCTGAGGCTATGATGTCGAGTATATCCTCATCGTTGGCTAGACGATCGAGTATTAGGTCTTGTTGGATGCCTCGGCGTACGGCATCACTATATGGCGTATGGGTAAAGGAGACCATAGAGTACTGAGGTATGAATTGGTCAGGGAATGCTTCATAGAGTGCATGTTCGATTTGCTTTCTTTTTAGAAACCATGCTTGCCCAACAAGGTCTCTCATTTCTATAAAATTCTTTAAAGCCAGATCGGAGATGGCGTCTGCGTCTGTTTTTCTTTTGGTTTCAAATGCTGATAAAATAGTAGGCCAATCACCTCCATGTTTATCCAATAGTTCATCTAAGATAGTTACATCCTCAAAGCCTGCGTTCATACCCTGACCATAGAATGGAACAATGGCATGTGAGGCATCACCAAGGATGGCTACTTTGCCTTTGTGACTCCATGGGAAGCATTTTATGATTACCAAAGGTGAAGTAGGGTTTTTACAAAACAACGTGGTTAGGTTAGGAATCAGTTTGAGTGCATCTGGAAATTTGTTTTTGAAGAAACTTTGTATTTTTTGTTCTTTATTCAGTTTTTCAAATGAATGGTCTCCCTTGTAGGGGAGGAAAAGTGTGCAAGTAAAACTGCCATCTGGGTTTGGTAAGGCAATCAGCATATGGCTGCCTCGAGGCCAAATGTGTAAGGCGTGTTTTTCCATTTGAAAGGTTCCTGCTTTAGCTTCTATACTCAGTTCTTTGTAGTCGTGACTGATGTATTCTTGTGAGAAACTGAAATGCTTGAGCTTTTGCATAGCAGATCGAACAGCTGAAAAAGCTCCATCTGTTCCGAAAATCAAATCGGATTTGATGTGTGTTACTTTTTTGTTTGGCAGTTCAAAACTAGCCGACGGTGTATCTAAATCGATATCCACACATTTGTGATCAAAATGGAAATGAATGTTTTCGTATTGATCGGCATGATCTATAAGGATCTGATTCAGTCCTGTGCGTGAAATGGAGTAGATGGCTTCGTCTGCTTTGCCATAAGGCTGAAACGTGAGCGATTCGTCTGTGCCGTGTATCATTCGTCCTTTCATGGCAATGGCTGCTTTTCTCACTTGGTCGCCTACACCTACTAGATCGAGAGCTTTCCAGCCTCGGGCGGAGCAAGCCATGTTGATGGATTTTCCAGCTGAAATGGTAGTCTTTCTAAGATCAGATCGCCGCTCGTATACGTGGACTTGATAACCTCTTTTGCCTAGCAAGGCAGCGAATAAGGCACCCACAAGGCCTGCGCCCACTATGGTTACCTGCTGGCTCATGATTTTTGGATTCCGTTCATTAAGAGGCCAATGATGGTACTTTTTACTGCTTCTACATCCATGTCTCTGTTGGCATGGTACCAGTGTTGTAGCCATCGGATAGATGATAACATGGTATATAGAGCGATTTTAGCGTCGGTCGCTTGCACGGAACCGTCAGCTATGCCTTGTTCGATGATGTTAAGAAATTGATTCTCATAACTGCGTCTTTTAAGGAGGAAGTCACTTCGCTCTGGTTCTGTCAGATGGCGCCACTCATCGTTCATTACACTGGCCAATGGTGAACTCATGGCATTGATTTCTACGTGAAGTAGAAGAAGTTCTTTGATTTTATCTATAGGAGTTGCGTCAGTGGCATTAATGAGCACCATTTTAGAAGTATAGGTGTCGGCCAGAGAAGAACAGATTTGAGAAAGTATTTCTTCTTTACATTTGATGTGATTGTATAGACTAGCGGCTTCTACCCCTACTTTGGCAGCCAAGTCTCGCATGGTTGTGGCTGCGTACCCTTTCTCCCGAAACAGTGTAGCAGCTTCTTCTAGTATGATCTGTTTTTTGCTCTTCTTTGGTTTGGATTGTCCCATCTTCTATAAAACTAACAATTGTTAGTTGAATAGAAAAAGATTGATACACTTAACTTTAAAAGTTTTATCTGAATGGCTGGTAGCTTACCAGCCATTTCTTTCAGCCAAATTCATAATATGTGCCAAGTGATGATCGCAATGCCAAGCATACAGTGCTATGTTTTGATGTAATAGTATCTCGCGTTTAGATTCTGGATGGATAAATGTTTTTTTCAAATCTTGTTCAGTGAGGTTGTTGAGCATGTTACTCCATTTTAGGTGCAAGGCGGTCAGCAATAATAGAGAAGGCTCGATCGCGTCGTATTTGGCATCGCTGAGCTCAGCCCAAGCCTTTTCGTCATATGCTTTGATGGTAGGCTGGTGTTCAGTCAGTGTCCATTTGAATCGCACATAGCTATTTATGTGGCTGTCGACTAGGTGGTGTATGACTTGACGAATGGTCCACCCGTCGGGTCGGTAGGAGGTATTCAATTGCTCGTCTGTGAGATATTTGACGCTTTCTCTCAGTATCTGAGGAAAATGGCAGATGGTGTGTATATGATTGTCAGTATCTGCCTTTGAATAGCTGGTTGGAAACTGAAATTTACCAATTGGATATTTCAATTTTTCTAGTTCTTCTTCACTCATGTTTTTCTTTTTTTGATAAAGAAAGCAGAAACCTTTGAAGAGAACTAGGCTATTCTTTGAGAAGAACTAATAGGTTAGATTAGTTTATTGCAAGGTTTAAAAAAGGTTGGAGAGTTTCATAGCAATAGACATATCTCCATCTACTTTGATTTTGCCCATCATAAACGCACCCATGGCATTCATATCGCCCGACATCAGTTTGTTGAAATTGCTCAGACTCATACGTACTGTACAGTCGGCTTGTTCGTCAACATTGGATACTACGTTGGGTGAGACGGAGTCGTTTAGGAAAATTACCCCTTCGTCGAATTGAAATTTAATTTTAGAACCAATAGCGCCACTTTTTTTTGTCGCTAGGTGTTGCACTTTGGATGTTGTTTCTTCTAATGTCATGTCAAATGTTGTTTTTGGGGATGAGTTGTATTTCAAAAAGTTTGGGCCACCACTTTCCTGTGATATAATATTTACCTAAATCTTTGTCGTAAGCTATACCATTTAGCACATCATTTCTTCTGCCATAGTTAGCAAAATCAAAAATGCCTTCTAAGTCCAGTATGCCTTTTACTTTGCCACTGATAGGGTCAATGATATAGATCAAATCTGTTTGCCATCGGATAGCGAATAGATCACCATTGATGTATTCAAGCTCATTTAGGAAGTCTACTGGGCCTGTCTGATCATATACTTCTATCTGACGAAGCTCGGTAAAGCTTACTGGATCCATAAATCTGAGTCGATGCGAACCATCACTCATGATGAGCGTGTCGTCTTTGGTTGTCATGCCCCAGCCTTCGGTGGCGTAGGTGAATTGGCCAGTTTGTTCTAGGCTATTTTTGTCGAAGATAAAACCAGTTCTAGCCTTCCAGGACAGCATATATATATTGTCGTTGACCAGACCAATACCTTCTCCGAAGTATTGAGAGGAAAGTTCGGTTGATTGAATTACTTTCCCAGACATTATATCCACCTTTCTTACTGAAGAGTGGCCTTTTTCTCCTGTGCTTTCATAAAGTTGTCCATTGTCTACCAGCAGGCCTTGAGTGAAGGCATCTGGATCATGTACATAGGTGTTGATGGTGCGATAGGTGTATGCCACAGGTTCTATGTCTGAAAATAGCGTGACACTGTGCCTTTTCTTTTCCTCTGTACCATTGGATAAGAACACAGATACCAGTAGATTTTTTTTACCAGGGGTTTCATTGGATGTATTCCAAGCGAGTGGGTTGGTTAGTATATTTCCGTTGGTTGAGATGCTTACGGAGTCTATTTGAATAGTTGGATCATTGGAGGAGATTTTAAATTGAATGGTATCTCCAACAGTCATTCGAGCACCATTTCTGGGTTGTTCGATTAGGCTGATATTTTTTATTCTTGGACTGGTCGACTGATTTTCTTTTTTATTTGTATCGCATCCAAATAAGGAGGATAACAGTAAAATATTTAAGAAAAATAGTGATTTGAATGGACTCATTTTAGATTCTTGAATTAAGCAGGGCAATTATATAATGATTGAACTGCTTACAAAAATGAATTATGCATTAAATCATGTAAGTTCCGAAAGGGATTCATTAAATTTAGCTTGAACCTTAAGAATTTTTATTTTCTAAACTAATTATTTATGAAACGAATACTTGTTCCTGTTGACTTCTCAAAGGAATCTTTGAATGCTTTGGATGCCGCACATTCATTAGCAAAAGACACAGATTCGGAGATTTTGGTTCTTCATATTGTAGAAGATCCAAATATTGAGTCTATGAAAATTTCGGGAGAGGCTCATTACGACCCTATGGAGAATGTCTTTGTGAAGCTTCTGTTGGATAAGACAAAACAGAGACTAGAAGCCCTTGTGAATGATCCTAAAATGGCTGATATCAAAATCACATATAAAGTAGACATTGGTAATGCTTACTCTTCGATAGCAAAAAATATAGCAAGCCACAAAGCGAGTCTTATTTTTATGGGGTCTCAAGGTGCCTCGGGCTTACAAGAAATTTTAGTAGGGTCTGTTGCCGATAAAACGGTGCGATACGCTACCTGTCCAGTGATCGTGGTGAAAGACAAATGTGAGCTAGGCAATATAAAGGATATTGTTTATGCTTCAGACCTTAATGATGATCATGTACAGATTATAGATGACTTAAAAGAAATGCAAAGTCATTTTGGAGCTAAATTACACTTGCTGAAAGTTTTTAATTCTGAGTGGACTACTGTAGCAGAAGCAAAGAAGCGTGCAGATGAGTTTGTAGACTATTTTGGCTTGACGGATTGTTCAGTTGCGGTAAAAATGTCTAGCGATATGGCTGAGGCCATTTTGGATTATGCTTCGGAAATTAATGCTGGAATGATTGCCATTGGTACACACGATAGACACGGACTGCTTCATTTGATAGCAAGCCACGTATCTAAAAATGTCGTGAATCATGCCCATCGCCCAATCTGGACTAAGGCTATAAGGTAAGCTTATTTTTTAGGGAATGTGATTCTCATCAACTTAGGTATAGTAAGTCCTTGGTAAAGCACAGAGCAAACTACTACCGTATAAGTCATGGTGATAATCACTTCCTTTCCTTCAAACTCAGGTAGTGACAAGGATAATGCAATAGGAATACCACCTCTCAGTCCTCCCCAAGCTAGTACATGTATCGTGTTTTTCTCAAAACTTCGATAAGTACTCATGGCTGCAATAGGCAAACTCACACTTACGTATCTGGCAAACAATACAATGTTGAAGGCAAAAAATCCTGCAGCGAAATAGTCAAGTCTCCAAGGAATAATCAGCATTTCCAACCCAATAAGTACGAATAGCATGGCGTTTAGAGTTTCTTCTACTAAGTGCCAAAATTTGAAGACATAGTCTCCAGCGGCACTTGTGACATGCCCGCTCTTTCCTTCGTTTCCAATGACAAGGCCCATGACTACTACGGCCTGCTTGGCCGATACGTGTGCAAATTCTGCTAGTTGAGTACCAGCCATAACTAGGGCTAAAGTCATCAATACTTCTACTTCTACTTCGTCATTGTCAATGTATTTTAATATTCTATAACCGAGATATCCCAAGAATAGGCCAATTACAATTCCTCCAGTGATATCTGTGCCAAATACCCAGACGATATCTACGATGCCCAAGAAGTGGTCTTCACCAGCGTGAGCCAAATCAAGCAGTGTAAGTGTAATAACCACAGCGATGCCATCATTAAATAATGATTCTCCTGCAATTCTGGTTTCTAAATTTTTAGATAGGCTGTATTTTCTGATAGTAGCTGTGACGGCTATCGGGTCGGTAGGAGAGATCAAGGCCCCAAATACCAAACAATACATGTAATCCAACGGGATATTGATCCACTGTAATAGGTAGTAAACGGCCGAACCAATGATGAAGGTAGAGATCAGTACACCGACGAGTGCCAGTATGAGTACAGGGGTGCGTTCCTCTGCAAGTTTTTTGAAATCAATTTGGAGTGCTCCAGCAAAAAGCATAAAGCTCAATACTAACTGATACAGAACCTCGTGATAGTCGTAATCGGCTAAGATACGCTCAGTGCCTAATTTGAATTCTGGGATAATTTGTTCTATGATCAACAAGGCAAGAGAAAGCCCCAGAGCCAATATCATCAGCCCAACAGAAGAAGGGAGTTTCAAATAATAGGTGTTGACGTAGATAAAGATGCCCGCTAAGCAAATAAACAGGGCTAAAATATCTAAAATGTTCATGCTGTTGTATTAAGAATGTCCTGATGTTAAAGTGGTGGTGGTTACTTTTCCATTACAATATTAATACAAATCGTGATGTATTTTGACCGCTATATTAATTAAAAAAATATAAAAAATTCAACATTACGTATTAAATAAAGAACATTGAATTGCCTATAGTATTTGAAAAATACAAATATTACGAATAAGATATTTGTATCGGGTTTTGTGTGTTTAACCTATTTGATATCATTATAAAATAACACTTATGCATATGAGAACTGAAATTTTGAAGGCTTTTGAGGTATTGGAGCAAAATAGGCTTGATTTATTTCGCCGTTTGGATGGGGTAGATTCTGGGTTTTTGACGATACCCGAAAAGGAAGGCTTGTGGTCAGTCAATCAAGTGTTGACTCATTTGTCTATTTCTGAGTTGGGTACACTGCGTTATGTAAAGAAGAAAATGCAAGGGTTGGATTCATTGAAGTCACGTGATGCATTTTCTCAGTTGAGAGCTGTGTTTTTAAAATGGATGCTAAAATCATCGTTAAAATTCAAAATGCCTAAACAGCTGCCGCCACCAACTAGCGATATCTCGTATGAGGAATTGAAAATGCAATTTTCTAAACATAGAGAAGAACTAAGAGTTTTGCTTGAGTCATTTCCAGAAGAAGGGTTGGATTTATTGGTTTTTAAACACCCGTTTGCAGGACGATTTTCTTTGCTTCAGACAGTGGCTTTTTTGGATCACCATTTCAGTCACCATCTAAAGCAAATAGATCGCATTCTAAGGGAGGTTGAGGATAGGGGTAATTCGAAGGATTAATTGTGATGCTGTTTTTTCAAAATTGATTTATATCTAAAATAGCAAACACACAATGTCCCAATGGAGAAAAATAACAGAATAGAAACCATAGCTAGTAATTTTTATTTGTCTCAATTATTCAATTTACTGATAATCTGCGCTTTATCAAAATATATAGACTAATGTATGTTTTGCAGTGTCGTATGTTTTGAAATGATAAATTTGTGATCTTAAATTGCATGATAACTTTTTATTACACTGATATGACTTCTATGACTCGTAAATCGCATTTTGCCTTAGCTCTTTTCTTTTTGCTATTAACTGTCGTTGGATGTGGTTCTGAAAAGAAGGAACAACAGGCATTGTTTGGAGAGGTCATGCTAGTACATGACGACGTGATGCCTAAGATGGATAAACTAAGAGGGCTCGCCCAAGAGTTGTCTCAGCAAGCGGATTCCTTGATTGCCGATTCGTTAGCTGATCATTCTACTCAAGTGGCTGAGATAAGAAGCCTTTCTGAGCAACTCACCAATGCAAATGAAGGCATGATGGTGTGGATGCGAAATTTTGAGCAAATAGAAGATGGGACTCCGCATGACGAAGCAATGCAATATTTGACTGAACAGCGTAAACTGATCCAGCAAGTGAAAGACGATATGCTAAATGCTAAAAAAGAAGCCGAAGCATATCTTTCAAAAGACTAATTGCAGTTGGCTAAGGCCTTTTCCACTTTTGAAATATTAACCATTCCGTATTCGTTACCCCACGTGTTGGTGATGTAGGTCATTATTTCGGCTATTTCTAATGGAGTGAGTCGAGGGTTGCTAGGCATCTCTCCGTTGTAGGTGATGCCATTCACTTCTATAGGGCCATTTAGGCCATGTTTGATGCTACAGATTACCAAATCCATTTCTGAGGTGATGAAATCTGTCGTGAGCGGAGGAATGAGTTTGCCTAGTCCTGTGCCGTCTTTTTGATGGCAATTCAAGCAATGAGCTTGATACAATTGTTCTCCTTGGAATAAGTATTGGTCATATTTGATTGCCTCACGTCCCGAATAGCGATTGTCTGAGCGACAACTGAACAATAGAGAGGATAGAAACAAACCAAAAATGAAAGCAGCGGTTCGGATCATTTTCGTATTTCTTTGAGGAGTACCGATATATCAGCGAGCAATAAATCTACTTGGTTTTCCATGGTTCCATCATATACGCCACGTATTCTGCGTTGATTATCTATTAATAGAAAGGCTCCGCTATGAATATACCCTCCTGGTGCTTCGCTATCTTCGCCAGCAGTTACCATATAGCTCTTTTCTCCAATGTGGTAAATGTCCTTTTCTTCTCCTGTCACAAAATGCCACTTGGCACTATTCACACCTAAAGCATTGGCATAGTCGTGGAGTACTTGCACGTTGTCATATTTAGGATCGATGGTGTGTGATAATATGGCAACCTCTGGAGTGTCTTCAAATTTTTCATACACTCTGAGTAGTTGCTTTTTCATTTTTGGACAGATGGTAGGACAAGAAGTAAAGAAAAAATCAGCTATATAGATTTTATTTTTGAAAGTCTCGTTGGAGATCAATGTACTGTCTTGATCATAGAAAGCAAAATCAGCGATCATGTGATCTACTGTATCCATGACTATTTGTCCGTTCACTTCTTTTTCTACGATTTGTTGCCTGCCCATTACAGGGAGTTCGTTTTTGCCATAAGGCTGACTACAAGAAAGGAGAATTGAAATCAGAAGAAGGGATGGGAATGTGTTTTTAATCATTTCTTATTTTTTTATAAATCTTAATGCCGAGCATGAGTAATATGCCGATAAGGACAAGGCCAATGACTCCCCATATCCAACTCAGTGTGCTCTTGAGTACCACGATAAATACGATGGCAAAGAGAAAAAGTGTGGCTACTTCATTCCAAATGCGTAATTGAACAGAGGAATATTTGAATAAGCCTTTTGTCATTTGAGTATACAGTTTTTGACAAAGGATGTGGTAAAGAAATAATCCAATCACAAACAAAACCTTCAGGTGAAACCATGGCATAGTCCAGAAACCACTTTCTATGGCTAGCCATGTACCTGCTATAAGTGTGATGATAGCAGAAGGCCATGCGATGATGTACCACAGTCTTTTTTGCATCAAAAGCAATTGCTCTAGTAGGATGCTCCTTTTAGGCTCTTCTTGATGGTGAGCCTCTGTCGTATAAATGAATAACCTGACCATATAAAATAAGCCGGCAAACCAGGTGACAACAAAGATGATATGCAGGGATTTTAAATATAAATAGGTCATTGCGCTAAATCTGCCGCAAATATAAATCTGATGTATATAAACCCAATGCCATATGGAAATAAAGAAAAATCTACTGTCACTTCAAGTAGTGGTAAGCCTTTATTAGGGTGTTTATATAATCAGTTGATAGAAATCACAATATCACAAACATATGAAACACAACGGAGCAGATATACTATTAGAGTTTGGTGAAAAAATTCTTTCATCTAGTCAAATCATTTACCAAAAAGATGATTACGTGTTTAAGGCTAACGAACCGTCAGACTTGATTTACTTTATAGAAAAGGGGAGTGTGAAGGTGGCTAAAGAAGGGAGGGATGGAGAAGAGGTCGTTAAGTCTATTTTGAGTGAAGGTAGTGTGTTTGGGGAGATGTCTTTGGCAGGGCAGCCTAGGCGGACAGAATATGCTCGTGTTATGTCAAAAGATGCTATTGTACGTGTGCTAGTTGTACGTGAGTTGTTAGACGCAGCCAAATTAGACGAAACGCTATTTGCTTATATACTGGGGCTTATGGGGCGTAGAATAGAAAAGCTCGATAAGCGTATGGAGGCGATTACTTCGAAAGATTCTCGAACTAGAATTGTAGAATTTTTGAAAGAATTGGCCATTGAAAGTGGACAGAAAGTAGGTTTTGAAACCTTGATTCAAAACAACTTCACTCATAAAGATATTGCTAATCTGACCGGCACTTCTCGCCAGACGGTGACAACTACTTTAAATCAACTTAAAGAAAAAAACGTCATCAATTTTGATCGACGACGTATTTTGATTCGAGATGTGAATTTGCTCGTGTAGGCGGTCTTACTTTTTCTTAGCCTTAGTTGTTTTGGGTTTTGTAGCTTTCGGTTTTGTTGCTTTGGCGGTAGTTTTAGCGGGGGCTTTTTTCTTAGCTGTTGCTCCACGGCCTTTTTTATCTGGAGTTTTCTCAGCCAGATCTACACATTCGGCATAGGTCAGCTCTGTTGGTTCTTTGTCCTTAGGGATTTTTACATTTTTCTTTTCAAACTTGATATATGGCCCCCATCTGCCATTAAGTACTTGTACATCAGGGTTTTCGTCAAAACCTTTGATGAATTTCTCGGCATCAGATTTTCTTTTTGCCATGATCAATTCAACCGCTTCATCAGCGGTGATCTGCAATGGATCCATATCCTTGGGGATAGACACAAATTTGCCATCGTGACGGATATATGGACCAAACCTACCGATGGCTGCTGTCATGACTTTGTCTTCTAATTCACCTACTTGACGAGGAAGTTTGAATAACTCCAAAGCATCTTCCAAAGTGATGTTGTCTAAAAACTGTCCTTTTCTTAGGCTAGCATATTTAGGTTTTTCAGCTTCTTCATCTTCGCTGGTTTCTCCCATTTGTACCATGGCACCAAATCTGCCCATGCGAGCGATAATAGGTTTTCCTGTGGCAGGATCATCACCTAGCTCACGTACTTTACCTATTTCAGATCTTTCTACTTGCTCAGTCTCTTCTACCGTTTTGTGAAATCCTCCATAAAACGATTCGATCATCGCATTCCAATTTTTCAGCCCATGAGCGATTTCGTCAAATTCCTTTTCTACGTTGGCCGTAAAAGAGTAATCGATCACATTAGGGAAGTAGTCTACCAAAAAGTCATTGACAATCATGGCAATGTTGGTAGGGAAGAGTTTGTTCTTTTCTGCGCCAGTGATTTCAGTTTTTTCACTTGACACTACTTTGTCATTTTGTAAAGTAATTTCGGCGTATTTTCTTTCGTGCCCATCTCTTGCTTCTTTGACAACGTATTCACGTCGTTGAATGGTGGAGATAGTTGGAGCATATGTAGACGGCCTTCCGATGCCCATCTCTTCCATTTTCTTCACCAAGCTTGCCTCAGTATATCTGGCTGCATGACGTGTAAAGCCTTCTTTAGCCTTCATGATATTCAAATCCAGATCTTGTCCGATTTCCAAAGGAGGCAACATGCCTTTGTTTTCTTCTTCCTCGGTATCGTCGTCTGTAGATTCGGTATATACGGTCAAGAAACCTTCAAACTTCACCACTTCACCAGTGGCTGTAAGGTGTTCTTTTCGAGTAGATATGCCTATGGTAGCTACTGTTTTTTCTATTTCAGCATCCGCCATTTGTGAGGCAATGGCGCGTTTCCAGATCAGTTCATAAAGCCTTCTTTCACTGTCGTCGCTACCAGCAGATCGGTCAGAGAAGTTGGTTGGCCGAATGGCTTCGTGAGCTTCTTGTGCTGAGGCATTTTTGGTTTTGTATTTTCGGGTTTTTACGAAATGCTCACCGTAGCTGCTAGTAATTTCATTTTTAGCACCTGCTATAGCTTCGTCAGATAGGTTCAATGAATCAGTTCTCATATAGGAGATTTTACCAGCTTCGTATAGTTTCTGAGCTACGCTCATGGTACGAGCTACAGAAAATCCTAATTTTCTACTGGCCTCCTGCTGTATGGTAGAGGTGGTAAATGGAGGTGCAGGTGTTTTTTTTCCTGGCTTTTTCTCCAAATTTTTAATGTCGTACGAAGCACCTACACAGTCATTTACAAATGTTTCGGCTTCTTCTTTTGTTTTGAATTTAGCAGGCAGTTCGGCACTGAGTATTTTACCTTTATCTAAAGAGAATTCTGCAGTGACCTTGAATGCGGATACGGCCTGATGCGCATCAATTTCTCGCTCTCTGTCTACGACCAGCCGTACGGCTACAGACTGAACCCGTCCTGCAGACAAACCTGTTTTTATCTTTTTCCAAAGAATAGGAGAAAGCTCAAATCCGACCAAACGATCCAGTACGCGTCTGGCTTGTTGCGCATTCACTAAATCTACATTGAGTGCACGAGGATTATTGATGGCCTTGCTGATTGCATTTTTAGTAATTTCATGAAATACAATTCGCTTGGTTTTGGATTCCTCCAATTTCAAAGTCTCTTGTAAGTGCCAAGAGATGGCTTCTCCTTCGCGGTCATCATCACTTGCTAGATAGATAGTGTCGGCGGCTTTGGCTAATTTTTTTAAGTCTCTAATGACTTCCTTTTTGTCTTTAGATACTTCATAAGTAGGGGTAAACCCGTTTGCTATGTCGATGGCGTTATTGCCTTTTTGTAAGTCTCGGACGTGGCCGTAGCTAGATGCTACTTTGTAGTCTTTACCCAAATACCCCTCGATCGTTTTCGCCTTGGCGGGCGACTCTACTATTACCAGATTCTTCGACATAGAATTCAAAATTAATTCCTAAAAGCGCCAAAGATGATTAAAAAAAATTGATTTTAGCAAATACGAAAATTAGATTTCTAAATAAATTGCCCATTTGTAAGACGGATTACATCACATGAACAAAGAACTTTTTTTGGTAAGGCACGCAGAAGCAGACGCTACTAATTTTGATATTAAGGATATCGAAAGACCGCTTACGGCGGATGGTGAAATTGACGCGTCTAAACTAGGTAAGATGATGGTTGATTTGCTTGGTACGCCAGATTTGATCCTTTCGAGTACGGCAGTGAGAACGCGTACTACTACCGCTATGCTCGCTGAACAACTGGGTTATGATCCCGTGAATGTAGACTATGATGAGGACTTATATGAGTCGTCTACAAGGATACTTCTTAGGGTGATTAATGAGTTGGAAGATAAAAATAATAAAGTGGTTATCGTGGCGCACAATCCTGCCATTACCTACTTGGCAGAATATGTGACGGGTGCTGTTATTGGCAATGTGTCTCCTGCGGGTTTAGTTCACCTGAAGTTTGATGGTGCTTGGGCAGAGGTCTCACAAAACAATATGGATTTGGTTAAATATTATAAGCCAGCTGCTCGCTCAGAAAATAATTAAGACATGTCAACGAGTGAAAATTATGATCCCAGTGCTGTAGGAGTAAGAGGATCTATTTTTGGTTTACCTTTTGAAGAAGCTGATGCCCAAGTGGTGATTCTTCCTGTGCCTTGGGATGCTACAGTTTCTTATTCGGCTGGTACGGCCGAAGGGCCACAGGCTATTCTAGATGCTTCCGCCCAATTGGACCTGGAAGTAGTGGGAAGAGAAGCTCCATGGAAACAAGGCATCTGGATGGCACCGATTGATGAAGAAATTAGAAACAAGAGTCAAGATTTAAGACTTGTAGTAGAACCCTATATAGAGGCGTTGGAAGCAGGTCAAGAATACTTAAAGGTTAAGGAAGTAATTGCAGCTGTAGACCAAGGCACGACTGCACTAAAAGCACAACTCAAAGATCAAGCTTTAGCCTATCTTAATAAAGGTAAAATAGTTGGTTTGCTAGGAGGCGATCACAGTACGCCTCTGGGCTATCTGGAAGCACTAAACGATAAGTACGAAGACTTTGGGATTCTTCAAATCGACGCACACCTAGATTTGCGTAAAGCCTACGAGGGCTTCAAACATTCCCATGCTTCCATCATGTACAATGCATTGAAGTTGCCAAATATCTCCAAGCTCGTGCAGGTAGGTATTCGTGATTTTTGCGAGGAAGAAATGGAGTTGGTCAAGTCTGATGAGCGTGTAGCCGTGTATTTCGATCAGGAATTGAAATGGCAACAGTTTGAAGGAACGACCTGGCAATCTTTGTGCAAAGAAATGGTAGCGCAGCTTCCAGATAAAGTTTATATCAGTTTTGATATCGACGGGCTACAGCCTTTCTTGTGTCCAGGTACAGGCACCCCAGTTCCAGGAGGTTTGAGCTTCGAAGAGGCCGTTTATTTAATCAATCAAGTGAAAGCTTCGGGTAGAGAAGTCATTGGTTTTGATCTGAATGAAGTGGCGCCACAGCCAGACGATAAAGAATGGAATGCCAATGTAGCGGCGAGGGTTTTATATGCGCTTTGTGGGTTGGTTTAATTCTTGAAAACCTGCACAGGAGCTGTCTCTGAAATCAAATATTTCCGCTGATTGGTGGTGAGTTCGCATAGACTTCGGGTTCTTCTTACTTCGAGTTTGCGATAGACTTTTTTGTTGAATAAAAACTTAGCGCCTGTTTCCACCTCTTTCAATAATAAACCACTTTTATTTTTGTCGTGATTGCGCAAGGCTACAAAAAGAGCCTTGTCTGATGTGCTAGTAGCTTTTGGGTTCTTCATGTGTCTGGCCAGAGGGCCTAAGACATCCATAGGAAATATATCTTCTCTGAGCAGTGGAAGCATGAGTTTTTTAAATTCATGTTTCCACTCCAGTCCATGAGGCAAGACCTCTCTTTTGTGTTTTTCAAAAGTGACTTTGTGAGCAACTTCGTGAATATAGGTGACTAAAAAAGCATAGCAATTCAGGTCATGGTTGACCGAAATGTGATGAGATTGGGAGGTTGGGTCGTACCGGTAGTCGCCATACTTTGACTGTCGCTTCTTCGTAATTCGAAAATTAAACCCGAGTTCTTGCCAGAGCGCATAGCAATAGTCCACAGCCTTTTCAGGCAAGTGGTTTTCAAACAATCGACGATGCTTGGCTTCGGACAATCTTATTTTTGTCTAAAGTAGATTTTGATTGGAACTCCTCTGAAATCAAAGTGAGAACGTAATTTATTGGTCAAAAATCTTTCATAAGGCTCCTTGATGTACTGTGGTAGGTTGCAGAAAAATGCAAATGACGGAGTACGCGTAGGGAGCTGGGTTACATACTTGATTTTGATGTGCTTGCCTTTGAGTGCTGGTGGTGGGTAGTGCTCGATTTCGGCTAGCATGGCATCATTGAGCTCAGAGGTAGTAATTCTTCGAGTTCGGTTCGTGTTGACTTCGATAGCTAATTCTATCGCTTGGAAAATTCTTTGTTTTTGTGTGACAGAAGTAAAAATGATAGGGATATAAGAGAGTGGATTTCCTAGTTTTTCTTGTATGTCTTTTCTGAAATTTTCGGCCGTATTAGTGGTTTTATCTTCAATCAAATCCCATTTGTTTACCATGATCATAATCCCCTTTTTGTACTTGTCTGCAAGGGTGATAATGTTCATGTCTTGGGCTTCAAATCCACGCTCAGCATCTATCATTACGATACATACATCACTGTCTTGGAGCGACTGTATGGCACGTAGTACCGAGTAGAATTCGATGTCTTCCTTTACTTTTGATTTCTTTCTGATACCCGCAGTGTCGGTAAGAATAAAATCCTTGCCGAATAGTTTGTATCGCGTATTGATGGCATCTCTGGTCGTGCCAGCAATGTCAGTGACGATAGACCTGTCTTTGCCTAAAAGTGCATTTAGATAAGAGGACTTACCTGCGTTAGGTCTTCCTAAAATAGAGATTCTAGGAATGCCCTCTTCTGGGTTTTCCAAGTCGCTGTCTTCGAAATGCTCCACTACTGCGTCTAGCAAATCTCCAGTGCCAGCACCAGAAGTAGAAGCAATCACATGAATGTCGCTCTCTAGCCCCAGTCCATAAAATTCATTAGCCATCATGATCAAGTCAGGGTTGTCCGCTTTATTAGCAACCACGAATACGGGTTTTTTCAACTCTCTTAGGATGTTGGCAAAGTCTTGATCCATGTCGGTGAGGCCGTCTTTGCAGTCTACCATAAAAAGGATGACGCTAGCTTCGTCTAGTGCTAGCTTTACTTGGTCTCTGATGGCTTCTTCGAATATATCATCGGAGCCAGTCACATACCCACCAGTATCTATGATCGTAAAGTATTTGCCATTCCATTGGCCAAAGCCATAATGCCGATCGCGAGTTACTCCGCTTTCATTGTCCATGATGGCTTTTTTTCTTTCCACTAACCTGTTGAAAAGTGTTGATTTACCCACATTAGGGCGACCAGTAATTGCTAATATATTCGACAAAGCGATATGATTTTTTTGAAGTCGCAAATTTAGACATTATCGGCTATAAGCGGCATGGAAATGCTAAATTTCAAATGCCAAAATCAAAAACATAAATCTTGATAGATGGCTCTAAATTCAGAAGAACTCATTTTTCTTTCTAACAATTTTTAATGAATAAGTTAATATTTTAAAATCACTGTTTATAAATGAACAGAACTCGATTTGAAAAGCTAAAGTCTTTATAGATTTGTCTTCTTATACTAGTGAAATTGTATGTTAGCAGAAGAGGCCAAAAAAGAGATTACTTCCTTAAGCGAGCAAATCAATTATCATAATCAAAAGTATTATCAGGAAAGTGTTTCTGAGATATCTGATTATGATTTTGACCAGTTGCTGGTGCGCCTTATTCAGCTCGAAACTGAGTTTCCAGCATTAAAATTACCCGATTCACCTTCGCAGCGAGTGGGAGGTACGATTACTAAAAATTTTGAAACGGTCACGCATCAATATCCGATGTTGTCGTTGTCTAATACCTATTCAGCCGAAGATTTAAGAGATTTTGATACTCGAGTAAGCAAAGGACTAGAAGGACAGGCTTACGAATATATATGTGAACTCAAGTTTGATGGTGTGGCTATCAGCCTTACTTATGAGCAGGGACAGTTGGTGCGTGCTGTGACTCGAGGTGATGGAACCAAAGGAGATGATGTGACTGCCAATGCAAAAACTATTCGCTCTATTCCTTTGCGATTGATTGGGCAGGGCTACCCAGAGCGCTTCGAGGTACGTGGAGAAGTATATATGCCAATATCAGCTTTCGAAGAAATTAATAAACAAAAAATAGCTGATGGGGAAGAGCCGCTGGCAAACCCAAGAAATACCGCGTCAGGAACATTGAAGATGCAAGACTCTAGTATTGTAGCGTCTAGGAAATTGGATTGTTATCTGTATAGTTTGATGACGGATAGACATGTGGTAGCTACTCATTTCGATGCTGTAGAATCACTTAGCGATTGGGGTTTTAATGTATCGCCTACTTATCAAAAATGTCAAAATATCGAAGAAGTCTTGGCGTATATAGACAAGTGGGGCGAAAAAAGAAAAGAACTGCCTGTAGATACCGACGGGATTGTGATCAAAGTAAATAGCCTGAAGCAGCAAAATGATTTGGGTTTTACCGCCAAAAGCCCACGATGGGCGATTGCGTATAAATATAAGGCAGAAAGTGCCATGACCAGACTCAAAGAAGTAGTCTATCAAGTAGGGCGAACGGGTTCGGTAACCCCAGTAGCAGAGCTGGAGCCTGTGCAGTTGGCTGGGACTACAGTGAAGCGAGCGTCGCTCCACAATGCCAACGAGATCGAACGACTTGGAGTGAGGATAGGAGATCAGGTATATGTGGAAAAAGGAGGAGAGATTATTCCTAAAATCACAGGGGTAGATTTGACCATGCGACCTTTGGATAGTACAGCGTTTCATTACATTACCGCGTGTCCAGAATGCAAGACGCCGTTGGTAAGGTATGAAGGTGAAGCCAATCATTACTGTCCTAATATAGACGGGTGTGCACCACAGATCAAAGGAAGAATTGAGCATTTCATTCACCGAAAGGCGATGGATATAGACTCGATGGGTGAGCAGACAATCAAAACGCTGTATGAGAAGGGACTACTTACCAATATTTCAGATTTATATGATTTGAAATATGAAGACCTGATTGACTTAGAAGGGTTTCAGGATTTGAGTGTTCGTAATTTACTCAAAGGCATAGCCGAGTCAAAGCAAGCGCCATTCGAGCAAGTACTATTTGGTATGGGTATTCGTTTTGTGGGCAAGACAGTAGCAGAGAAGCTCGCTGTGCATTTCAAAAGCATGGACGCCTTAATGGTGGCTGATTTTGAAGCGTTAATAGAAGTTCCAGAAATAGGAGATCGAATTGCAGAAAGCCTGATTTTATATTTTTCGAAAGAAGAAAATCAGGTTTTGATTGAAAAACTAAAGGCTGCAGGTCTCAATTTTCAAATAGACGAAAGTAAATATCAAACCAGTAGTGATGTGTTGGCAGGGAAGAGCTTTGTGATTTCGGGGGTATTTGAAAAGTACGGAAGAGACGAGCTCAAATCGATCATTAAAGATCATGGGGGTAAGGTAGTAAGTTCTATTTCAGCCAAGCTCGACTACCTGCTGGCTGGAGATAAAATGGGACCTGCTAAACTCGAAAAAGCAGAAAAACTTAACATTAACATCATATCAGAAACTCAATTTGAGGAGATGATCAATTGACTTCAGAAAATGATAGGTAAATTTTTAGTAAAACTTAAAACCGCTCTTGCGCTCAAAAAAAATGATGCGTTTCGGATGTCTGATGCCTATAAAGAGGCGAAGTCGATTGGCCTGATTTATAGTTTGGATGACAACAGGTCTAAGGCGATGCTAAGTAGTTTGATTGCCAAATTTGAATCTGACCAAAAGGATGTGTCTACGATGACTTTTGTGCCCGTAGCAGCCAAAATAACAGATCCTGGTTATGCTTATTTTGATGAAAAGGATTTGAATACCAGAGGCAATTGGACAAAAGAGACCGTTACGCAGTTTCGTAACACGCCTTTTGATTTTTTAGTCAGTTTAGACTGGAGTCAAAATAAGTATACACAAAATATACTGGCTGGGTCAAAAGCCAAATGTAGAGTTGGGAGGTACGAAGAAGGCAAGAGCCAGTATTTTGAAATGATGATAAATCCTAGTGATGACAAGTATGAGTCGTATATGGATGAGGTCTATCACTATTTAACAAACGTAAGAAATGGATAAATTTAAAGGGACAGGAGTGGCGTTAGTGACGCCATTTAAGGAGGATCTGAGTGTGGATTATACCGCATTAGAACAGTTGGTCAATCATGTGAGTGGAGGAGGGGTAGATTACCTTGTAGTCATGGGTACTACGGCCGAATCGCCTACATTGACAGGCGCAGAGAAGTTGGAGGTTTTGCGATTTGTAAAATCGAAGAATCACAAAAATCTTCCTGTTGTCTATGGGTTAGGTGGCAACGATACGATGGCTTTGGTTTCTAAATTCAAGAAATTCCAAGAAGATGTGGATGCTTTCTTGGTAGTATGTCCATTTTATAACAAGCCTTCTCAGCGTGGTTTGCAGTTGCACTTTGAAGCCATCGCTGCTGCTGCAAAGAAGCCTGTTATTCTTTACAATGTACCGAAACGCACGTCCGTAAACATGACAGCAAAGACGGTAGTGGCACTGGCTCAGCATCCCAACATCATAGGTATCAAAGAAGCCTCAGGAGATACAGTGGTGCAAGCTGAAGAGATCGCACGTAAAATGCCAGATGACTTTTTGCTGATTTCTGGAGACGATGATTTGATTACTCCGTTTATCAAATGTGGGGGGCATGGTGTGATCTCCGTGATAGCCAATGCATTGCCTGGTCATACTTCAGATTTGGTCAATGCGGCATTAGCAGCAGATTATTCTAAGGCCAAAGTCATGGCCAATGATATGGAAGAGATTCTTGGGTTGCTCTTTTCAGAAGGCAATCCCACAGGAGTAAAAGAATTGTTAAGGCAGATGGGGATCGGAAATGGAGGACTCAGGTTGCCGTTGGTAGAGGCCAGTGAGGGGCTCAAGGAAAAAATTGCCAATGAATACAAAGTATTGGACACAAAAAAAGGGATGATTTAATCATCCCTTTTTTATGTCTTATAGTAATCAGTGGATTAACCTTCGTTCTTGATATCTTGAACTTCGATTCTGATTTCCTGAGCAAGGTTCTTAAGATCCTGCATCCCTTTTCTTACACGAGTACCAGCAGCCTGGTTCTTTTTGTCGTAGAATTTCTCGAAATCCCCTTCTAAAGAAGCGATAAGGTCTCTTACTTCATTAAATCTTTTCATATTAATTTACTATTTAAGGTTATTGAATATTAAACAAGAACTGGCAATTTATATTAAAAAACCATAAATCAATGACGTAGGCCATGATTTTTAATAATTTTTTAAGTTATGCCAATTGTGTTATTTCTGCATCTCTATATACACCTGCGTCAAGCTTTCCTTTGATCACTTCAAAGACTTGAATAGTCTCTTTCACATCATTCAAAGAATGCGCAGCAGTTGGTATAATTCTTAACATAATAACTCCCTTAGGTACAACTGGATACACAATCATAGAGCAGAAAATGTTGTAGTTGTTTCTAAGGTCGGTAATCATATTAGCAGCTTCTTTCCAGCCACCATTTAGCAATACGGGAGTTACAGGCGATTGTGTTTTGCCTAGGTTAAACCCTTTATCTCTCAAGCCTTGTTGGATAGCATTTACGATGGTCCATAGCTTGTCTTTCATCTCGGGACGAGTTTTTAACAGCTCAAGTCTCTTCAATGCACCGATAACCAATGGCATAGGGAGCGACTTAGCGAAGATTTGAGATCTTACATTGTATTTCAAGTATTCGATCACATTTTTATCTCCTGCTACGAAAGCACCAATGCTTGCCATTGATTTTGCAAACGTAGAGAAGTAAAGATCTATACCATCCTGAACGCCTTGTTCTTCTCCTGTACCAGCACCTGTTTTACCCATAGTGCCGAACCCGTGTGCATCGTCTACCAAAATTCTAAATTCGAATTTCTCTTTCAAAGCCACAACTCCAGCTAGGTCGCCCATGCTACCAGACATGCCAAATACACCTTCGGTGATTACTAATACACCTCCGCCATTTTCTTTGGCTAGTTTTTCAGCTCTTACGAGTTGCTTTTCTAGACTTTCCATGTCGTTGTGCAAGTATACAAATCTCTTACCTACATGTAGTCGGAGACCATCGATGATAGAAGCATGACACTCTGCGTCATATACTACCACATCTTTTCTGTTCACTACCGCATCGATGATCGACATGATGCCTTGGTATCCATAGTTCAAAAGCATACAAGACTCCTTTTGTACAAAGTCTCCTAGCTCATTCTCTAGTTGTTCGTGATATTTTGTGTTGCCAGTCATCATTCTGGCACCCATAGGATAGGCTAAGCCCCAATCAGCGGTAGCTTGAGTGTCGGCTTCTCTTACTTCAGGCATATTGCCTAAACCAAGATAGTTGTTCAAGCTCCAAGTCAAGACCTCTTTGCCTCGAAATTGCATACGAGGGGCGATGGGTCCTTCCAACTTTGGAAACATGTAAAAGTTTGTATGATCCATGTCGGAATGCTGACCTAGAGGGCCTCTATCCTCATTAAATTTTTCAAATAAATCCATTAATTTGCTTTGATTTAATGCAACAATGCTGTTTTAAAAACGATTGCAAAGTTAACATTTCTCTTAACATTTACGCAATATTATTTGATATTCCCCAGAGCAATTTCATTGGCGTATTTTCCTCTATATTCGCTATTACATAGAAATTTCGAACAATACTTTATCCCAAATGAAGAATATTAAGAAGGTGTTAATCGCTAACCGAGGTGAGATTGCTATCCGCGTCATTCGTTCGGCGAGAGAAATGGGTATAACTACAGTGGCTGTTTTTAGTGAGGCAGATCGACTGGCACCACATGTCAAGTTAGCAGATGAGGCCATTTGTATTGGTCCTGCGGCTTCTGCTGAATCCTATCTCGTGATAGACAATATCATCAAAGTATGTACGGCACTCCACGTAGATGCTGTGCATCCAGGCTATGGTTTTCTTTCCGAAAACGCAGAGTTTGCAAGACGCTTGAAAAAAGCAGGAGTCATTCTTATTGGCCCATCTGCTAAATCTATGGAAGTAATGGGAGATAAGCTTGCCGCTAAAAAAGCCGTTGCGACCTACGACATTCCTATGGTACCAGGGATCAATGAGGCTATAGAGGATTTGGCTTTAGCCAAAAAAGTAGCAGATGAAATAGGCTACCCAGTATTGATCAAGGCCAGTGCTGGTGGTGGTGGCAAAGGGATGCGAGTAGTAGAAGACGCCGATGGATTGGAAGAGGGTATGACTCGTGCCATTAGCGAAGCTAAGTCTGCTTTTGGTGATGGGTCAGTTTTTATAGAAAAATACATAGCCTCTCCCAGACATATAGAGGTACAAGTGCTTGGTGATGAGCATGGCAACATACTACACCTATTCGAAAGAGAGTGTAGTATACAGCGTCGCCACCAGAAGGTAATAGAAGAAGCTCCGTCGTCTATTTTTAGCGAAGCCAAGCGAAAGGCTATAGGAGAGACTGCGATCAAGGTAGCCAAAGCGTGTGATTATGTAGGAGCGGGTACCGTCGAGTTTATTGTAGACGAAAATCATGATTTCTTCTTTTTAGAAATGAATACACGTCTCCAAGTAGAACATTGTGTGACAGAAGAAATCACAGGTATAGATTTAGTCAAAGAGCAAATCAAAATAGCTCAAGGGGAAAAGATTAGTTTTTCTCAAGATGATTTGAAAATCAATGGGCATGCCCTTGAGGTTCGGATCTATGCGGAGAATCCTAAAACTAATTTTCTTCCAGATATTGGGAAACTATTGACCTACAAACGCCCGCATGGACCAGGCGTAAGGGTAGACGATGGCTATGAAGAAGGTATGGATATTCCTATTTATTATGACCCGATGATTGGCAAGTTGATCACTAAAGGAGCCACTAGAAAAGAAGCTATCGACCGTATGACTAGGGCTATTGACGAATTTCAAATCAATGGGATAGAAACTACTCTGTCTTTTTGTCGATTTGCCATCAATCATGAGGCGTTTGTGAGTGGCCACTTCGACACCAAATTCGTGGATACTCATTTTAAACCAGAATTTCTTGATGCTGGTACAGTGGAGGAAGAGCAGGTTGCTGCGATCATGGCAGTGATGGCTTTGGGAGAAAATAGGGGCAGAGTAATGAAGTCAAACGAGCCTTCTAAGGTGTGGAAATCTCGTAGTAGCTATCGTTGAAAAGGCATTAACTATGGCAGAAATTAAACCCTTTCGCGCCTTTAGGTATAATCAGGCCTTAGGCGAAAATATTGATAAACTTACGTCTCCGCTTTTCGATGTGGTTTCGGAAAAGTATCGAGAGAAACTATATCAAAGCGAATACAATAGTATTCATATATCCGTGCCTTTAGAAGGGCCTGATGGAGCTCTGCTAGAGCACCGAATCGAAGAGTGGAAAGCAAAGGGAGTGATTGTACAAGATCAGACCCCTGCGATCTATGTGTACTATCAGCATTTCAAACTACCAGGCCATACACGGTCTTTTTGTAGGAAAGGGATTGTGTGTAATATTCGCTTGTATGATTGGGAAGAGCAGATAATACTTCGCCACGAGGACACCATGCCACATTCAGTGAATGATCGAAAAAAATTGCTAGAGCATACTCATATGCATGTGAGCCCTACGCATGGACTGTATACGGATGTAGACAAATCCATCGAACAATATATGGAAGATGCGATGCAATCACCTTTGTATGACAGTGAGGACTATCAAGGCGTACGTGATGTGTTGGGTGTCATTCAGGATTATGAGGTAATTCAAAAGATTCGGTCTTTGCTCAAAGACAAACAGGTGATATTAGCCGATGGGCATCACCGGTACCAAGGGGCATTGGCTTACCTGAAGGAGCAAAAAGCAAAAGATAAGCTGCATACGGGCAACGAACCGTATAATTTTCACACCATGTACTTGACCAATACCGAGTCGGACGATCTACGCATATTTCCTACACATAGGTTGATTCAAGGGATTAATGAATTTTCGGCAGAACAGTTTTTGGATGATTTGTCTGAATATTTTCATATCCGATCGATGGACAATGATGAGGATATCATGGCTGTAATAGCAGGAAAAAAGTGGGCTTTTGGGCTAATGATCGGAGATGATGTTTATAAAATTAGACTGAGACAGGAAAAATACTATGAGATTGCTTGGGCAATCCCTGATATACTCAAGCAATTGGACATTACCATTTTGCATTATTTTATCATGGAAAAAGTACTGGAGATCAAGAAGGAAAAACAGCCCATCTCCAAGAAGATCAGGTTTGAGCGAAATCTGTCCGCTTGTGTGAAGGAGGTAATCTCTGGAAAAGCACAGGCAGCCATACTTACCCAAGAAATCCCCATGCAGACGGTGAAAGACGTTTGCTTTTCAGGCTATACACTGCCTCAGAAATCAACTTATTTTTACCCTAAAGTAATCTGTGGATACTTGTTTGGGTCTATTAAACCAGAAGATAACCATGCAAAAATTGATCGTAGCTTCTAATTCTGCTCGTCGTCAACAACTGATGAAAGATGCTGGATTCCAATTCGATGTACATGTACTTGATGTAGACGAGTCGCTTGAAGAAGGAGTGGCTAGTTTGGAAGTAGCTGAGTTTTTGGCAGAAAAGAAAAACAAAGCTTATAGAGCTTTATTCAAAGACGAAGTTGTACTAACCTCGGATACAGTGGTGATTTCCAAGGGGCAGATTTTGGGTAAACCAAAGGATGAAAAAGAAGCTTTTAAAATGATCACTAGTCTAGTTGGGTATAGCCATGAGGTAGTATCGGGTGTTTGTATTTCTAGCCCAGATCATAAGGTGAGTTTTAGCGAGGTCACTACCGTGCAAATGAGGGGCTTGTCTCCAGAGGAGATTAGGTATTATATAAAAAACTACCAGCCCTATGACAAAGCTGGTAGTTATGGTATTCAAGAGTGGATTGGGATGGTTGGCATTGATTCTATCCAAGGCTCTTTTTATAATGTCATGGGGTTGCCCATCCATCGGGTATATCAAATGCTGAAATCAGATTTTGGTATCTATCCAGTTTAAAACCTGAACAATCTCCCCGCTTCTCCCCAAGGGATTCTTGATAATATCAAGATCAAAGCAATAGAGAAGAATATCAGTTGAGCTTTGAATTTTTCAGGGTCAGTAGCTGCTCTTTTGGCTTTGGCGTTTCCGATCGAAGCGGCGGCTATGGCTAGTATCATGACGAATGCATGCTCTACAGCCCAAAACCTAAGGGTTGGGTTTTTCATCACAGATTCTGATCCGCCGAATGCCTGATAGGCATATGGGCTAATAAAATAAAGAATTAGACCTAATACAAAGGTTAAATGCAGGGTGCCAACGAACGAGGCTGCCAGGCTTTTTTCTGATTTACCGTAAGGTAAAGCCCCTCTAAACCCAACAAAGGATTTGTAGATATTGACTAGGGCTAGGATCAAAACGACCCACCTGAGCCAGGAGTGAGTATATAATATAATAGTATACATAGATGTTGAATTGATAGTGATAAGGCTAAGGTAATACAGACCATAAAAAACCCCGACGATTTCGCCAGGGTTTATTTTCTAAAGAGTACGTAGGTTCTACTTATCTCTTGTTAATATCGGTGTAACCTCTTTCAGTTGCGCCTACATATACTTGTCTTGGACGACCGATTGGTTCGTTGTTTTCTCTCATTTCTTTCCACTGAGCGATCCAACCTGGTAGTCTGCCTAGGGCAAACATCACGGTAAACATTTCGGTAGGAATACCGAGTGCTCTGTAGATGATGCCTGAGTAGAAATCTACGTTAGGGTAGAGGTTTCTTTCTACGAAATAAGGATCTTTCAATGCTACTTCTTCGAGGCCCTTAGCAATATCCAATACAGGATCTACTACACCCAATTTAGTCAATACATCGTCAGCAGCTTTCTTAATGATTCGAGCTCTTGGATCAAAGTTCTTATAAACTCTGTGTCCGAAGCCCATCAAACGGAAAGGATCGTTTTTGTCTTTTGCTTTGTTCATCCACTTTTCAGTGTCTCCACCGTCAGCTTTGATGTTTTCTAGCATTTCAATTACTGCTTGATTGGCCCCACCGTGTAGTGGGCCCCATAGCGCATTGATACCTGCTGATAGTGAAGCGTATAAGCTGGCTTGAGAAGAGCCTACAATTCTTACAGTAGAAGTAGAACAGTTCTGTTCGTGATCTGCATGTAGAATAAGTAGTGTATCAAGTGCTTTCGCTACTACTGGGTCAATTTTGTATTCTTCTGTAGGAAGAGCAAACATCATTTTCAAGAAGTTACTACAGTAGTCTAGTCCATTGTCTGGATATACTACTGGTTGGCCTACTTCATTTTTGTACGCCCATGCGGCGAATGTTGGCATTTTAGCCAGTATTCTAATGATGCTTAGGTCCACAGCATCTGCTGATCTATTTGGATCTAATGATTCAGGGTAAAAAGCAGTCAATGAAGTCACCAAAGAAGAAAGTACACCCATTGGATGTGCATTAGAAGGGAAGCCTTCCAAGATTTTCTTAATGTCTTCATGTACTAAGGTGTGGTGAGTAATTCCTGATTTGAATTCCTCAAGCGTTTTTGTATCTGGCAATTCGCCATATATCAATAAATAAGCTACCTCCAGAAATGTAGATTTCTCTGCTAGTTCTTCTATCGAATAACCTCTATACCTTAGGATGCCTTTTTCTCCATCCAAAAACGTAATAGCACTTTTGGTCGCTCCTGTGTTTTTATACCCAGGGTCAAGTGTGATTAGTCCACTTTGCGCCCGTAACGCCCCAATATTGATGGCGGTCTCATTTTCGGTGCCGGTGATTAATGGAAGTTCAATGCTCTTATCTCCTACTTTAATTTCTGCGGTTTCTTCTGCCATTGATTTTTCTGATTAAGTGAAAGGACTAATAAAATTTTAACGCGAAAATAGTGAATTGTTGACTTATTTTAAAGTCTAATTATTGTTTAATATTAATGGAAGGCCTTCTTTGCCGCCCCCGATCACTACAACTTTCGAATTAGGTGATTTTGAAAGCTCAATGGTAGCTTCAATTCCTCTCATTTTCAGTAATTCAGGTGTTAAGCTTGAGTTAACAATTTTGTTGGCAGCAGCTTCTCCTTCTGCTGCAATTCTTTTTCTCTCTGCTTCACTTAGTTCTTTGTCTAGTCTAAACTGATAAGCCAAAGCCTCTTGTTCTTGTTGTAGTTTGTTTTCAATAGCTTGCTTGATCTGAGCAGGTAGATTAATGGCACGTATCAAGAATGCTTTCATAATTACATTGTTGCCATCTGCGCTTAGTATAGCTGCTGTCTCATTTTTGATAGCACCTTCTACTTCACTTCTCTTAGTAGAGTAGATTTCTTCTGCAGTATATCTACCCATGACCTGTCGAACCGAAGAGCGTACTTCTGGAATGACTAATCTGTTTATATAGTCTTGTTGGAAGGTTTCTTGGATGTATCCGATTTTAGAAGGCATAGGGGTGAATCTTACAGATACGTCTACACTTACAGATAAGCCGCTTTTATCGAGCACATCCATGCCTTCTTCTACTTTGTTTTCTGATACGTCAAATACATAGACATTATTCCAAGGCGCCTTCACATGGAACCCAGGCCCGATTACATTTTCCTTATCTAGGCCATTGCCAAATTTGTAGAACACCACCGCTCTTTCTGCTGGTCCGAGTGTGTAAAACAAACTAGAGGACAGACCGACGATTACAAAAAGACCAACGGCTGCAATGACTAAAAAGGGTAAAAATTTTCTGTTATCCATGAGAAGTAGATTTTGTTAAATGTTTAGGAGCCAAATGTAATATAAAGTATTGGTTAAATGAGGGTTAAAGTATGGCTAGATCAAGTCTTCTGCTTTTTCTTTTTGGCGGCTGGAAAGAGGATGTTGTTCAGTATTAACCGATATCCAGGTGAGTTGGGGTGTAGGTTCAGATCTGTAGGTTCTTCATTGACTAAATGCTGGTAGTCTTCAGGGTCGTGTCCGCCATAAAAAGTCCAAAATCCCTTGCCAAAAATACCATGAATGTATTTGGCTTCTTCGATCGATTTGGTTTCTCCGAGTAGTACTACATCTGATTTAACCAAACGGTCTTTGAACGCTGTAGTCTGTCCCATAAAGCCTTTGATGATGTGTTCGTGGTTTTGTGTGAGCATGGTAGGAATGGGATCCCATTTGGCAGAAAACTGGAAGAGAGAGAAGTAGTCATTATCTTCTGTAAGACCTCGTTGATTGGGTTGATTGTCTATGTTAGAAAACTCGTAGATGTAGGGGTTTCGTTCGATGGTGAAGTTTTCGAAAGCAAAGGTTTTGCTAAAATCTAATTTGTTTTGTGCCTGTGGGTCGGCAGGGTCTCCGTCGAACATGCTTTCGCAAATGTCTATGCCTTCGGCTGCCAACGAAATGTCGTAGGTGTCTGTAGCAGAGCACATGGCGAATAGAAAACCACCACTAGCTACATAAGACTGTATTTTTTTGACGATGGCTAATTTGAGATGAGAGACTTTAGAGAAGCCATGTTTGCGGGCAGACTCTTCATACTCACGCTGTTGCTGCTGGTACCATGGGTAGTGCTGATACACTCGAAAAAAACGACCGTATTGTCCTGTGAAGTCCTCGTGATGCAAATGTAGCCAATCGTATTTGGGTAGCTCATCGTACATCAGTTCATCGTCGAACACCACATCATAGGGGATTTCTGCATAGGTCAATACCAGGGTAACAGCGTCATCCCAAGGTTGTTTGCTTTTAGGCGAATACACAGCAATCTTGGGGTACTTCTCCAATTTCATAGCGTCCATATTGGACGCTGGACTTGCGATCTCACTGAGTATGCCATTGGCCTGAGCATCAGAGATTACCTGGTAGCTCACGCCACGAATGATTAGTTCATTTTCAAAGTCTTGGAAATATTTAAACATAAAGGCTCCTCCTTTATAGTTGAGTAGCCAATCTACTTCTATCTCTTTTTGTAAGACCCAATAGGCGATGCCATAAGCCTTCAAATGATTAGATTGGGTATTGTCCATCGGAAGTAGAAGGTGAGACCCTTTGAGTCCAAATGAAATTAATAAGAGAAATAGAACTAAGCTTTTGCGCATGTACATCGTATTTTGAGGCCAATTTACAAACTCCTATTTTTTAAAGCTCAAACTTTAAACCCTAATTTGTCATTAGAACGTTGCAATGAGTCTGTAAATCAGAGTAAATCAGTGGTTTTCTACAGGGAATCTTACGAAAGAAGCAAAGTATCGTTATGATAAAAGGGATAAAACGAAATGTAGTGACTGTTTTGAGGAGATTATGTAAGGAATAAATTTCTAATAACAATTTAAGGTAAATATTAGTTGATTCGCTGTAATAAACTACCTTGACTTGCGACTAAAGCACGAAGCGTTTGCCTATGAATCAAATAGAAAATATCCGAGAGGCTGTGAAGTCTATTATGGCCAATAAGCTCAGAACCACCTTGACGGCTGCCATTATTGCAATTGGCATCACTTCTTTAGTAGGTATCCTTACGGCAATAGATGGTATTCAAAATTCTATCAATGATAGTTTTTCCAATTTAGGGTCTAATACTTTCGTGATAGAAGACATTCGTCTAGAGCGAGGTAAAAAAGGTGGCGTTGCACAAAAAAACTATCCTAGGCTGACTTTTGATCAGGTTTCGCAATTTGTGGATCACTATAAAGTAGGGGAAGTGACGGCATTGTACACCTCGGTGACACGTAATGCTGAAGTGAAGTATGGATCGGAAGTGACTAACCCCAATGTGTCGGTGATTGGGGGAGACATCAATTATCTATATGTAGAAGGGTATGATATCGAAGATGGGAGAAGCATTTCTGCATTCGAACACCAAAACGGTGCTAACGTTGCACTGATTGGTCATGAAGTATTAAATACGCTCTTTAAGGAGAATGAAAAAAGCCTAAATAAGTCTATTTCTTTTTTGGGTATGAAGTTTAAAATAGTAGGTGTATTGGCTAAACAAGGGACAGAAGGCGGAAGAGCAGATCGAGCAGTGATCGTCCCCTTGGGTGTAGCCAGACGGCTGGCAAAAAATCGTTCGCTAAACTATAAAATAGGTGTGTCGGTAAAAGATCCTACGAACATGGATCACCTCATGGGCGAAGCCACAGGTCTGATGAAAGCGATTAGAAAAGATACGCCAGGGGGTGAAAAATCCTTTGATGTCCAGGAGAAGAAATCATTAGCCGAAAGGCTCGGAGAGATCACAGGCTATTTGCGTATTGGGGGCTTTACTATTGGTTTTATCACGCTGCTGGGAGCTTCTATTGGTCTGATGAATATCATGCTGGTATCAGTGACAGAACGCACAAGGGAAATCGGTGTCCGGAAAGCCTTGGGAGCTACACCTAAGCGTATCCGACAGCAGTTTCTGATCGAGTCGATAGTGATCACACAAATCGGTGGACTGGGAGGTGTTCTGCTTGGCTTTATTGTAGGTAATATCATTTCTACACTTTTGGCAGATACTTTTGTGGTGCCTTGGCTGTGGATGTTGGTAGGTTTTGGGATCGGTATGATCGTTGGCTTGCTTTCTGGATATCTGCCAGCTTATAAAGCTTCTAAGTTAGATCCAATCGTTTCTTTACGTTTTGAATAGAATTGTATTATTTTGGGATGGAGTTTCGTTAGAACTAAAAATATTGCGAGCTTTACGTCATTCCCATAGTATACAATGAAGCGTTATTTAATTTTTCTTATATTTTTAATCTCACAAACGACCTTCGGTCAAGAGCTGCTGCTTAGTGGCGTATATAAAGGTGAAGGTCTTTATATACAAAATCCATATCAGGCAGACTCTGGGCAATTTTGTGTGCAGTCCATTTTAGTGAATGGTAAGAAAACCAGCACCAATCTACAGCTTACAGCTGTTCGGTTGAATTTCAAAGGGGTGGATTTGTACACGCCAGTCTCAGTAAAAATCATGCATGGCGACAGTTGTAGGCCACGGATAGTGAATCCAGAGGCGGTACTTTATCATAGCAATTTTAAGTTTGATAGCCTTGTACTCAACGATTCCATCATGCATTGGTATACCAAAGGAGATCGGCGAGATGGCAAGTTTAAGATCGAAAAACTAAAGAATGATTATTGGGATGTGGTGAAAGTGATGCGAGCCAAAGGTAGGTTTGACGGGGCACAGTATGTGTATTTCCCTGAGCATGTAGAGGGGGGCAATAAATATAGAATCAAATATGAATTGCCAGAAGGCAGGTATCTGTATTCTATGGAAATGGAATTTTACCACTATCCAGAAAGTGTGACTTTTTCACCTCGTATCGTTACTGATAAAATGACTTTTTCACAAGAAGCCTCTTACGAAATATTCAGAGGAGATGAAAGTGTGCTGCAAGGCAAAGCCAAAGAAATCCCCTTGCGCATGTTAGCTCCTGGTGACTACACGATCGTGCTTAATGGTGGCGAGGAAGAGGGTTTTGTGAAGAAATAAAAAAAATGGTTTGTTAAATCTTCAGGGCTTTTACCTCCTGAAGGTTTGAAATGAAGATCGTCTATTAGGCTAGTTGATAATATCTACTCCGAAGAAGTTGCTCAAAACCACCAATACAAACAAGAGACCGAGAAGAGCGGGGCAGAGGTAGCGAACCGCAAACCCTAGAAATACTTTTACTTTAGAGTTTTCATAACCTTCGTAGCCAATGGCTAATTCTTCGTTGAGGTTTTCTTTTTTCCAAACATATCCAGCAAAGGTAACGATCAAGAACCCTCCCAAAAGCAACATGCAGTCAGCCAAATGGCCTAAGAAATCCATAAAAGTGACAGCATTTTCAGCGCCTATATAGGTGATGAATGAAGTAAATGTGTCGCTATATCCATTGCCTAAAAGAGAAGGTAGGCCTACTAGAAAGACTATGCCAGCGGTAATGGCTGTGGCTTTTGGCCTACTTATCTTATGTTCGTCTACTACATAAGATACAGGAACCTCTAGTAGAGATACTGTAGAGGTAAGTGCAGCAAAGGACAGCAATAAGAAGAATAAGGCGCCAAGAATACTACCGAGCCCAGAGCCCAACGATTCGAATACGCTAGGCAATGCAGCAAAAATTAATCCTGCACCACCTTGAATGTTGGACATGTCGCCGCCTGTGCTATAAGCCACCAGAGGAAATAACATGAGCCCAGCTAAAAGAGCAATACCTACATCAAAGAAAGTAACTGATACCGAAGCACTGACGATGTTTTCTTTTTTAGATAAATAGCTGCCATATGTAATGATAGTGCCCATGCCTAATGAGAGTGAGAAAAATGACTGTCGTAATGCACCTCCTATGGTTTTGAGATTCAACTCAGAAAACTCAGGGATGAGATAGTATTTGACACCAGTCATGGCATTGGGTAGTGTGAGTGAATAAGCCAGTAGTCCTAGAATCATAATGATCAAAGTGGGCATCAGGATTTTAGCCCCTTTTTCTATGCCAGCAGAGACTCCTTTAGAGACTACATATGCGGTAAATGACATGAAGATCAAAGCATATACTCCTGTAGTGCCAGCATCGGAAACATAAGTTCCGAATGTTTTGCCCACACTGAAATTGCCCTGAGCCATTTCGAAGAAGTACCCGAAAGCCCAGCCTGCGACTACGTTGTAAAAGGAAAGAATGACTACTCCTGCGAGGATGCCCATTTTGCCAATGATATTCCATTTGTCGTATCCTAAAGCATTGAAAGCGCCTACTGCATTTTTATTGGTTTTTCTACCAATAGCAATTTCGGTGACCATGACGGGGAAACAGAGTACAAAGCAGAAAATAAGGTAGATAAGGACGAAGGCTGCTCCGCCACCAGCTTCTACTTCGAAAGGAAATTTCCAAATGTTGCCAAGGCCAACGGCTGAGCCTGCTGCTGCCAAAATAAATCCTAATCGGTTGCTGAAATTTCCTCTTCCTGCCATTTTTTGTTGTTTAATGAGTTCGTACGGCGTGTAGTAAAGGTGCCATATACAGAATATACCGTTCCTTATACAATCGCATGAAAACACGAATATAAAAGACGAAACGGAATAACCCACATTTTTTTTAACAAAGGCGGATTATGAGGATTGGTGACTTATACTTTGGCTGCTAGGTCTTTGTACTTAAACATTTTTTTCTCCTTAATCATGTGGGCTACTTTGAATGGTACGAATTCTTCCCAGCCTGCTTCGCCTTTTTTGATCATGGCGAGTACATCATCAGAAATGATATGGAGGTTTTCCACTTTAGCATTTTTTACATCTTGAATGAAGTGATTGGTGACGAGATGCTGATAGAGATGTTTTAAGTGGTCTGCTGCTTCGAAATTTTGACTGGTACGAACCTCCTTAGTATCAGGGGATAGACTAGGGTATACAAATACTTGTTGATTGGCGGCAAACAATTTCCCGAAAGCTTCCATAATACCGCCAGGCAGATTGGTGTAGTACTCTTCCTCAAACAGGTGAGAGAGGTTGTTGGTGCCGAGTATGAAAGCAATCTTGCCTTTTTTGGTGATTCTACTCAGGTAAACAGCTAACCGGTAATGCTCCTGATAGTTGGAGATCAATACCGTTTGACCTAGTGAATTCAATAGGTCTACACGATCTAGAAAATCTTGTTCATCTATTTCACCTCCGAGAGTAAGGTCTCTAAGTGTGAGTTCGGCGATCACATCAAAGCTTTCGTTTTTGTTGTCTAGTTCTTTTTTGAATTGGCGTACACCAGCTATCATCATGTCCACATTGACATGCGTGACGGGTCTAAATCTGCCACGTAGTACGCATACATTTTTCTTGTATAGGAATGAAGTCGGCTGTTTTACAATTCCGTGTTGGTTGAAAATAGCTGCTTTAGTGAGTCCATGCTTTACTAGTTTCAAACTCATCAATCGGTTGTCGATCCCATCAAAGGCAGGGCCTTCGAGTCTAAACATGTCTATTTCAATTCGATCTTTGCTGAAATTGTCTCCAATAGAGATCATCAGCTGCTCTGGGTCAGCAAAATGATTGAAACAGCCATAGATAAGGTTGACTCCGATTTTGCCCAACACTTCTTGTTGCCAGATCATGTCGGGGTCTTTGAGTACCACGTGAATAATACAATCGTTAGGTTCTGCAAAAGGAGTTAATTGAAACCGAACACCAACCCAGCCATGTCCTTCGTTGGTTTTTTGGTAGTTGATAGTTTCTACTGTATTGGCAAAAGCAAAAAATCTGGTTTCGTCTGCTCGGTGGTTGAGTCGCTTGGAGAGCAAATGGTATTCTTTGTCAAGCATTTTGAGGAGTTTTTCTTCACATACGTAGCGCTTGGTAGCGCCATAGATGGCGTCAGAAAATTTCATGTCGTAGGCCGACATGGTTTTGGCAATCGTACCAGAGGCTCCTCCAGCTTTGAAAAAATTGGATGCTACTTCTTGTCCTGCACCGATTTCGGCTAATGTGCCATAAATGGATTCGTTGAGATTGAGCGAGAGTGCTTTTTCTTTGGTGGTGTGTATGCCTGCTTCCATAATATATTTGCTTGTACAAAACTATCCAGAAGGAAGCCGAATTGAAAGGAGGAACCCTTTGATTTTGCTATTTTTGGATAATAATTTAATTATGAGCTGCTGGAGGTCAATTTCCATTGAAAATGAACGTTTAGCATGATATAACCAACTGTATAGCAATTTGAATCCTACCATTCTACTCTACGCCACTGGGCATTCGAACGATTGGCTTCTTTGGGGAGGTTTGCTTTTTTTTACTGTTTTTTTACTGGGGGTCATCGCAATTTATATCGATTCTCTCAATCTGTTTTATTATCGAAAGGTAGCGTTTAAGATGGGAGATGTAGAGGTTACTTATTGGTACAAGTGGAAGTTGTTGGCGAGTAAGGGTGCTCCGTTTTTTATTTGGCGAAAGCTGAAAATGAAAAATATTCAGACAAAGATGGAGGCTGAATATGTATTGGACCCTGTTGGTGAAAAAGGGCATGTTTTATATTTCTATATTGACCACAATTATCAAACGCATACAGGAATGCTTTTCGATGCGCTCGTTGTTAGAGATTCAGATATATCAATGGGCTTCGATTTGTATTCGTTGGACAATTTAGGTCGTCACTATGTGTATGAAAGGCGTGAGGAACATACCGAATATATTGGGATGATTGAAGGTGGTGCATTTTACAAGTCGGAAGGTATGTTTAGAAACGTAGAAAGTAAAGAATTGAATTATTAGAAAGTCCGAAGGAACCTCTAGAGGTTCCTTCGGACTTTCTAATACTATATTATTTTACCTGATAGGCGGCTATGGTATTAGCAAAGAAAGTAGGCACAAGCAGCAGGCCTTTTTCTTTCAGGTAATAAATATCTGCGGCATTTTGACCGATTTCCTTAGTGTCGATTAGAATTGTTCTTGCGTTGGTGCTGTCTACAAAATGAACTTCTCCATTCCAGTTGGATACAAAGTAATGTTCGTGATACGATGTCACACCATCTCCCGCGGGGATAGAGTCAGTAAGAGTCTCTATCATTTTGGTATTGATATCTATTCGATAGTATTCGTCGCCACCAAAGGAAGATGCCATGATGTGGCTGCCTTGATGTAGCAAACCATTAGGACCTTTCATAGTGCTATCGGTTAGCCAAGTGGTCATTTCCCCTTTGCTGAGTAAATGAATTTTGTTGGTCATGGTGTCGGAAATAAACACATCGCCGTCTTTGGATACTGTGATGTCGTTGAGAAACTGCGCGCCTTCGATGGGATGCCTTTTGATGATTTCCCCACTAGGGATATCGATTTCTATCACTTCGTCTATGTTGGCGACAAATAGACTGCTGTCCACAATGCCCATGCCTTTGGGGGCAGAGAGTTCGGTGATCCATTTGAGTGTGGCTACTGTACCGTCAGTATTAATGATAGAGATAAACCCGTCGTTGTCTTTCGCTGTGGGCGGTACGCCATTTATATTGGATACGTAGAGCACCTTGCGAAATGGATCATAGATCACGGATTCACTAGTCGTAAGCACAGTATCTGTTTCCCATACTTTGGAGAGGGAGGGAGGAGTGATGGTTTTGGGTGGTGTCTGTGCTTCTTCTTTATTTTTGGTAGGTGTGCAAGCAATGCCTGCTAGGAGTAGAGAAGCAAGAAGGATATTGGTTTTCATAGGTTTTATTTTATTAGTTGAAGAGCTACTAAATTAATAAAACCCATGGGTAATAATAAGAAGCTGTTTGAGATTAGCAAATACATCGAGAGTACTTATCAGCTCTCAAACAGCTTCTATGAAGATTAGTCGATCACGACTACTTTGGTCATTTTGTCGCCTTGGTTGATCTCATCGATCACATCCAGACCTTCTACTACTTTGCCAAAAACGGTGTGATTTCTGTCCAAGTGAGCGGTATTGGTGCGGCTGTGGCAAATGAAAAATTGAGACCCACCAGTGTTTCTACCTGCATGAGCCATAGAGAGTACGCCACGATCGTGGAATTGATTGTCGCCATCAAGCTCACAGTCGATTTGGTAGCCTGGGCCGCCAGCGCCAGTACCGTCAGGACATCCGCCTTGGATAACGAAGTCAGGAATAACTCTGTGAAAAGTCAACCCGTCATAAAAGCCTTTTTTGGCTAAGTCGGTAAAGTTTTTAACTGTATTAGGAGCATCCTTTTCAAAAAACTCCAACTTCATTACACCTTTTGTGGTGTGGATTTCTGCGGTCATAATTTCTTAATTGTAATTTCAAAAATGCAAATCTAAATGCTTTTGGCGCAAATGCTGACTTAAATTATTAATTTCGGAAATGGATTGAACTGATTTTTTTGATTCATCCACCCAAGAAACAGCATCCCATGAGTAGAAGCCTGAAGATTGATATGCACACGCATATCTTGCCAGAGAAATTGCCTGATTTTGCAAAGAAATTTGGGTATGGAGATTTTATACACCTCGTGCATAAGCGCCCACAGTATGCCGATATGATGAAGGGCGGAGTGTTTTTTAGAGAAATCAACGAAAACTGTTGGGATCCTGAAATAAGAATAGCTGAGTATGCTCAGTATCACACGCAGTATCAAGTTATTTGTACCATTCCTGTCATGTTTAGCTATTGGGCTAAAGCGCAGGATGGGCTAGAGATTTCTCAATTTCTGAATGACCACCTTGCTCAGGTAGTGGCAGCTTATCCCAAACACTATTTGGGGCTAGGTACGATACCTATGCAATCGCCCAAGCATGCCGTACAAGAACTGGAAAGAATAAAAAATGAACTCCACTTGCCTGGTATTCAAATCGGATCGAATATCAATAATAAAAATCTTGACGAGCCAGAGTTTTATCCCATATGGGAGGCTTGTGAGCAGTTGGGTCTGGCGGTGATGATTCATCCGTGGGAGATGATGGGCAGCGAGCACATGAGTAAGTATTGGTTGCCGTGGTTGGTAGGTATGCCTGCCGAAACTTCGCGAGCAGCCTGTTCACTTATATTCGGTGGGGTACTGGAGAAATTTCCTAAGGTGAGGTTCAACTTCTCTCATGCGGGAGGTTCTTTGTTGGCGACTATTGGTAGGGTAGCGCATGGATTCAATTGCCGTCCAGACTTAGTTGCCATTGATAATTCGATTAATCCACGTGAATATTTGGGTAAGTTTTGGGTGGATTGTATTACGCATGACCTTCCTTATCTTAAATACATCATGGAAATGATTGGTTCAGATAAGATCACGCTTGGCTCAGACTACCCTTTCCCGTTAGGCGATTTGGAGATTGGTAAATTTATCGAAGACAGTGACATTGCTCAAAAAGATAAAGACAATATCATGTATCAGTCTACCTTGGACTGGTTGAGTGTGGAGATATAACATGAGTTGATTTGCAACCTTAATTATTCCAAAACCTACTACTTCTAGTGAGTTTTAAAAACCCTATTTTCTGGCGATGTATTTGAGTTGACTAAAAGTGAATTTTGCACATATTTAAGATTTATGTGTATTATTTATGAAAAGGTTGCCAGTTATATTGCTATTGCTAGCACTTACATTGAGTGCTAATAGTCATGCCCAAAATTATGTGGAGTGGGAAGTTGGCCATACAGTGGTAAATAGAGCTTACATCCGTGACATGAAGCCAGGCCAAGATGGAGGATTCATCCTAGTAGGAGCCAGCCAAAATTACCCCTCAGATGCCTTTATTATGAAAGTGGACGATGCAGGAGCAGAGGTGTGGACACATACACTTGGTGGGACTTCGGCCGACGATTTTATTGAGGTAGCCCTCACTGACGACGGTGGGTATATCGCTGTGGGGTCTACTGAATCTGATGATGGTGATGTGCCTGGTAATTATGGTATACAAGATGATATTTGGGCCGTCAAATTTGATGTAGATGGCAATATTGTATGGAACAAAAACTTTGGAGGGACACGTCTAGATGAGGCTTTCGGTGTGGCTAAGATGCTTTCCGGAGATTTTGTGATTACGGGAAGAACGTTTTCTCAAGATTTAGATTTTATAGATGAGACGATTGGAGGCGGCAATGGGACCTTGTATGCTTTAAAGATAGATACTGATGGTAATACCCTTGATTTTGGTAGCTATGGCTCATCAGGTATACAGCGAGATGGCTATGTGGCTGTGAGTCAATCTGGAGGAGTAATCCTATCAGGAGTGGCTACTCATGCAAGCGGAGATGTAAGTAATCATTACGGGGGGTATTCTGATATTTGGGTACTGAAAACGGACCTGGATTTAGACCTTACTTGGGAGAAAAATTTTGGAGGCAGTGGCAATGACTACACAGCTGGTGTTTTGGCTACTTCTGATGGAGGGTTCATTACGTATGGGAGTACGAATTCAAGTGACCATGATATTGCTACTTTATTTGGAGGCAATGACATGTTTATAGTGAAGGTAGATGCCTCAGGAAACAAAGAGTGGTGCAGGACAATCGGAAGCGTCTCTGAAGAGTATTGCCTGAGTGTGAGAGAAACCAGTGATGGTGGTTACATCGTGGGTGGTAGGATTCTCAATCATGCTGGAGCGTTTGGTTCGTACGACAATGTGGTGGTCAAGCTGGATGCTTCTGGAGAAATAGAATGGCAAGAACTCTATGGGTCAGCTTCTGTTGATTATTATGCTCATGTACTAGAAATTAGTCCTGATCACTATGTGATGGCAACAAGTACGCATCAAACTTCTGCATCAGGTAATAAGTCTGTAGTAGGCAATGTATGGTTGGCGGCTATTTCTCCGTGCTCTGACGATGTGCGTGCACCTGATTTCACCACTTGCCCAGGAAACCAGTCTGTAACAGCAGGTTCTACTCTTTTAGACTATACTGCTAGTGCGGCAGCTTGGGACGGCTGTGATAGTGCGCCTGTGATTACACAATCACCAGCAGTAGGTACTGCAGTTATATCAGGTATGACAGTGACACTAATCGCTACCGATGCTTCTGGCAATGTAAATAATACGTGTACATTCATAGTCAATACTTTTGGTGATGCTACTGACCCTGATATTACTTGTCCTATTAATCAGTCCCTTAGTTGTACGACTATATTACCAGATTATACTTCATTGGCAACTGCTACAGATAATGTAGACCCAAATCCTACTATAACTCAATCGCCTGCTGTAGGCAGCATGGCTGTCGATGGTATGACGGTGACTCTTACGGCTACAGATAACAGTGGCAATACGGATGTATGTACGTTTATGGTTTCTTTGACTTCTGATGCAGAAGATCCTGTGATCACTGGTCTTACCGATCAAGATGTGAATTGTAATACCGTTTTGTTGGATTATACAGGATTAGGAACTGTGTCTGATAACTGCGACCTATCTCCATCTGTGGTGCAGTCGCCAGCAGTTGGTAGTACAGTGGTAGATGGTATGATCGTCACGCTCAGTGCTACAGACGATGCTGGCAATACCGCGGATTATACTTTTGTGGTAAATATTAAACCTGATGCCGTTGCCCCTGGCATCGTGGGACTGACCAATCAAATCGTGAATTGTGGAGAGGTATTGTCTGACTATAGGACGCTAGGTACAGTGATAGACAACTGTGATGCGGCACCTGTGGTTACCCAGTCTCCAGCCATCGGTACGGCTGTGACAGACGGCATGACTGTGACCCTTACGGCTACTGATGCAGTAGGCAATGCAGATGATTTTATTTTTCAGGTGTTTATTCATGCCGATGTAGAGTCACCCATGTTGTCAACGATTGATGACCAAACAGTGGGTTGTGGTACGCTTTTGCAAGATTATACGAGTCTGACCTCGGTCTCCGACAATTGTGATATAGACATTCAGCTGATTCAGTCGCCAGCAGCTGGGGTAGAAGTGGTGGATGGTATGCTTGTGGATATAAAGGGTCTTGATGATGCGGGTAATTTCTATGAGATCACATTTCAGATTTTGGTACAAGAGGATTTGCTAGGGCCAGTCTTAAACTGCCCCTCCGATCAGGTGCTCACTTGTGGAAATTTAATGCCAGACTTTACGAGTTCTTTAAGGGCAACCGATGTGTGTGCAGAGATCGAGATGGTAACACAGTCGCCAAAAGCAGGGGAGATACTTGTGGTAGATACGGAAGTGGAACTTGTAGCTACTGATTCATATGGTAATAGTTCTAGCTGTATTTTTCAAATTCAAATTGAAGACATTGAAGTTGATGCTGGCGAAGATCAGGTCATTTTAGAGGGAGAGTCTACACAGCTATCGGTTCGTTCGATACATAGTGGAGTAGTGACCTGGTCACCAAACTATGGCTTGGCAGATACCCAAACCATGTCGCCTACTACTACAGCAGAGTTTACCACGGATTATACTGTCCAGTTGGAAACAGTAGAGGGTTGTGTAGGAGAAGATCAGGTAACGGTATGGGTAGAGCAGCCTGTTTTTAGTTCTGGGTTTTCTCCCAACGGAGACGGAATCAACGATACTTGGCAGATTAAAGGTATTGAGAAATATCCAGATAATACGGTATATGTCTACAACCGCTGGGGCAACCTGATCTATGAGCAACGTGGTTATGACAATCAATCTAGATCATTTGACGGACAAGCCAATAACCTCACTGGTTTAAGCACAGGGCAATTGCCAGAAGGTACTTATTTCTATCATATCGATATTCCATCCGGGCATGATATAGAAAAAACAGATGGATATATTATGATTAAAAGATAATAGAATGAAAACTAGAGTTATACTATTGTTGGTGTTGGTCAAGTCTATTGCTGGATTGGCGCAGCAAGTACCTGTACTATCGACCTATACTTATAATCTGATGACGGTCAATCCTGCCTATGCGGGATATTATGGTCATTTAGATGTAGCACTTGAGGCCACGAGGACTGTGCCGTTTATTGAAGGAGGATCGCAGTTTGGTAATTTTACTATCAATAGTCCTGTAGGTATAAGAAGTGTGGGCTTAGGGGCAACCATTACTTCAGATAAAGTGGGGGTGTATAGCAATACGGAGTTTTCGATGGCTTATAGTTATAAGTTGTTTTCGAGAAATCGAAACTCATATACAAGCTGGGGTTTTTATCCGAGCGTTTTGTCTTTTGGGATTCAGGCAGGGATGAGTCATGTGAGCGAGAGATTGACGGACTTGGGTGTGGTCAATGATCCTGAGTATGCGCAGGACATTAATACCTTTCTGCCGACCATAGGTATGGGCGTTTTTTATAGCCAAAAGCATTTTTATGTAGGGCTATCTGCGCCGAGAATTACAGGGTCAATGTTTAGCGCAGATGCAAACCTGTCTTTGCAAAATCATTATTATCTCCAAGCTGGATATAAAACGGCTCTGGCAAGAGATTATTTTTTAAAACCAGCTATGTTGGTCAAATATGTCTCAGGAGCGCCTATTCAGTTTGATGTCAATGCCATTATAGAATATAGTGGAAAATTTGAAGCAGGTGTGGGTTATCGCTCGGTTGCTGGGGTCAATTTTTTGATTGGCTTGCATATCACTAATCAGTTTTTTGTGGTGTATCACTATGATACCACTTTGGATCAAAACCCAAATGCATGGAGCAATATGCATGGATTGATGATCAAGTACAACCCATTTCATGTAGAGTAATATAGTACCCAAAATAGTGCATGTTTGAAATTAAGCTTGAAAAAGCGTAATTTCAAACATGCTTTCTGATAGACTAACTCAAAAATATACACACCTTTTCAAAATTTTAGATTTTGATCATGACGGACTGCTTCAGGAGCGGGACTTCATGAGTTTGGGTGAGAATGTAGCGATTTTTCGTTGTCTGATGCCTCCTTCTGAGGTGGAGGACTTTATTACTCAGAGGGGGCAGGATTTTTGGACGCAGCTGAGGGATTTCTTAAGTAGTCAGACGCCGAATAGGTGCAACTTGACCAATTGGTTGAAATACCTTGAAGCTGTAGTTGTAGGTGAAATTTATGGTCCTTTTGATAAAATTGCCCAGCAAGCTGCTGACGATATTTTTTACATTTATGATAAAGACAAAAACGGCTACCTGTCTAAGCAAGAGTATATGTGCTTTTTTGTTTCATTGCGAGTGGAGATCAAATTTGTAGATATCTGTTTCAAAAAACTAGACCTCAACAATGATTTGCAACTGAGTAAAGAAGAATTAGTAGGGGCGATTAAAGAGTTCTTCTTGAGTGAAGATACGAAGAAGCCTGGAAATCTTTTGTTTGGTAATCCAGAAAACTATCAGTTCGATACCCGAAGGACATTGTATACTGAAGTGTGATGGTGAGTGATTAGAATGAAGGCATAAAAAAAGCACCAAGTATTCTCGGTGCTTGAGTGATTCGTCTGGGGCTCGAACCCAGGACCCACGCCTTAAAAGGGCGTTGCTCTACCAACTGAGCTAACGAATCATTAAACGCGGACAATAATACTCGGCTTTTACCAAGGTTATTTTAGAAAGTGATTTGTCCTAGAATTATTGAGTTTAATCTAACTTAAATCGAACTAAATTCCTTGCCTTGTCAAAGGCTTTCACTATCAGTGATTCGTCTGGGGCTCGAACCCAGGACCCACGCCTTAAAAGGGCGTTGCTCTACCAACTGAGCTAACGAATCATACTTTTTCGCACTGGAAAGTTTCGTTTTTGTCAATCCTTCCCTTATTTTGCGGTTGCAAATGTAGGCACGAGATGAGTAAAAAACAAAACAATATCTTCAATTTTATTACAATACTTTTTGTCAGCTTCTTGATGACTCCATTTTTCTCCTTTGGAGGCGAAATTGAAGGAAAATTAGCACGGGCAGATTCCCTTTTTAAGCTTCAAAAGTATACGGAGTCATTCGAAATTTATGATGAATTGATGACTGAGCAGAATGAAGCATCACCACAGATGCTGATGAAGATGGCTTATATCAAAGAAGGCTTGGGAGACTATAGTCAAGCATTGATCTATCTGAATAAATATTATTTGCAGACTTCTGACAAAAGAGCACAAAATAAGATGCAGGAACTGGCCGATGAGCATGAGCTTTTTGGCTTTTCATTGACCGATACGACTAGGTTCAAAGGGTTGGCTAATAAGTATTATTTAGCGTTCAATATCCTGTTATTCAGTGTGGTCTTATTCTTAATTATTGTGGTGCTGTATCGCAAATTTAAGTCAGGGTCTAATGCCAAACCTTATGCCATTTCTGCGGTGGTAGTTTTGCTGGCTTTCTTTTGGTTGTCCAATTTTGGGTTGAATGACTCGCAGGCTATTATTGTTAAAGATCACGCATACCTCATGACTGGCCCATCGGCAGGGGCAGACCTCGTAGAGGTAGTAAAAAAAGGTCATCGTCTTATGATTATAAACGATGAAGGTATTTGGGTTAAAGTATTATGGAATGGGCAAGATGCTTATATCCGCTCTTCTATGATCAAACAAATCAACTAGGTTTATCCTTTAGAGGAGAATCGGGTTCTTTGGCTAGTACATTATAGACGATCTTGTCCATTAGTCGTGGTACAAACTGATTGAGGAAGTTGAGCCACCAGCCTAATGGGGTCAGTATAAAGTGTCTGGTTTTTTTCTGGTGTCCTTTATAGATTCTAAGGGCAACCTCCTCGGCTGTCATCATTTTGCTTTCGTCTTTGGGAGATTCTCCTTGTACTTCTCCATGTGCGGTCAGAGCCGTGTTTCTGATATTGGTGCCTGTATAGCCTGGGCTAGCTACAAGTATATGCACCCCTCTATAAAGCAATTCTGTACGAAGGGCTTCAAAAAAACCTTCCATCGCAAATTTTGATGAAGAGTAGGCTGTACGAGCTGGCGTGCCTCTGTGTCCGTTGATCGATGAGATACCGATGATGGTTCCTTTAGATGTCAGTAAATGGGGTAGGGCATATTTTACATAGTTGACTGTTCCCATAAAATTGATGTCCATCACCTCTCTGAATACTTTCAGATCCAAGTCTTCAAACATCGCACGCATAGAAACCCCAGCGTTGCATATCAATAAATCTATAGAACCGAAAGTTTTGATGGTCTGACCTACTACGTCTTGTGCACCAGATTCACTAGCAGCATCTGCCTGTATACCTAGTGCTTGATGGCCATCGGCATGAAAGGATTGGATGATGCTGTTGAGCCTTTCTTGGTTTCGTCCAGTAATGACAATATTGTATCCTTTGGATGCATAGAGCTCAGCGCATGCTTTGCCTATTCCAGAGGTTCCTCCTGTAATGATTGCGGTTTGTTTGTTAGGCATTATTAGTCGAAAATTAAACTCGAATTTAATAAGTCTTGAGGTAATACTCGTTTTTGAGATAAATTGTTTCCAGCTTTGAAATCTTTATTAATTTGGCGTTAATCAACCTTGTACTCTTGTTTTTGCATGTCTCGACCTGTTAAAATTATTTTTCTTTTTTTTCTGTTGTGTTGTTCTTCTTGGCAAGGAATGGCTGCGGAGCTGTTTGGAACGGTAACTGATCAGAGTGGTGTGCCTTTACCCTTTGCCACACTATATGTGTTGAACACCACCAAAGGCACTACGACCAACATAGAAGGGCGGTATAGCTTAGACTTGCCTCCTGGGCAGTATGAGTTAGTTTACCAATATGTAGGGTATAAAAAACAACAGATACCTCTAAAAGTAGATCATAGAAGAATTCTGCTTAATGTAGTACTAGAGCCAGAAGTATTACAATTGGAAGAGGTGGTGGTGAAGGCTGGCGGACCAGACCCAGCTTATGCCGTGATTCGCGAAGCCATGGCGAAGCGAAAGTATCATCAAGAAGAAGTAAATGCCTACAAATGTAAAGTGTATGTGAAAGGTATGCAGACACTAGACGAAAAGCCAGATCAGGTATTGGGTGTCAATATTGCCTTGGATACGGGAATCGTGTATTTGTCTGAATCGGTATCCGAACTGAGTATTGCCCGCCCAGATAAAATAAAGGAAGTGATGATTTCCTCTAAGGTGAGTGGTAGCAATTCAGCATTTAGTTACAACCAAGGGTCACAAATGCTTATTTCTTTTTATGATAATTTGATGACTTTTCCTGGTTTGTCTGAGCGAGGGTTTGTTTCTCCCATTGCTCAAAATGCACTGCTTTTTTATGATTATAAGCTGGAAGGTACCATGATGGAGGGAGGGCTGTTGGTTAATAAAATTAGAGTAATACCTAAGCGAAAAAATGATCCTGCTTTTGAAGGGTTTATCTATATCATCGAAGATGCATGGCGTATTTATAGCGTGGATTTGAAATTGACCAAAGCACATCAGATTGAGTTTTTGGATGAAGTGAATGTTTACCAAGTTTATGCGCCTGTGCAGGACGGTATTTGGATGCTGTTTTCGCAGCGATTTACTTATTATCTCAATGTATTTGGGTTTAGAGGAAATGGCAATTTTGTTGGGATTCATTCTGAATATGAAATAGAGCCTAATTATGAATTGGTGGAAACTAAAAAAGCAGACCAAATCCAGCTTTTCCCTAATGGTTATTTTGATAATGAAATATTGAAAATAGAAAATAAGGCCAACAAGCGTGATGCTAAATATTGGGAAGAAGTGCGTCCTATACCATTAACTAAAGTAGAAAAAATAGACTACTGGTGGAAGGACAGTCTGCAGCACATGATGGAGGCCAAGCCTTACAAAGATTCTATCGACAAAGTCTCCAATAAGTTTAATTTTCAAAATTTGTTCATTGGTGGATATGTTTATCAACAGTCCTATAAAGAACGGTATTTTAGGTTTCAACCCATATACGACATTCTTCAATACAATACGGTAGAAGGAGCAGTGGTCAACCTAAAGGCTAGCTATGTGCAGGAGAAGGAGCGCATCTGGAAGTACCAAGTGACTCCTACCTTGCGTTATGGGTTTTCGAGTGAAGATTTTTATTATAAAGCACAATTTTCATATCAGTTCAACCCCATCAAAAGGACTCGGGCTTATGTAGAGGGAGGCCAGTTTGTCTCTCAGTACAATGCCTCAGATCCGATTTCTCCATTGATCAATTCCTTTGAGACATTGGTGAATAGACGAAATTATATGAAACTGTACGAGAAGTCATTTGCCAAACTGCACTATTCTAGCGAAGTGGTGAACGGTGTCACATGGAAATCTACACTCGAATATGCTCATAGGACTGAATTGCAAAATACGGCAGATTATTCCTTTTTTTATCAAGACGATCGTCTGTTTGCACCCAATGCTCCAAGCAATGATGAATTGAACAAGGAAGGAAAAAACACTTCGTTTGGTCATAGCCGCGCATTGGTTTTTACAACTAATTTCTATATCAAATTTGGGCAAAAGTATATATCCCGACCCGATATGAAGTTTAACCTTGATAGTAAATATCCAACCATCTTTGTGCAATATAGAAAAGCAATACCAGTAACGAATTCATACTCAGATGCCAACTTTGACGAAGTGGTGATGCGTGTCTATCAAGGGGCTAACTATGGGCTTTTTGGTAGTGGCAATTATACTGTTTGGGCAGGCACCTTTTTCAATACTGATAAAATGGACTTTATGGATTATCGGCATTTTACTGGCAATCAGTCCATTTTTGCCAAGTTTGGCCAAGATCATTACCAATTGCTCGACTACTATCAGTACAGCACAAATGGAGCATGGTTGGGCGTACATGTAGATCATCATTTCAATGGCTTTATACTCAACAAATTTCCACTAATAAGGAAAACCAAGGCACAAGTGGTGGCATCTGTTAATTACTTGCATACCTCAGTATCTGGGCATTATATTGAATATGGAGTGGGGTTAGAGCACCTATTCAAAGTGTTGCGGCTCGATTTTTACGGAGCCATGCAAGACGGGTCTAGCTATGGCTATGGGTTGCGTGCTGGGCTGGGCTTCTAGTTCTTCAGCATTACCTAACGAGTGTAAGCGTCCCTTTATAGTTGGTGTTCTGGTATTCGATTTGGTAGAAATAAACGCCTACGTCTGCACCATCACCAGTCCATTCAAACTCCCTGTTGGTAGATTTGAAAATGGTACTACCATTTCTATCAAATATGATGATGGATTGAAACTGGTCTGCGCAGTTGTCTG